>NZ_JAHFVG010000010.1 GCF_023264675.1 Rhodococcus sp. (in: high G+C Gram-positive bacteria)
GGGTCCCGGCCATGCACAGCGCGCCGAGCAGTGAGAACTCGAACATCGGGAACGGCAGAGTCGCGCCGGATTCGGGGAGGTAATGCAGCGCGGTGCCCGAGGTCGATGGCGTGCCGGTGAGGGCGTCGATCAGATAGGGCAGCCACACCGTCAGCGCGACCAGTCCGGAGATGGCAGCAATCGCGACGAACCTGACGGCGACGGGAATCGCGGCCCGCCACGTCTTCTGGGCACGGATGCCGAGAATTGCCGATACGACGGCCATCAGCGTGACGGCGAATGCAGCCAGCCCGAGGTAGAGGGTGTAGAACGTCGCGGCGAGTCCGAGGAACAAGCCGGTGCCCACGACCGCTCCCCAGCCCCAGTTCTTGGGTGCTGTGGCCTGTGGCATCAATGGACCATTGGAGCCGTCTGACCGTTGCGATGGTCCATTCATGCCGACAGCGGAAGTCCGATTCAGCGCACCCCACGCGAGGATGAGGGCCGGCGCGATCAGCAGAGCGATGACCGCGCTGTATGCCTCGGGGGAGGCATAGGCGACGACGATTGCCGTGGTGACCGCGCTGACGGCAACGGCCAGATCTGCACGGATCAGTTGCTTCCACAATGTGAAGGCCAGTACGGCGGTGACGGCGAGGAACCCGATTGCGAACGGCTTGAACACTTCCCAGCCATCCATGCCGAGTAGATTCCCGACGCGTCCGCCGATCCAGAACCATCCGGCAGGGTAGAACGGCGGAATATCCTGGTACGTCATATCGCGCAGGGCGGCCGAGTCGGTGAGCCGCGTCAGATACTCGGTGCGAAACTCCTGGTCGACGGAGATGCCGAACAAGTACAGCTTCGTTGCGGCCAAGGGCATTCCGAGGGTGACCGTCACGAATCCTGACAGTCCGCCCCACGTCAGAACTTTGGCCAACCACTCCAGTGTGCCGCGGCGGTACAGAATGATTGCCGCGGCGAAGGCGACCGCGCACACCACCTGGCCGAGAGTGGTCAATGCGCGAGTGACGTTGGACGAGTTGAACGCCGGCCACTCGACCAGCGAGAAGGCGTACAACCCGACCGCCGCCACCACTACGGCGACGAGAGCGGCCAGTAGGCCGTCGACAGCCGCTACGACCGCTCGTTTCATCTAGATGGGGAGCTTGCGGAAGATCGGACGCGGGACGTGCCGCAGCGCGATCATCACGAAGCGGAAGGGGCCCGGTGCCCAGACCAGATCCTTGCCCTTCTGCGACGCGGACACCGCCAACTTGGCGATGTCTTCCTTGTCGACCGTCAGCGGTGCTTCCTTGACGTGGGCGCTGAACTTGGTGCGCACCATGCCGGGACGGATGACGGTGACGCGTGGGCCGAACTCGCGCAGTGCCTCGCCGAGCCCCAGGTAGAAGCCGTCGAGACCTGCTTTGGTAGATCCGTAGACGAAGTTGGAACGACGCACGCGCTCACCGGCGACCGAGGACATGACGATGATGCGGCCGTAGGCCTGCTCCTTCATCTTCTGGCCGAGGAGAACACCGACCGACACCGATGCGGTGTAGTTGATGTTGGCGGTGAGCACTGCTTTGCGCTGGTCCTGCCATAGCTGTTCCGCGTCGAAGTCCACCGCGAACGCGACGATGGCGACGTCGACGTCGCCTTTGGACCAGGCCTCGTCGATGACCTTCGCGTGTGCCTCGGTGTCGAGCGCATCGAAGTCGATGACGTCGACGGCCTTGGCGCCCTTGGCTTTCAGCTGCGCGACGGAGGCGTCGCGGAGAGGGTCGTTCGGCAGCGCTGCGAGGATTACGCGGGCCGGTGACTTCGACAGGTACTCCTCGGTGATGGCGAGACCGATCTCGCTGGTTCCACCGAGTACGAGAATGGTCTGCGGGTTCCCCACAGCGTCGATCGTCACAACAATTCCAACCTTCTGGCCATATCGGAGGCGAAAACGCCTGTGGGGTCTACGGATCGACGAGTCTTGATCCAATCGTCGATCTTCGGGTACATCGCGTGGAAGGTCTCGGCGTCGGTGCGCGAATCCTTGGCGGTGTAGAGGCGACCGCCGAATTCGAGGACGCGCTTGTCGAGTTCGCGGACCATCTCGTTGAGTCCGGCCTTGATCGGGAAGTCCATCGCGACGTTCCAGCCGGCCATCGGGAAGCTCAGCGGCGCTTTGTTTCCCGGTCCGAACAGCTTGAAAACGTTCAGCGCCGAGTACTGGCCGGAGCGCTGAATGAATCTGATGATGTCCTTGAATTCTTCGAGTGCCTCGGTAGGAACCAGGAACTGGTACTGAAGGAATCCCTTGGGGCCGTAGCCGCGATTCCACTCACCGACGAGATCGAGCGGGTGATAGAACTGCGTGAGATTCTGGACCTTGCCGGTGTAATTCCCGCCCATGCGGTAGTAAGCCTCGCCGATCACGCTCATCGACAACTTGTTCAGACCGCTGATCGGGAAGACGTCCGGCACCGTCAGCAACTGAGGCGCGTCGAACTTCAGCGGGTCCTTCTGCAGTTTGGCCGGCAGTTCGTCGAATTTCGCCAATGAACCACGCGTGATCGTCGCGCGTCCGAGCTTGGGCGGCCCGCTCATGACGTCGAACCACGCACTCGAGTACGTGTAGTTGTCCTCGGTACCGTCCTGGTGAGCGGCGACCGTCTCGTCGAGGCTCTCGGTGCGGATGCCGTCGTTGAGGAAGTAAGCAGTCTCCGTCGGCGTCATCTCGATCGTCGCCCGCAGGATGATGCCCGTCAGACCATTGCCGCCGACCGTCGCCCAGAAAAGCTTCGCGTTCTTGCCCGACGGCGTCAGATGCCGGATTTGACCGTCCGCGGTGAGCAACTGCATCGAGCGAACGTGGTTGCCGAAGCTACCGGCGCTGTGATGGTTCTTGCCGTGGATGTCGCAGCCGATCGCTCCACCGATGGTGACCTGGCGGGTGCCCGGGAGCACCGGAACCCACAGGCCGAACGGGAGTGCAGCGCGCATCAGCTGATCGAGGCTGACGCCGCCGTCGAGATCGACGATGCGAGTCGAAGCGTCGATGCTGTAGATCCGGTTGAGCGACGTCATGTCGATGACGAGCCCGCCGGAGTTCTGAGCATTGTCGCCGTACGACCGACCCAGACCGCGAGCGATGACGCCGCGCCGGAGGTGGGACGGCTTGCTGTCGTTCTGCTCGGCAACCTGCTTGACCGCGTTCGCGATGAGCTCGGGGTCGGAAGTGGCGAGCACCTCACCGGTGGAAGGGGCGGTACGCCCGAAACCGGAGATCGTGCGGGTCTGCGTGGGTAGCGGCGCAGTGTTCCCGGCCTGTGGTTCCAGGGGGAAGAGGGCGTCGTCGGCTGTCGTGGACATCGGGTTAGAGGGTACCCGCTCTCGACGAAACATCGAGCGGTGCTCGTCTCCACAGTTCGAAAATGAACTCAGAAGCCCCAAGGTCATTCCCATGACTAGCTCGAGGAGCGCTCCTGTTGACGGGGCTTGCCGACCACGTAGTCTTCGTATCCAATCGGCATTGAGTCGTACCGGTACTTCCGGCAAGGGGATTAAGCGTGAGTCAAGTTGAACCGTGGAAGTCATCGGCTGTAAACGAACTCCAGACCCAGCCGGCCGTGCTGAGCCGGCTGCACGCGGCGTTCTACTTGCACGGCGTAAGCCACCGCATTCTCGCAGCCAGGTACATAATCGCTATTCTTACGACAGCCGCCGCCACTACGGTAGCAATCGCAGGAGTATCAACCTCGCTGATGGCCTGGTTGGGCGGAGCGGGCACGGTTGTCGTAAGTGTCGTGACGGTTGTAGGCCAGAATCGCACTGAAATGGGTGCGAAGGTGCAGGACGAATTCGATCGAGCTGTCTATGGCCTGGTGAGGCCCGACACTTCGTCGCAATTTTCAATCGAGGCTGTTATCAGGTGGTCCGACAAGTATCAAGGACCATCTAGGCAAGACTGGTATGCGGATGTGTGCGGTCTTCCCCGTTCGTACGGTGCGCTTTTATGTCAACGCCAGAATCTGCAATGGGATGGGCCTTTGCGTGCTACATGGGTCAACGCCAACATCACGGCGCTCTCTGTCTGGATCGTTGCAGGTCTGGTAGTTGCGATCGAAGGTGACTGGACTGTCCGTGATCTTGGTCGGTTGTGGTTGCTTCCGGGGCTATCGCTCCCTGTCCTCCTGATACTGGTTATATACAATAATCGCAGGGTGATTCAGGCAAAAGCTGCTCTCGCAATACGGGTGTCCCAAATTCTGAGCACGGTTCCTTCGGGGCCGCAGAATAGTCTTACCGACCAGGACGATAACCTTTTGATGGGGGAGGTCGAGTCGATCCAGCAGCAAATCACCGCTTTGAGAGCTAAGGCCGGGCGCGTACCGAACTGGATGTTTCAACGTCGCCAGGCGCGCGATCAAGTAGCGACGACCAGAGCAGTGAATGAAATTGTAAGGAGAATCAGAACCTGAAATGCAACGTCTATAACTGGTTTAAGCTATCTGGATTCATAATTGAATTCAGTATCTTCTGGTTAACTGTAATTTCAGTACGAAGACTGTATATCGGACCTTGTGCAGCGCAATCGATTTCACTATCGTCTGCGGTGTCGGCGAATCCGCTCACTCTCCAGACTGTGACGCTGGGATAGCGATTGAAAGCACTGATCATTGCGCAGAGAGCCAGAATTTTCGGTCCAAACGGCAAAAGAGTAACCCGGGATCCGCGGATTAACCCCCGTACAAGCTCATCGATGATGAAGTACGTTTCGAAAGGGTCATTGACAGGATAGTAAACAATCTTGGGTCGAGGCGTCGAATCGAGAAGCGATCGATTCGACTCTCCAACAGCGCGGTCGTATCGTTGATCTGACGACCGCGGGCTAAGAGCCCAGATGCGCGCCGCATCTAAAAATTCGGCGGCCCCCACAGCGCGCTCTGGCTCGTAGCCGAGGCCAACAACGAGCGCCGAAGGAAGCGCCGGGTTGTCACTCCACCCAGACAACTCCACACAAACTGGCTCGGATATGTCCGCGCTAGCGTTATTTGCGGTAGGCTCTCGAAACTCCGCTGGAGCATACAAGAAATCTACGCGGACACGGTCAGCACCAACACCTGAAGCTATCCCAAGAAGGCAGTTTGCAATTCTTACCCTGGTCATGCTTGAGATATCGATTCCGATACGTAGATCCTTCGGTTTTTGGACGAGCGCCGCCTTAATTTGGGAAGCGATCAAATCCTTGATTTCACCGTCGGAGGATTCAAATATGACAAATCCGGCCGCTGACAGCCGTATGCGATTCTCTTCATACGATGCAGAGTGACGTCGATCGAATGCCGCCGCAAGTTTTACTGTCGCATTGGCGCTGAGTTCCAGGCCAACATGGGACGATCTGTTTTCATATCCTAAAGACACGATCAACATGTCATAAATGGCGGGGTCGGAATCTGTCTTGTCGAAGACCGAGATAGTTGGAATGCTAAAAATCATTAGTATCACCGAGCTCCATCTGGCCCTCAAGGGTGACCGATCGCCGTTTCAGTATTGTGCTCAAAGAAATCGCTCTCATCTGGAGGATGGGTATCTCGTAGTAGGGACTTAGCACATACGATATCCTGAACCTTTTGCCCCTAAGCGACGACAACATCGGGCTTGCATCAGAGTCGGGAACATAAACAATTGCTCCAGCATTCAGCGATTTCCCAATTATGTCTATAATCCAGTCGGGTGCCTTAGAGTCAACGATGAACGAGCCTACTGGGTCAGGTGTAAAGCTATCACGAACGACTTGGTCGAAAACAAACAAGCCAATCTCATCGAGAATCGAGAGAACGCCACGAAATGATTTAGGAGACATTGGGGTTGGTATAGTTTTAAGCAAAGCGCGAAATCTATCGGATACCTGTTGAATTTCGTGAGATTGTAGGGATGCGGGAACCCTCCGGTCCTTTTCATCAACCTGAATTAACAACTGGGAGACGACACCTATTAGCCATCTCGGATTTCCTTCAGACATTGCAAACAAGGCACGCGAACCGGCGTACAGAGCAGGTGCGCGCCGGCCGCGGACTCTACGTCTAGTGTTTTCGTGCACTGAATCTGGGGTTCGGAATGTCGTGCGAACCGCAACCAGAGACCGAAGCTTTCTAACGTTCTTATCCATTATTTCTGAGGGAAGTTCGTGTAAACGCTCAATGTCGATGTCTCGATCATCTATATATTTTTGAAAGCTTTGATCAGAGTCATATAGTTTTCGGAATTGCATACCAACTCGCGATTTCGGGCCGTACGCGCGGAAGCCATCGCCGCTGTCCGCGTGTTCACGCGCAAATTCCGATTCACCAAGTATCCGATCTGCATCCGTCATCTCCCAACCGTCAATACCTAGCATCTGGCCGAATAGCGCATCGCAGAAATCCTTGGAGTCGTTGGGGTTGGCGTATGTTAAGTTAATCTCGTCATGATCATGACCTGGCATTGCAGACGACGGGTCGGAAAGTACAGTATGTTCCCTGCTGTATGGGCTGATTGACAGCTTGAAAAGCAGCCGTTCGTCAACGCTACGCAGGGCGCGAAACAGCTCTTCTCTAACAGATCCAGGAGCGAGTTCGAGCTCGTCGAATAATAGTGCCCACCGCTGACCTGAGGTTTCGGGTATTGCGATCTCGACTGCATCTAGAAATAGAGAGACGCAAGGTAAGAAGCTCAAATGGAGAGACTGTGCCGAGGATAGTCGTTCGGTTCTGCCCGTAATGCCGAGAACAAGCTCACGATTGGCGAATGAGTTCAGCTGTGAAAGGCGATTTCTTAAAGCGAACTGGAGGCCAGTCAAACTTGGTATGTCAACTTCCAGGTGCCATGAACCTCCCAACATATCAGAGATGTCGGATTCCGATATTTTCGATATCTCAATTTGTCTAAACCCTGTTTTGCTGGTTGTCTTTCGGTTATTGCGATAGCTTAGAGAGGTTACGCAGGCCAATAAGACACTGGTCGTGAAGGAGGCTCGAACGATCAACAGGGCTTCCGCGGAAGTCAAGCCACCTTCGGTAAGGGAGGTTAACTGGCTTTGCCAGGATATATCAGTGGGTATAAAAACCCCTGTATAGTCGACCTTGGCTCGGTAGTCTTCGGCGTCAATGTGGTTCCAGGCGTTAAGAGCAGCAGGCTGCAACATCTTTAGAAGTGTCGTTTTTCCACTGCCGCGTGGACCGATAAGCAGATGATGTCGACGTTGAACTAGCCTAGAGAAGTGCCCTGGTGGCACAAAAGTTCGCGCCACGAGCGGCGCAGAGAGTGCGCGCGCATTAAATGATTCAAATGGGCTCGGAGCTGAGTAGTTGATGCTCACTTCTTTTTCCCTAACTGAGCTATCTGTCCGCTATCCTCGTCTGTGTGGATCTTGAAATCGTGGGTTTCGCGCAGACTTCTGAGGCAAACCCTTAGATCGCGCGGCATCAGATATCTGATCTGAGGTATTGCACTGCAAAGTTCATCCCACTCAATAAACCTCTCGTCAGCCGAGTCATAGAACTCGGCGATCTGGCTGGCCATCTCAATGCCCCCGGATCTGTTGCCAAATCCGCCAACGTTCGGCAGGCCTGCGTTCTTGGAGTTTGGGGTTTGGATTCCGACATTCGGAATCCAGTCCCATGCTTCGAACGTGGCTTGCACACCCGTGCCGGCATCAGGGTCAATTTCAAGGTCGATTATGTAAAACTGGTTGTTGGTCCGACTACTTATCTCGTCGTGGAG
Source organism: Rhodococcus sp. (in: high G+C Gram-positive bacteria) (assembly GCF_023264675.1). Lineage (GTDB taxonomy): Bacteria > Actinomycetota > Actinomycetes > Mycobacteriales > Mycobacteriaceae > Rhodococcoides. Next base: position 7,741 of record NZ_JAHFVG010000010.1, read on the forward strand.
GGTTGCGGAGAAGGAGCCGGCAGAAAAAATGATAGGGGACCGAGCGCCCCCTTGTGCGTAAAGGATGTCGGGGAAATGGCGGTGTCCGTGAAGGAACACCCAATCCCCGTATGGTCCGTCATCCAGGATGCTGAGCAGCTTCTCGGCGCCGCGTATCTCGCTATTGTCTTGGTTATCAAACGAACCGAACTTGACGGGATGATGGTGGCAGATTGCTATGTTGAGATTTCGATGCCCCATGCTGTCTAACTCTTGTTCGATAGCCTGACTCGTGCGGTCGCTAATGCGCCCGTGCATGTATTCCTCAGCTGTCCCGTGATAGGCGCTGGTGTTGATAAGAAGAATTCGATAGTCGGTATCGTCGAGGATTACGAAATTCCGCGCCCAATATTTATCGGCCAGTTCTGTTTCCGTCAACGGGTATTGTGGGGTCAAGCTTTGTAGCATGCCCCTTGCATCGAACTTGTTGTGTTGATGACGTGAGTCGAGATCGTGATTTCCGGAGACGATCAGTAGTCTCTCTGCGCTGGTTGCATCTTTGATTCTATTAAGCCATCGCCAGGAATACTGAGTTCCGGCAGGATCTGCTCTGTCGGAAATATCCCCACAGCAAACTACATAGTCCAATTTAGTCTCATGTAGTTCTATAAAATTAAGGAGATCTGCGAACGGGTGCATGGCTGCAGAGTCTTCAGGACGCCCTACTTCCAGATAGGACGGTGGCCGGGTTACCTCTTTGCTGGGCGTGAATGCGTGGAGGTCACTAATAAGCAGAAGTTTCAATTCGCACACAACATTCTATCTTTGTCGAGTTGTAAACTCGATATCCCGTTTTTGTCTGCTGAGGTAAAGCTCGATAACTGAGCAGTGGACGCTGAGTTTGTAGCAAGGATTTCAATTGTGCGCATTCGTTTATCGTTGTTTGCAGCGATAGTTCTTTGGATTGACAAATGTAAGATGCCCCAATCCGATAGCGCCTCAAGTAATTCGGGTTCAGCAGAGTACGACAGGATGACTTTAACGCCACGATCGTCGAGATCATGCAGTCGAGCGATGAGTTTCTTCAACTGGGTCGCTGAGTATGAAGCGTAACCGTACTCGCCGTATCGAGGTCTTATCGCCGTGGCGTAGGGCGGATCGAGGTAAACAAGGTCGTTCCTTGTGGCCCGACTGGTCGCGCGTCGATAGTCCCAGGTTCGCAAGCTGGCGGTCTTTAGAATGCTTGCGCACTGCACGTATTCTTCGATCGTCGGCAGAGTTCCAGACCGCGAACCCATCGGAACATTGAATTGGCCCTGGCGATTCGTTCTGTAGATACCATTGAAACCGTATCTATTTAGGTAGAGAAACCGGATCGAGCGGTCGAATCTACTCATTGATGACGGATTGAGGGATCGAATTCTGTAGTACTCGCTGGTGAGTGGCTTCATTTCGGCAAGTGCGCAATGTGCAGCTCTGGGCTGTTCGCGGATTACTTGGTAGGCGGTGATCAGTTCCGAGTTTATATCGCTGATTACGGCGCGTTGCGGCAGAAGATCAAAGAACAGCGAGGCGGAGCCTGCGAAAGGCTCAAAGTATGTGTTGTAGCTGCTGGGTACGCACTCCATGAGCAGGGGCAGAAGTCTGCGCTTGCTACCCGCCCAGCGAATTACGGACCTCACGCGACGAGCCGGGCTAGCACGACCACATGTGTATCGCACACGCTGCGGTGCATTGGCAGGACCTCTCCCCTTGTTTTGCTGAATCTGTCATTCTCGCGCCACCCGCAGACTAGCATCGGATCTGTGGCTGCTGTTTCTATTCCTGTACGACGAACACAATCGGGTTGTAGTTGACGGTTGCATCAGTCGGAGTACCGCTAGTCTCAATTACCGTGTCCACCACCTCTCAGAACGACGACTGGTCAGCCGAGGACGAAGAGCTCCAGCATCACGTCCCGTTGCCCGTCGAACTGCCGCTCACGGAAAATATCGCCGACGAGGCCCTTGACCTCAAGACGCAGATTCTGCGATTCTTGGCGACGGGTGTGCTCTCCGCGATCGTCGACCAGGGCCTCAACCTGCTGCTTCACTTCGTGTTCGGCGTCGGCGTGACGCTGGCGAAAGCAATAGGCTTCATCCTCGGTACGACGACGGCCTACCTCATCAATCGGCGCTGGACGTTCAATGCTGCGCCGTCACGGGCGCGCTTCATGGCGGTCGTTGCTCTCTACGCCGCGACCTTTGCCGTCCAGGTCGGCATCTATACCTGGCTGTACAACGTCTTCTCCGACGGCTTCTGGTACTCCAACATCGCCTTCGTGGTGGCGCAGGGGACCGCGACGGTCATCAACTTCGTCGTCCAGCGTGTGGTGATCTTCAAAATTCGCTAGTCCGCGCTCTGCTGGCGCAGGTTGCAACGTGCGCGGTTGGCTGGAACCTGCGCGGTTGGTTGCTCCGGGTCTTGTCGCGCAGGTTGCAGTGTGTGGCGCAGGTTGCAGTGTGCGCGGATGGCTGGAACGTGCGCGGTTGGTTGTTGCGGATCTTGTCGCGCAGGTTGCAGTGTGTGGCGCAGGTTGCAACGTGCGCGGTTAGCTGGAACCTGCGCGGCTGTGGGTCAGGCGTCGTAGGTGGGGAGGTATCCGGCGTCGATGGACTGGGCCAGTGAGGGCGCGGCGCGGTCTTTGTCGGAGAGTTGGTACTCCAACGCCGATCCGTCGCGGGCGAGGGTGGGCCAGTCGATCCCCAGATCCGGATCGAGGGGGTTCAGGTCGCGGTCCAGGCTCGGGGTGTATTCGATCGAGCACAGATACATCACCGTCGACCCGTCCTCGAGGGACAAGATCGCATGCCCGAGACCTTCCGGCAGGTACACCGCCCGGCGATCGACGTCGTCGATGAGCACACTGTCCCACTGCCCGAACGTCGGCGACCCGACCCGCAGGTCGACGATCACATCGAGGAACGCACCCTTCACACACGTGACGTATTTCGCTTGCCCGGGAGGGGTGTCGGTGAAGTGGATCCCGCGTAGTACCCCGGCGGCGGACACCGAACAGTTCGCCTGCTCCAGCGCCAGCGGGCGGCCCACGGCCTCGGTGAACGCGGAGGATTTGAACCATTCGAAGAACACACCGCGATCGTCACCGAACTGGCGTGGTGTGAACTCGTAGGCACCGCTGATCTTCAATTCACGAAAACTCATGGAAACAGATTTCTCACTTACCGTGATCGAGGAGATCGAGCAGGTACTGCCCGTATCCGGATTTGACGAGTGTGTCCGCTCGTTCCCGCAGCTCGTCGTCGGTGATGAAACCACGACGCCACGACACTTCCTCGGGGGCGCCGATCTTCATACCTTGGCGTTGCTCGATGGTGCGGACATAGTTGGAGGCATCGAGGAGGGAATCGAAGGTACCGGTGTCGAGCCAGGCGGTGCCGCGGGGCAGAACCTGGACGGCGAGTTTCCCGGCATCGAGATAATGGCGGTTGACGTCGGTGATCTCGTATTCACCGCGAGCCGAGGGTGCCAGGTCGCGGGCGATGGCCAGGACGTCGTTGTCGTAGAAGTAGAGGCCGGGGACGGAGAAGTTCGATTTCGGGATCGCCGGCTTCTCCTCCAGGGAGATGGCGGTGCCGTCGGAGTCGAATTCGATGACACCGTACGCGGAGGGGTCTTTGACCTGATAGGCGAAGACGGCGCCGCCGTCGATGTTGCCGAAGCGGCCGAGTTGGGAGCCCAGGCCAGGTCCGTAGAAGATGTTGTCGCCGAGTACGAGTGCGGCGCTGTCGGTGCCGATGTGGTCGGCGCCGAGGACGAAGGCCTGGGCGAGGCCGTTCGGTTCGTGTTGGACTTTGTAGGTGAGGTTGATGCCGAACTGGGAGCCGTCGCCGAGGAGGCGTTGGAACTGCTCCGAGTCCTGGGGGGTGGTGATGATCAGGATGTCGCGAATGTTCGCCAGAATCAGCGTCGAGAGCGGGTAGTAGATCATCGGTTTGTCGTAGACCGGGACGAGCTGCTTACTGATGCCCATCGTGATCGGATGAAGACGCGAACCCGTACCGCCCGCCAAAATGATTCCCCGCATAGGTGAGCAGTCTCCCAGATCAGCAGGGTCTTCGCGCACTCGCGCTCACTGCCAGGGAATGCGATATGGCTCTTCGTCGGCGTGTAAAGGCCAGTTGGTCGGCCAATCGACGTGCGGGTCGGAACGAAGCTCGGATACCTCCGGTGGAACGGGATCGGCGTCGACTTCGATGCGGTCCCATGTGGTGTTTCCGACAGCAACCTGCGATGCGAATGCGCGAAGCTCAGGAGTTGCCCTCGCCGAGGCCGACAGCCTGGCCAACAGCGCCTCGGTGACGGACGTGCGCTTCCCGGACGCGCCGATACTCGTATGCTCCGCACGCCGACGGGATGCATCGAGCCGATCAAGGGAACCGAGGACACGGTCCCGAGCAGCCGTTGCTGCGAGGTCGTCCATCATGCGTCTTGCCACGGAGCGGTGCCCTGTCCAACAGAGAACCCCTCGTCGGGGGTAGCGAGCAATGGAGTGATGTCGGCCGTCTTTCCGGTGTCGATTGCAGTCTTTCCCATGTCGAGGACGTTGGTCAACGGAGTGAGGTGTTCTTCGATGCTTCGGTCGATGGTGCCTGTCGGGTCGGTGATCGCATTCAAGAACTGCCCGAAGTCGTCGACCACTCGCTCGATCGCGTGAACGAGGTCCATGGTCAAATCCATCGCCTGCCAGCATATTTCGAGTATCGACTCGATCTGCCAGGCCGTGCCGAAAACGGGGATCTTCTTGGCCAAGACTTTGATTGCGCCTCGACTGGATCCGACGTCGACCTCTGCTTCCAGCAACTCGACGATTTTGGCGATGATCGCCTGAACTGCGCCTCGTATTTTGTCGGCGATGGCCTCTGCCAGGGCACTGATCGTTCGGCCGCAGGGTCCTTCCCAGTACATCGCGGCAACTTGGCGTCCGGCATAGTCGGAGAAGGACTGTGCAGCCAGTCCGTTCCAGTATTCGTCCACGCGGCGGACTCCACGCTCGAGCGATGCAGCACCGGATTCCATCGCGTTACCGGCGATCTCGAAAGCTTGCCCGAGGCGACGAATTTCGTTCCAATTGCCGGTGATCGGGATGGTCGCGTCGTTGAGTGGACTCCAGCCCGACAGTTCGAAGATCGTTCGATCGATTTCCCCCAACCATCCGGCGACCTCGTCGATCGCTTCGCGGGTGTCGTCGACGGCCGGGGCCGGTGGCGGGTAGTCGATGCCCTCCGGTGATCCGTAATCGGCGACGGAGTGATACTCGTCGACGGAACCGACCGCAGGCGTCTCGGATGTCCCGGGTTGCGCGAGGGGGAAAGGGAGGAGACCGACGTGCGCATTGAACGCGTCGTAGTTCTTCTTCTCTTGATCGTCGTAAAGCCAAGCAGCCTTCCGTAATTCGTCGCCGACGCTGATGCAGTTGGCAGTGAGGTGGACGTGGCGACTTCGGCTCAACTCCTGGTAATCGGCGACGAAGCCGGCCAGACGCTGAAGAATCTGTCCGGGAATGGAGTCGCTCAGTCCAGCATGATCGATGATGTACCGATGGCTCGCCAGGGTCTCCGTGCCGATGTTGCCGACCAATCTTCCGAGGCCGGCGATTTCAAAACTATCTGTGTATAGATCCTCCGACATGTCAACTCCTCCTGATTGTGGAAAAGATTCGATCCGCCACAGCACGATCGGCAGCATCATCGACACCTTGGTCGAGTTGGACCATGAAGACGGCTGTAAGAGCAGTTGCGTAGGACTCGGTTGCCACAACGTCGAAAACTGCCGACGGCGGGTCGCATGGTGAGTCTTGAACGATATTGTCGATCGTCGCCGTAATTCGGACTCCGCGGCTTCCCGCGACGGTGACCTCTTCGGGCTCCGAGAACGTCACCGTGGGTTCCGTGCCGGGCGCATCCGCGCTGAATATTCGCGACGAATTCCGTGAATGTTCGGTCGCCACGCGAACGAGATCGTTGTCGGCGGATCCTGTCGCGCCGCTGAGGCCGAGTGTCGACCCATTTTGTTCGCTGCACGATTCGTATCCGAACCGTCCGATTGCTCCGTAGACAATCGACCAACCGGTGGCGTCCTCCCACCCTCCGTAGCCAGTGGATGCATTCTGCCAATCAGCAGGTATGTCGTACGTCAGCCCGAATTTGGTTTCGATGGGCTGCGGCTGCCCATCCGGGACTTCGATTTCGGGCGGTGGCCGGTCCATCGACGGAAATCCCGGCGGCAGGGGAGCCGACGTCGTCTTCGGCCCGACCCTCGAAGTCGAAGGTGGAACCGGAAGCGAAACCCCCTCATACCTGTCGGGCACGTCCGGCGCGAGTTTGGGGATACCCCACAGCACTGCGCTGAACACAGCAATGCTTCCCGCCAACGACACAAGTTTCTTACGCAGGCCCATGACACTCCCCCCGAAGTCGACGGAACGCTAACACGGCCCCTCCGACAAGAACGGCTCGGAACCGGGCAGCCCGGTATGGTCGTCCCCATGAAACTGCTTGTGACCGGGGGTGCCGGCTTCATCGGTGCGAACTTCGTCCATCTGACCGTCGCGCAGCGCCCTGACGTCGAGATCACAGTCCTGGACAAGCTGACCTACGCCGGAAACAGGGCCTCTCTCGCTCCGGTCGCCGACAAGATCGAGTTCGTCGAAGGCGACGTCGCAGATCAGGACCTGGTGAACGGGCTGGTCGAGGACACCGATCTCGTCGTCCATTTCGCAGCCGAGTCCCACAACGACAACAGCCTCGCCAACCCCTGGCCGTTCGTCCACACCAACGTCATCGGCACCACGACGTTGCTCCAAGCGGTCCGCGAGCACGATGTCCGCTACCACCACATCTCCACCGACGAGGTCTACGGCGATCTCGAGCTCGATGACCCGGCTCGCTTCACCGAGAACACCCCGTACAACCCGTCGAGCCCGTACTCCTCGACCAAAGCATCGAGCGACCTGCTGGTCCGCGCGTGGGCTCGCAGCTTCGGCGTCAAGGCCACCATCTCGAATTGCTCCAACAACTACGGCCCCTACCAGCACGTGGAGAAGTTCATTCCACGTCAGATCACCAACGTCCTGAGCGGGTTGCGCCCCAAGCTCTACGGCGCCGGCCAGAACGTCCGAGACTGGATCCACGTCGACGACCACAACAGCGCCGTCTGGACCATCATCGACAAAGGTGCCCTCGGGGAGACCTACCTGATCGGCGCCGACGGCGAGAAGAACAACCGCGCGGTACTCGAGACCATCCTCGAAGAGACCGGCCAAGCCGCCGACGCGTTCGACTTCGTCACCGACCGACCCGGTCACGATCTGCGTTACGCCATCGACTCCACCAAACTCCGCACCGAGCTCGGCTGGACACCTCAGTACGTCGACTTCCGCAGCGGACTGAAGGCAACTGTCGACTGGTACCGCGACAACGAGGACTGGTGGCGCCCGCAGAAGGACACCACGGAGACCAACTATGCGGCAACGGAGTCGGTGCTTCCCTAGCTCTTCGACATGCGGCGGCGCAGCAGGATGTAGACCGCACGACGCATGAAGGAAGTGATGAGGGCCTTCGCGTTGCCGAGGCGAATATCATTGCTGGACAACAGGCCTGGTGCCGCTGCGCTCAGCATCCGATGAAAGTCGGCGGCTTGGCGGGCTTGCTGCGTCGCAAGTTCGACACTCCACTGACCGGCGTTGATTCGGAACGACGCCAATGGTTCCGCGATGGCCACGACGTCGCCCTGTAGGGCTACGGCGATGAAGGTTGCTTGGTCGATCAGGTAGGGGTGTGAGTTGTCCCAGGAGCCGACTTTCTCCAGTATGTCGCGCTTCATCAGCACGCACCCCGGCTCGCCGAATATGTTGGCACCCGCTCGAACTGCCGCGCGCGCCGCGGTTCTGCCCGACACGAGTCCCGTCAGCCCGCCCAGACCACGGGCTGCGATGACGGTCTTCCCGTTTGCGTCGATGAGGGTGCGTTGCGATGCCACCAGCACAGCCGTGGGATGCTCGTCGAAGGCGGCGACCTGTGTGGCCAGCGACGACGGAAAGATGGTGTCGTCGCCGCACACCAATTTGACGAGATCGCCCGTTGCCTCGGCCGTGACTCTGTCCCAGTTTCTCTTGGCGCCACCGCCGGATTCGGTCGTCAGCACCCGGATGCGAGGGTCGTCGTACTTCTCGATCGCTGCCATCGTTCCATCGGTGGAGGAATGATCGGCGATGATCAGTTCGAAATCGGTGAACGTTTGTCCCAGAATCGATTCGATCGTCTCGTCGATGTACTCGGCGTTGTTGTAGGACGGAACGACGACGGAGACCCGGGGTGTCATTGCGTTTGCCTCTTTCTGCGAAACGAGAAATCACGATAGCCGAAGAAGCTGACCACGGCCATGATCGCGGTGACGACCAATTGTGAAGGGATGGGCGGGAAGTGCAGAATCGAGACTGCGACGGTCATCAACGAGATGTTGGCGAGGAACGCGCCGAAATTGACCACGAAGAATCTGAAGAGATCGCGGAGAATATGTCCGCGAACGCGAAAGACCAAGTAGCGGTACATCGCAAAGGCGCACAGTACGTTGCACAGGTACCCGAGAACGATCGCTGCGTGGTAACCGTAGCGCTCACCGATCAGCAGCTGCCAGACGATGAACCAGCCTGTACCGAGAGCGGTGTTCGCTCCGCCTACGAGAAGAAACGCCAAAGCCTGATTCTTGACGATGCGCATCAGAGGCCCCGGCTCACCGCTCATACCTGCAGGCGGTGCTGCATTCTCGGTCATCGACCTGCCCCCAGTGCTCGGCGAGTGGCGTGCAAGGTGGCGTCGATACCTGCAGGCAACGTTCGATGCGTTCTGCGGTCGATGTCGGTCCAGACCGTCGAGCGCAGGCGAAGGTCTCGCCCTTGGAACGCGGACAGCGGTGACGCTGCGAGAACCACATTGGGGCGTCGGCGAAACACCGTGCGGCACGCTCCGAGGATCGATCCGATGGTAACGGCGTGCCCTGACGCGAAGATCTTGGTGACGGGTGCCGACTTCCTCGTCGCCGATTTGTTCAGTGCGTCCGCAACCATCTCCGCGGCATCGCTGACGAACAGGTAGTCGCGAAGCGTGTCCATCGGGACGTAGATCGACACCGGTGCCGCCATGAGGTATCCGCGGCACAGATGTGAGATGAGTCCCTGCGGTTTCGCGAGGTTCTGCCCGGGTCCGTAGAGATTCGCGAATCGTCCGATGACCACGTTGCAGCCGGTGGACACCCCGAAGTCCGTGGCGAGCTTTTCGGAGTCGAGCTTCGCGTGGCCGTAGCCCCCGAGCGGAATCGGTGTGGTTCCCTCGTGATGAGGCGCCCCCGTCGATCCCGCGTACACGCCGCCCGCCGAGGATGCGAGGAAGAACGTGCCGTCACGCGCCGCGATCCGGTCGACAAGACCGAGCACGTCGGCGATCAGTTCGTTCTCGGACGCGAATTGGGCGTCGCTCGTGCCGTTCACGCCTGCTCCGGCGGCCCATACGATGTTCCAGTCGGCGTTCTCGGATGTGGCGAAGAAGGTAGCGCAGTGCTCCAGCAGCGTGGTCCGCGCCGAACGATGATCCGCCCACGGCACGATGCTCGTGTGGACGCAGTGGCCCCGGCGACGTAGTTCGCGAACGACCGCCGAACCCAACAGCCCGCCGCTCCCGACGATCCAGGTATGGGTCGAACTCATGCCGAGGGCGTGGATTCTGGTGGGGTGGAGTTCGTCGTGGAACCGGTCCTGCCCAGCGGACCGTCAGCGGGGTCGGCGACGATCAGATACGGCGGTTTGCCCATGGCTGTCTTGACGTTCACGCCGACGTATTCGGCGACGACGCCCAGCGAGAACAGAGTGGCCCCGAAACCGAAGAGCAGAATTACCATGGTCGACGCCCACCCTCGAACCTCGGAACCGAGGTCGAACAGCAGGTACGACGCCAGTACCCACAGGACCAGCACCAGGCCGAGCAGAGCAAATGCGACACCGATGAAACTGACCAGCCGAAGTCCCTTCGTACCGCTGGAGAGCACCATCCGCCAGAAGTGGGAAAGCAGAGTTCGGAGTCGATAGCCCGAGCGGCGACCCTGTTCTTCTCGCAATGCGACGGGGCTTGTGGTGACATCGCCCGCGATCCAGCCGAGTGCAACGTCCAGGTACGCCTCCGAGCCGGCGTACGCGGCAACGGATCGGCCGACCTCGCCGAGTACCAATCGATAGCTCTGGTAGCTCACGGTGTTGTCCGCTGCCATTGCTTTGGCGATCAGCCACTTCGACCCGCGTGACGCCGTGTTACGCCACATGCCATGTGGCGCAGCGTTTGTCGGCTTCGCGTAGACGACGGACGACTGACGGTCGAGTGCTGTGTCCAGCAAGCTGCCGATAGCGGCCGGGTCGTGTTGGCCGTCCTCGTCCATGGTGACGATCCATTCGCCGCCGCTCGATGCCATTCCGGCGAGCGTTGCGGGGTGCTGCCCGAAGTTTCTGCTGAGCCAGACGCCGCGGACGAACGAATGCGTCGCGGTGAGCTCGCGGATCCTGTCGGCGGAGTTGTCCGGCCCGTGATCGAAGACCAGAAGAACTTCCTCGACGATCAGCGGTCTGCCGGCGGGAGAGAGAGTAATTTTCGTCAACGGGAGAATCTCGTCGACGAGTGCGGCAAGCGTCCGCTCACCCTGGTAGACCGGCACCACGATCGAGATTCGATGTGGCTCCGGGGCAGCGTTGGACGAGGGTGTCACAGGTTGGAAGCCTAGCTGTTCGTTGCGGAGGTGCTGTGCTCCGCGGATTCGGGATCGAGGTTTTCTTCGTCTGGCTTGCTGACCTGCGTCTTTTCCGTCCGGCGTCGTCGTACATCCATCACGACGAGCACGATCAAGATCAGCACGCCGCCTGCCATTCCGGCGAATCCGAGCTTCTGGCCCGGTGGGGTGAACGTGATGGCGAGCTCGGCGTCGTTCGTGCCCGGCGGTAGGTCGACGTACAGGAAGATGTCGCCGAGGCCTTTCGTCTGGAGAGGTTCACCGTTGAGCGTTGCGGTGTACCCGGGCCACGCGAGACGTGCGAATACGACGCTGCCGCCGGCGGGAGAGCTGACCAGGACGTGCTCGGACTCGGCGCTGGACGACTGCGGCACGGCGGTCGCGCCGACAGTGGCCACCACCCGGCCCGTGCTGTCGGGGATCAGTCCATCGGTGCGCTCGAGGACGTAGGTCTGGCGTTCGGCGTCCTCCGTGGGCGGGGTGACCCATGTCCAACCGGGGGGTGCCTGCCGGGTGTCGGCCAGTGGGTACTGGTTCTTCTGCACGACGATTCGGTCGAGCCTCATGAGATCTGCGTAGGTCTTGCCCGTGTACGCGTCCACCTGAAAAACGCGGCGCAGCGCGTCTGGACAGGTGGACCCTTCGTGTTCGAAGCACAGCAGGTTGGCGAAATCCAGGTACCCGACCGGGGTGTACGCATTGACGTAGTCGAGGCCCATGATCTTGGCAGAGTTGCCGTAGACCTGGGAATGCCAGGGAAGCTTGGGGTCGTCCTCGCTGGTGGCGCTGGTTTCGGTCAGGGTTCGGTCCCCGAGCTGAAGTGTGGAGCCTTGCCATTGAGGGAACTCGGCCTTGGCTTCGGCTTGGGAAGTCGGCAGCCACCACTTGTCGAACGGGGGGTCGTAGGAGGCGACCTGGTACATCGCGACAGGTGCGATGGTGGCGAGCAGCAGCGCTGCCGTGGCACGCGTCGAAAAGCGATGTGCGAGATAGAGAGCACATCCGCCCACCACGATGATGAACACCCCCGACACCACGTGCCGTCCGAACAATTCAGGTCCCGACGAACCGGCTCTGAGCACCAGGACGAGCGTGAGCAGCGACGCAGCAAGAAGGCGAGGTCGAATTTTGTCGAACGTCCCGTATCTGCTGACCAGGGTCGTCACGAGAATCAGCGCGATGATCGCCACGAACGGCAACACGCGGGCAGGCCAACGGATTGGACCGATGTCGCTGGGGCCCGCGGTGAAAACGAGGACGAAGACGAGCAGTATCAGCGGCGCGGTGAGTTCGCGTAATGCGGTCGGGACCTTCCTCCAGGCGATGAACGCCAGCGCGGGCACCAGGAACCACGCAATGTAAGTGACCGGAGATGCCGTCGTTTCGCCGGTCCAGGATTCGATGCTCGTCACCGACGACGGAATGCTTGCCGTCAGAGTCTCCGACCAGGGAGCCGTCAGGAAGTTGTCGTTGAACGTGCCTTCGTCGCCGCTGCGCCAGGTGACCGACGACGTCAGGACGCCTGGCAGGAAAGTGATGGCTCCACAGGCGGCGGCCGCGATCCCGACGGACGCCACGCGCAGGGCCGGGCGCCAATTCCGCTGGAAGACGTACTCGCCGATCGCCACCGACCCGATCATCACGCCCGCCATCACGGCTGCGTGCACGTAACCGACGCTGATGGCCAGGTAGAGGAACACGAACGGCCATATGGGTCCTGATCGCCCACGCGCGTAGCGGACCGAACTGGCCCAGGCGTTCATGATCCACGCGGTGCCCATGAGCGCGGTGACCCACGAGGTGTTCTCGAAGAACAGTGTGAAGCCGACGAACGGTGCGCTTGCGCCCGCCACCGCTGCCCACGCCGGCCGCGAGCCGTAGACGAGAGCGACGCGGTAGACGCCCCACGCGAGCGCTATCGAGAAGCCGAGTTTGACGACGGTTGCGAGGAGAGCCAGGTTGTCGACGGACGGCGAGATGTAATTGATTGCCATCTGAACCGGATTCCAGAGGCCGCCTTGCCCCTCGACCGGGTAGTTGCCGGTCATCCACTGATCGAGAACCAGCGAAGGAAAATGTCCCTCGCGCATGATCCGACCGAGTTGCAGCCAGTTGGGAACCGCGCCGGACTCGGTGTCGTCGATGTAGAAGAAACGAGGGTCGATCGCGAGGATGACGGCGTAGCCGACGACAACAACGAGGGCAGCTGCTGCTCCCCAGGCCACGCGCTCTCGGCGACTGCCGAGCACACTGAAGTGCGCGTGCTCTGTACGGCTGGGGATCACTGGTCGACTCCGTGAGTGTGGACTTGAGGCACCCGACTGTATCCCGCGGAGGTCCACGCAGCCGAAACGGCGCGGCACGTCCGTGCAACGAGCCGACCTCCGCGAAGGTTGTGCAACCATGGAAGGTGCTTCGAAACATCCGGGTTCGAGTAGATGGGGTACTTCAAGGTATGGACGGCACTGCGCTCAATCGTCTCGATGCACCGTCGAACGGGCACGTTTTGCCCGGCACGCGCGGACTGACAGCGCAGCGACTGCTGTTCGACGGCCCCTCCCCGCTGGTCAGCGCTGATATGTACTCGACGGTGGTCAAGGGCAACGCCGCGCGGTCGCGCTACGTCGCGACTGTGTCGAAGAAGTCCGTCGTCGAGACCAACAGCTACTTCGGCCGCTTCCCGGCCAGCTACTGGCAGCGCTGGACCGAGGTGACGGAGGTCCGCTTCGGTGCCACGGTCACCGGCACCGGGCGTGTCGACGTCGTCGCCACCGATTTCAAGGGACGCAAACGGACGGTTGCGAGCACGACCGTCGCCTCCGAAGGCCAGTCGAGCCGCCTCGTCGTTGCCGCGAAGGTGCAGCAGTTCCTCGACGGGGGCGCACTGTTCGTGCGGTTCACCACCGGTGCGGGCGAGCTGACCGTCGAAGACGCCGAGTGGACCGTCGACGCCCCCGAGAAGCTTCGTCCGACGTCGGTGGTCATCTGTACGTTCAACCGCGCCGACGACTGCGCCAACACGGTTGCCGCGATGGCCGACGATCCCATTGCTCTGCACGGCGTGGACAACGTCTACGTCATCGATCAGGGCACCGATCAGGTCCAGACTCGTCCGCTCTTCCAACGCGTTGCCGCCGAACTCGGTGACAAGCTCGTCTACATCACCCAGCCCAATCTCGGCGGTGCCGGCGGCTTCACCCGCGGCCTGTACGAGGTGCAGGGCAAGGGCGGCGATCCGGCCAACGTCGTCTTCATGGACGACGACGTCCTGTGCGAACCCGAGGCGATCGTCCGCATGAACGCGTTCGCCAACAAGACTGTCGAGCCGGCGATCATCGGCGCTCAGATGCTGTATCTGTTGCACCCCGACCGCGTGCATGTCGGTGCCGAGGTGGCCAACCTACAGAAGATCGAAGCGGGCCTGCACGTCAAGAACGCGATCTCGGACAAGAGCGCGCTGAAGAAGAAGCAGGACATTCGCGTCGACGCCGGCTACAACGGCTGGTGGTCGTGCCTGATCCCGTCGGAAATCGTGTCGCAGATCGGCTATCCGCTGCCGTTGTTCTTCCAGTGGGACGACATCGAATACGGCTACCGTGCCCGCGCGAACGGCTTCGCGACGGTCACTCTTCCCGGTGCGGCCGTGTGGCATGCCGACTTCGCGTGGAAGGACTGGGACGAGTGGCACCGCTACTTCAACCTGCGCAACGGCATGATCACCGCAGCTCTGCACGGGGGTCTCGACGGTAGGAAGCTGGCGCGTCAGCTCGGCACCGACCTGTTCCGGTACCTCGTGTCGATGCAGTACGGCATGGCGTTCACGCTGATCAAGGCCATCGAAGACTTCCTCGTCGGACCGAGCATGCTCGCCGACGGCGGCATGGATGCGGCCGGGGCGATCCGCCGCGATCGAGCGGCGTACGACGAGACCAAGCGCTACAACGCCAACGCGGTACCCGACGTGCGGCCTTCGGACATGTTCATCACGCCAGCGGGACCGCACCCGAAGAAGAGCCTCGAATGGGCTGTCCTGGCCAAGCGGGTGCTCAATCAGTGGCGCGGCCGCGTTCATCCGGGTCCGGTGGCGATCTCGGCCGACGATGCGCACTGGTGGCATGTGTCGCTGTTCGCGCACGCCGTGGTGACCGACAGGTCGCAGGAAGGCGTTCGGGTCCGCAAGCGCGACAAGGAAGCCGCTGTGACGCTCCTCAAGCGCGGGCTGACAGCGCTGCGCAGTTTGCGCACGGAGACCGAATCGGTCTCCGACACGTACCGGGTAGCGATGCCCGAGCTCACCAGTCGTGAGAACTGGACGAGGCTCTACAGCTAGGCGGGCTTCGCCCGCATGTGAGTGCGAATACATAGCGGGTTGTGTATTCGCACTCACATGAGCCGAAGGCGCCTACAGCGTCGGCGCCGTGCGAATACGCACGACCACCTGCTCGTTGTCCGCGGTGTACCCGAGGTAGTCGAACTCGGTACTCGTACGCCCGACGAACTCGGTCCACGCGCGGTATTCGTGATTACGCCAGCCGGGGAAGTTGAAGTACTCGTCGAACACGATCACCGTGCCGACGGCCAGGCGATCGGCGACCAGGTCCAGCACCGTGACCGTCGACGAGTACAGATCGGCGTCGAGGTGCAGGAACGCGAGCTTTTCCTCGTGGCTTTTCAAGAACTCGGGCAGCGACTCCTCGAACATGCCGGGAACGATCTCCGCGCCCGGCACCGTGGGGATGCTCTCCTGCTCGAACAGACCTTTGGGGAATCCGGTTCGCCAGGTCTCCGGTAGCCCGGAGAACACGTCGAATCCGGCGACGACGGTGACGTCCTTCTTCGACGCCGATTCTTCGGCGATGATCTCGAGCGTCGTTCCGCTCGCGACGCCGAATTCGAGTGCCATCCCTGGCACCGACACCTCGCCGAGCGCGAACCTCAGCGTTGCGTGGGGGCGAAGGAACGTCGGCGCCTTCGGCATGACCTCCTCGGCGAATTCCGCACTCTGGGCGGCGGCTTCGACGTCCGATGCGTACGGAATGTCGCGTCGCATCCGCATTTCGAGTCCTCGGATGAAAGCGTGGAGGTCGTCGATCTCGCGGCGTTGACGTTCGAGGATCTCCAACAACGCAGCCTGTTGGCCACTCGTCTGCTCGGCCAATTGCGCCGTTTGCTTGTCCAGAACCTCACCGATTGCGCGTTGCAACTTCTCTCGCGCCGATTGCCGAATCCGATCCGTCAGCTTCCGGGGTTCCGTCATGCGCACACGGTAGCGGAGGTCGGTGTCGGGTGTAGCGACAGGCGGCGTTACTACCGCCGAAAGTGTTCCCGACGCCCGAGCCGGCGCAGACGGAACCACTCGGCCAACCCCTTCGGGTTGTGAGTGGTCACAAGGAAGTACCAGGTGAACCGAATCCACTCCTGCGGAAGGAGTTTGCGCATTCCTGGTTGCGACATCAGGTAACCACGGTTGCGGTAGGTGAAGTACCGCTTGGTGGCATCGTCCGGATACTGCGTGTGCATGCGGCCACCGAGGATCGGCTTGAACTCCTCGGCACCGTTCGGGTGCACGTATGCCGTGGTGAGGCAGGTGCCGAATTTGAGGCCCGAGCGTTGCAACCGGCGATGCACCTCGACCTCGTCGCCTCGCACGAACAGGCGCAGGTCCGGAACTCCGACGGCATCGATCGTCGACGCCTTGAACAGCGCACCGTTGAACAACGACGCTATTCCTTCGAGCAGATCGTCCTCGGGATTGCGGGGATCGATCAGCTCGGATCGCAGTCGACGCCATTCGACGCCGCGCCTGAGCGGGAACGCGAGGCGGTCGGGATCGTCGATGTCGCACACGACGGGGGAGACCTCGTCGAGTCCGTGCTTCAGCGCGCAGTCGTACAGAGTCTTCAGAACGTCCGGGCCTTCGGGTCGGCCGTCGTCGTCGGCGAGAAAGACCCAGTCCGCTCCGAGCGAGAGCGCGTAGAGGATGCCGAGCGCGAAACCGCCTGCGCCACCGAGATTGTGATGCGAACCAAGATAGGTCGTCGGGATGTCCGCGGACTCGACTAGCTCGCGGACCGCGTCCTCGTGCGCGTTGTCCACGACGACGAGGTGGTCCAGCGGGCGGCTCTGGTGCGTGATGACGTCGAGCGACTGCGCAAGGAGTTCACGACGCTTGTGCGTCACGATCACCCCGATGATTTTTTCATGCACTGTCGCGCTCGAGCTCCTTCAAGATCGTCGCGACGTGGTCGCCTGCATCGTCGCCCTCGTACGCCCGGACGACTTCCTCGATGCCGCCTTCCTGACGGATCTGCCCGTGGTCGATCCACATCGCCCGGTCGCACAGCTGGGCGAGGAATTCGTTGGAGTGACTGGCGAAGACCAGGATTCCGGAGCGCTTGACCAGTTCCTGCAGCCGGATTCGCGCCTTTTTCATGAACTCGGCGTCGACGGCACCGATGCCCTCGTCGAGCAGGAGGATCTCCGGGTCGATGCTGGTGACCACGCCCATCGCGACGCGCACTCGCATACCCGTCGAGTAGGTCCGAAGCGGCATGTCGAGGTAATCGCCGAGCTCGGTGAAGTCGGCGATCTCGTCCATCTTCGCCAGCATCTGCTTGCGGGTCTGGCCGAGGAAGAGGCCGCGGATGATGATGTTCTCGTAGCCGGAGATCTCGGGGTCCATGCCGACGCCCAGATCGAACACCGGCGCGACGCGGCCGCGTACCGAAGCACTGCCCCGGGTCGGCTCGTAGATGCCCGACAGAAGACGCAGCAGCGTGGACTTGCCTGCACCGTTGTGCCCGACGAGTCCGACGCGGTCGCCGTCCTTCAGGTTCATGGTGATGTCTTTGAGAGCCTCGACGACGACGACGTCCGAGCTGTTCCGGTCGATCGCTCCGCCGGCTTTGCCGAGGAACGCCTTCTTCAGCGACCGAGTCTTGGCGTCGAAGATCGGAAAATCGACGCAGGCGTCGTGGGTGCTGATGCTGATTGCCATGTGGTGAGCCCCTAAACCCAGTAGGGCACGCGGGCCCGGTACTTCTTGAGAGCGAGGATCGTCAGCAGCCAGCCGACGGCCGTGCAGCCGATCACGATGTACCAGTGGTACAGCTCCTGCGGCTCACCGATCATCGGTGCGCGCACGATGTCGAGGTAGTGGAACAGTGGGTTGATCTCGACGAGCCGAGCGCGCTCGGCGGCCTGACCTCCCTGGTTCAGCAGACCCTGCGTGGTCCAGACGATGGGCGTCATGAAGAACAGCAGCGTCACCATCGAGCCGAGGATCGGGGCGATGTCGCGGTAGCGGGTCGCGATGATGCCGAACAGGATCGCAACCCACACTGCGTTGACGATGAGCAGCGCGAACGCGGGCACGGCAGCCAGATCCGACCACGAGAACGACGGCCGGAAGATTGCGATGATGATCACGTAGACGATCAGGTTGTGACCGAAGAGCAATACCTGGCGCCACACCAGCCGGTAGACGTGCACCGACAGCGCTGACGGCAGCTGTTTGATCAGGCCTTCGTTGGCGACGAAGACGTCTCCGCCTTCGAGAATTGCCGCGCTGATGAAGTTCCAGATGATCAGCCCGACGGCAACGTGCGGCAGGAACTCTCGAAGGTTGATGTCCAGCAGTACGGAGTACAGCAGACCCATCGCGGTGGCCTGAACGGCCGTGGCAATGGTGATCCAGAACGGACCGATGACCGACCGTCGGTAACGCTGCTTGATGTCCTGCCAACCGAGGTGAAGCCACAGTTCGCGCTGCTTGAACCCGGTCTTGAGATCCCCGAACGCGCGCTTGTAAGTCTGCGAGTCGGACACGGGCACCGGCACGTGTTCTCCTGCTTCGCTCTCGGGATTCTTCGCTGGCGCTGACACGACGGTCGACCTTACCTGCTTTCGCGGGGGTCGCTCGGCGCGCATCTACAGGTATTGCCCGGTACCCGTGCCGCCCGCAGGACCGCCGCCGTGCGTATCGAGGCTCACGCCGGGAGGCAGGGCACCCTGACGCATTTGTTCGAGCTGCGCCCGCGCGGCCATCTGCTGGGCGAACAGAGCCGTCTGGATGCCGTGGAAAAGTCCTTCGAGCCAACCGACGAGCTGGGCTTGCGCGATACGCAGTTCAGCGTCGCTCGGGATGGAGTCCTCGCCGAACGGGAGGGCGAGTCGCTCTAGCTCGTCGCGCAGTTCGGGGGCGAGTCCCTGTTCGAGTTCACGGATGGACGACTGGTGGATTTCCTTGAGGCGAGTACGGCTCGCGTCGTCGAGAGGTGCCGCGCGCACCTCTTCGAGCAGCTGCTTGATCATGGTTCCGATGCGCATCACCTTGGCGGGCTGCTCCACCATCTCCGAGAGCGGAGGTTCGGAGTTTTCCGATGCGGTGGTTCCGGCCGCTCGGGCCGCCGCGGCAGTTGCTTCCTCGCGGCTCAGTGCGAGAGGCTGTCCGTCAGGACCGATCACGACGACGTGATCACCGGCTTCGGGGTTCGAGTTCGAGTCCGACTGCGTCATACCGCCATCCTTGCGCGTCCGGTGGGATTGCGCGACGAGCGGGGCCGATTATCCTTTCTCGTGAGCCGGTACCGCGAGAAAAATCGGGCTGATCGTCGTGATTCGTGGACCGTAGGAGGGATGGGCAGCGTGCTCCGAAGCAGTGCCATCGACGCGAATAAGGGATGTGGACCACACGCTCACGAAATCGACGCTTAGAGTGTCCGGCATGGGGTACGACGTCGCACGGGTAAGAGGGTCCATTCCCTCGTTGGGCGACGGCTGGATTCATCTCGATCCGCAGAACGGCATGCAGATCCCCGACCGTGTGTCGACGGCAGTGTCCACCGCGTTTCGCGGAAGTGCGCCAACTCACACCTCCGGTCACATGTCGTCGAGGCGAAGCGCTGGTCTTCTCGAAGCAGCTCGCCAAGCCATCGCCGATCTGGTCGGCGGTGATCCTGCGGGTGTGGTTCTCGGTCCGGATCGCGCGACGATGTTGGCCTGGCTCGCCGAGTCGATGTCCTCGCGGCTGGGTCTCGGCACCGGTCTGGTGTTGTCCAGGCTCGACGAGGAAGCCAACGTCGCACCCTGGTTGCGTATCGCCAATCGCTACGGCGCTCAGGTCCGGTGGGCCGAGGTCGAGATCGACACGTGTGAACTTCCGAGTTGGCAGTTCGAAGAGCTCATCACGACGACCACGCGCTTGGTTGCGATGACGGCAGCCTCGCCCATCGTCGGCTCTGCTCCCGATGTTCGGGTTGCTGCGGATCGCGTTCATGCCGTCGGCGGCCTCATCGTCGTCGATGCTGCAGGTGCAGCGCCGTACGCGCACGTCGACATCGAGGAACTGGGTGCCGACATCGTCGCGGTCAATGCGTCGGCGTGGGGTGGCCCGCAGGTGGGTGCGCTGGTGTTCCGTGATCCGGAGTTGCTCGACAAGATCCCGTCGATGTCGCTCAATCCGTTCGCGAAGGGTGCCGAGCGGCTGGAAGTGGCCGGTCATCAGTACGCGCTGTTGGCGGGCGTGGTCTCCTCGATCGACTATCTGGCCAATCTCGACGACTCGGCGACGGGCACCAGGCGGGAACGTCTGCAGCTGTCCATCGGTTCGTTGCAGGACTACCACGATCGGCTCTTCGACTACCTGATGCGTTCGCTCGAGAAGCTCGACCACGTGATGGTGCTCGGTTCGGCGCCGAGTCGCATCCCGACGCTGAGCTTCACCGTCGAGAACACCGCCGCCGAGAAGGTGTCGGAGCATCTCGCGCAGAACCGCATCGGAACCGTCAGTGGAATCCACAGCGGCAGCAGGCTTCTCGACGCCTTGGGTGTCAACGACGAGGGCGGTGCCGTCACCATCGGCCTTGCCCCGTACACGACGCGCTACGAGATCGATCAGCTCGTGAAGGGGCTCGCGTCGCTGAAGTAGCACGCCCTCAGCGCTACTGAATACGCAGAATCACCTTGCCGATCGCATCGGCGTCGAGCAGTCGATGTGCTTCTGCTGCTTCGGTTATCGGCAGTTCGGCATGGATGATGGGCGTGACGATGCCTTCTTCGATCATCGGCCACAGTCGCTTCGTCATATCGGCGACGATGTCTGCCTTGCTCGACGGGCCGGTCTCCGGTCGTCCGCGCAGGCCTGCGGCGTGAATGGTGCCGCGCTTGGCGAGCAGTGCGCCGAAGTTCAGTTCGCCTTTCAGTCCGCCCTGCATGCCGATGGTGATGAGAGTGCCGTCCATCGCCAGCGCATCGATGTTGCGCTCCAGGTATTTTGCGCCCATGTTGTCGAGGATCAGGTCGGCGCCGTGGCCGTCGGTTTCCTCGCGCAGGATGTCGACGAAGTCCTGTTCCTTGTAGTCGATCAGGATGTCGGCGCCGACCGAGGCGCAGAAATCCAGTTTCGGCTTCGATCCGGCGGTCACGGCGACGGTCGCACCGAGCGCTTTGCCCACCTGGATTGCGTGCGTGCCGATTCCGCTGCCGCCGCCGTGCAGAAGCAGCACCTGCCCCGACCGCAGGCCGCCGTACATCACGAGATTGGACCACACCGTCGATGCGACCTCGGGGAGTGCTGCTGCCGCGTGGAGGTCGAGGGCGCCGGGGATCGGGAACAGCTGGGTGGACGGCACTGCTACCTGTTCGGCGTAGCCGCCGCCGGCGAGGAGTGCACAGACTCGGTCTCCGACCTTCCAGCCGTGCACTCCCTCACCGAGTTCGGCGATGATGCCCGAACATTCGAGACCGAGCGTCTCGCTCGCGCCGGGAGGCGGGGGATAGAACCCCTGACGCTGCATCAGATCGGCGCGATTGACGGCCGTCGCCGCGACGTCGACGATGACCTGCCCGCGCGCGGGGCGTGGATCGGGCACCTCGGTCCACTGCATTACATCGGGCGTTCCGAACTCGGTCAGTGTGATCGCATGCATTTCTCCACCCTATGCCGCTGCGGGAAACCTGTCAGATGTCCCAGAGGTTGATCCCGAAGTCCCTGGCATGCTGGTCGATTCGGCCCAATTCGTCCTCGGTGAAGTCGAGATTCTGAAGTGCACCGACGTTGTTCTCCAATTGCTTCACGCTCGAAGCGCCGACGAGAACGGATGTCACCCGCGGATCACGCAGCGCCCAGGCCAACGCCAGTTGCGCGAGAGTCTGGCCGCGCGAAGCGGCAATCTCGTTCAACGCCTGAAGATGTGAGACGTGTTCGTCGGTGAACCAATCGGGATTCAGTGACTTTCCCTGGCTCGCGCGGGAGCCGTCGGGAATACCGTCGAGGTACTTGTCGGTGAGCATGCCCTGCGCCAGCGGCGAGAATGCGATCGCGCCCGCGCCGACGTCGTCCAGAGTGTCCAGCAAGCCGTCTTCGATCCACCGATTGACCATCGAGTAGCTCGGCTGATGGATCAGCAGTGGCACCCCGGCATCTTTCAGCAGACTCGCCATCTTCGCGGTGTTGACCGGTGTGTACGAGCTGATGCCGACATACAGCGCTTTGCCCTGCTGCACGGCGCTGACGAGTGCCCCGGCCGTCTCTTCGAGCGGGGTGTCGTGGTCGGGCCGGTGGCTGTAGAAGATGTCGACGTAGTCGAGACCCATTCTCTGCAGCGACTGATCCAACGACGACAGCAGATATTTGCGTGACCCGCCGAAGCCGTAGGGGCCGGGCCACATGTCCCAGCCCGCTTTGCTGGAGATGACCAGCTCGTCGCGGTACCCGGCGAAGTCCTCGCGCAGGATCCGCCCGAAGTTCTTCTCGGCGCTTCCGTACGGAGGGCCGTAGTTGTTTGCCAGATCGAAGTGCGTGATTCCCAGGTCGAAAGCCCGGCGAAGTACTGCCCGCTGGGTCGCGAGCGGTGTGTCGTCGCCGAAGTTGTGCCACAGTCCGAGAGAAATCGCGGGCAACTTCAGCCCGCTCTTCCCGGTATGTCGGTACTGCATCGAGTCGTATCGATCCGGCGATGCAAGGTATGGGGGGTCGATATGGGGTTCGGGCATTCTTCGAGCCTATTCTCCGCACCCGAAACGGACATAGAGTGCCGTGAGCTACTCCTCGGTAGGATCGTTGCCTAATATAGCCGGGTGACGGCCGAACGATCCTTTGGTCCAGGGGGGGACCCGCAGTGGCTCGATACTGCGGAAATGAGAGCGTGGCGCGTCTATGTCGACGGCAGCCAACGACTGATGGGGGTACTCAACAAGGATTTGCAGGATGCGCACGACTTGACGATGGCCGAGTATCGAATTCTGGTGATGCTCTCGGAGTCACCGGACGGATCTCGACGGATGAGCGAACTCGCCGACGGCGTCCTGTCCTCGCGTAGTCGACTCACTCACCAGATTCGCCGGATGGAAGCCGACGGCATGGTCGAGCGAAATACCTGCGTCGACGACGGTCGAGGCGTGCTCGCCGTCATCACGGACGAGGGCAGGCGGCGTCTGGACGAGGCCGCACCCACGCACCTGGTGAGTGTTCGGGCGCATCTCGTCGACCTGCTGACGCCCAAGGAACTGTCGGTTCTGGGCGACATCTTCGAAAAGGTCGACGAAGCGATGGGAACCTCGCTCGACAAGGGGTGATTCGCGTCTTCGCGGACCGAGCGTTTACTATTTCTGACGGAAGCGTGGCAGAGCGGCCCAATGCACTCGCCTTGAAAGCGAGAGACGTGTAAAAGCGTCCGGGGGTTCAAATCCCTCCGCTTCCGCCAATTTCGTGGTTCAACCCCGGTCCACCCGCAAGGGTGGGCCGGGGTTGTCATTCGCTCTCGAGCCTGGTGGCCGATGTACGCGTCGGTGCAGCCGCGACGAACCGTTCGAGTCTTTCGAAAAGGATTCGGTCCGTCCTGCGAGGTGGACTGGATCAGACGGTCGAGAGCTGGAGCGGATTCATGTAGTCCCGGATGTGGAACACCTCCTCGCCGCGCACGGTAATGAACCAGACGTACTCGAGCTCCACCGGGGCGTCGTCATCGACACGGCGGTGGTGGCCTGTTGCTTCGATGATGACCTCGTCGTCGACCTGACGGACGCGGACGTCGCTGAGCGGCCCGAAGCGGATACTGTTCGGAAGGTGGCTCATGTACTCCAAGATGGCGCCGCGGCCCTCCAATCGACGGACGGCTCCCGGTGGTGCGAAGGGGAATTCGTGGACTGCGTCCTGGGCGTAAATGCTCATCCAGCCGTCGATGTCATTGGCTTGAAGCGCTTGGATGGCACGACTGAACCAGGCAGGTAGCGCGGTTGTGTGGGACATGGCGGGGCCTCTCTTCAGTGTTTCGGACTGTGAGTCCGAGAATCCGGCGCGGCAGCCTGGTGGCCACCGCGCCCTAGCGGCTGTACTTGGCGGTGTAGTCCTCCGGGGACGTGCTGTCGGTCACGAGTTCGCTTTCACATCAAGGGTTTTCAGCGTTCGATGCAGCCAGTCGAAAATCAGGCCGA
Source organism: Rhodococcus sp. (in: high G+C Gram-positive bacteria) (assembly GCF_023264675.1). Taxonomy (GTDB): domain Bacteria; phylum Actinomycetota; class Actinomycetes; order Mycobacteriales; family Mycobacteriaceae; genus Rhodococcoides. The sequence continues at coordinate 31,984 of NZ_JAHFVG010000010.1, forward strand.
TGGCTTCGGGCAGCTTGGTGGTCGCGCAGTGCCCGGTGTCGGGGATGAGGTGGACCTCGGTGTCGCGGCGGCCTTCGAAGATCATGGTGTCGTGCGCCGGGACGTGCACGTCGTCGGCGCCGTTGAGCACCAGCATCGGGGTGTTGGTGTCCTGGTCGAGCAAGGGTCGCAGCGTGAACGAGCCGAACGTCGCGGCGAGTTCGTCGGCGGTGGGTCGGTGATCGAATCCCAGGGCGTTGCCGATGATGCCGTCCATGCCGAAGTGGAGCATCGAGGTGTCCTTGGCGAACGAAGCCTCCACGGGGCCGCCGAAAACGATGGCGGCGTCCACCTCGCCGGTCAGCCCGGAGCGCGCCGAGTAGTGCCCGCCCATCGAGATGCCGAGATGGACGACCACCCCGTTGCCGATGCTGCGGGAGTAATCGATGAGGCCGCTGATGATCTCGGCGCCGCCGTCGGGGGTCATCGGTACCGCGGATTCGCCGGTGCCGGGAATGTCGAAGGCCACCACGCGGACTCGGGCCGTTGCCGCGGCGAGGACGAACAATGTGTGCATGTCCATCTTCCAGCCGTCTACTCCGCCGGAGGCCAACAGCACGGGCGCGTCGTCGGGTAGGTCGGGAGCAGAGAAGACGTGCACAGGAGTCGGAGTGTTGGCACCCCGGTAGGGCACCTGCAGGACGTCGCGGCGGAAGCCGACCCCGAAATCGGGTGCGGCGAGCAAATATTGCTCCAACTGGTGGTGCATCGCCGCGCGCTTGGAGGCGTCGGCCAGAGTGGGGAACTTCGCCCAGCCGTAGGCCAACGCCGAGAGCTGATGTGAGCCCTGCTGGGCGTAGTCGGCGGCCAACGCCGACCACTCGTAGACCCAGCCGCCGGGGGCGTCGGGCCACATCGCGGTGATCGCGGTGCGCACTGCGTCCACGTCGGGGGCGGGCAGCCCGGTATTGACCATCTGGGGGTACCGCTCCCCGAACAGGTCCTCGGCGTCGACCGGCCATTGAAAGGACATGGAGTGCTCCTCATCTCACTGCTAACGCCAGATTGTTGCGTTAGTCCAACGTAGCGCTAAGGTTCGCTTTAAAGCAAGGAAGTTGCGTTAGAATTGTTGCCATGAGCGAAGCAGGGGTGCGCCGCCGGACCGGTGGCCGGTCGGCCCGCGTCCGCGAGGCGGTCCTGAAGGCCACGCTGCAGGCGGTGGCCGACCACGGCTCAGAGGCGGTGAGTGTCGGGGAGATCGCTCGTCAAGCCGAGGTGCACGAAACCTCGATCTACCGGCGGTGGCCCACCAAGGAACGTCTCATCCTGGATGCGTTGCTGGACTACAGCGAGGCTCAGGTGCCCATTCCCGATACCGGATCGCTGCGCAACGACCTCGCGGCGTTCGCGACCGACGTCGTGGCCTATCTCGACTCGCCGCTGGGCAAGACGCTGGTCCGCTTGATGGCCGTCGCCGAGGACGACGACACGTTGGCCGCGGGGCGCGACCAATTTTGGGAGTCGCGTCTGGAGTCGGCCGGCGCGATGATCGAGCGGGCCAAGAACCGCGGTGAGATCCCCGCGGACCTGGATGCGGCGACTGCGCTGGAATTGGTGATCGCGCCGTTGCACTTTCGGTCTCTGCTCACCCGTCAACCGCTCGACCGCCACGGCATCGAGCAAATGCTGGACGTGATACTGCCCGGTCTGGCGGGCTGAACGGCGCCACCGCTCGCAGGCTCCGTCGAGGCATTGCGCGCGGGTGTTGTCCTGGGTTGCCCATAACAATCTGCTTGCGTCCGCTTTCGAACCTTCCGCGACGAGCATCGATCGTGAATACTGCACCGGTGATGCCGCGCAGACGCACTTATCTATCCGCCTTCTCGACGGTGATGCTCGTCGTCGCCGGGTTGCTGGTCACAGCGCCGAGCAGCAGTGCCGATCCGGCGTGGCAATACACGATGGTGGCGTTCAGCAACATCAGCGATCGCGACATGGATGTGTACGAGTCGAGCGACGCCACCAATTTCGATCCCGTTCAACGGCCTGCGTATCGGCCGCCGACGGGCCTTGTGCGTGATCCGAGCATCTTCAAGAACTCCAACGGGTTGTACTACGTCACGTACACCACGGCCACGGGCGCGAACATCGGTTTCGCGAGCAGCCCGGACCGCGTCAACTGGACGTCCCTCGGAAACTATCCGGTGCCGCTCTGCTGCGCCTTCCTGCCGGGCACCGGCGATGGCGTCGGGCTGGTGAATCTGCCGGGCACAGGATCTGCCGGGTCCTCGGACGGTCCGTCGCTCTCGCCGTTCACCACCAAAGCGTGGGCGCCCGAGTGGTTCGTCGACGGCGACCGCGTCAACGTCATCCTGTCGATGTCCACCGGCGGAGGATTCGTGCCGTACATCATGACGGCGCTCGACCCGTCGCTGCGGATGTGGAGCATGCCGGTTCCGCTTGCCGGCATCGGCGCCGACCACATCGACACCACCGTCGTGAAGGTCGGCTCGACCTATCATGCGTTCACCAAGAACGAGACGAAGAAGATCGTCGAGCATGCGGTGGCATCGTCGGCGTCCGGCCCATATTCGTTTGTTCCACCGGGCAATTGGGGATCAATGGTCGAAGGGCCGGCAGTGACACAGTTGCCGAACGGCGATTGGCGGCTGTATCTCGATGCCTACACCGAGGGCAAATACCTGTACGCCGACAGTTCGGACGGTTTGAACACCTGGTCGGATCCCGAAGAGCTTCCCGGTCTTTCGGGGTCGGTACGCCACGTGGGCGTCATGAGAGAGCCCGCGTAACCGTGCGCGATCTCGGCCCGCGGCGGGACGTCACGCCCACGATTCCAGCGACCGCCGGGTGGTGAACCGCCTGCTCGCTCCCGAGAGTGGGTCGTCGAATTCGATCACCGAGGCGAGCAGCTGGAGTGGTGCCGTGAAATCGTCGACCGATCGGCCCGTCGGGACGGGGTACAAGTCGTCGCCGAGTATCGGGATGCCGAGCGAGTTCATGTGCAGTCGGAGTTGGTGGGTACGCCCGGTGGTCGGATGTAGGCGATAGCGGCCGAGGCCATTTCGCTCGTCGACGAGTTCGATCCTTGTGTGTGCATTCGGTTCGCCGGCGACTTCCCTGGCAGCGAAGTCGTACTTGTCCTTGATGATTCGGCTCTCGACTTCACGGGGGAATTCCAATTCCGGAGAGTGTGAAGCAACTGCCTCGTACTCTTTGCGCACCTTCCGGTCCTGGAACAGGGTCTGGTAGGCACCGCGATGGGCCGGATCGATGACGAAGAGCGCCAAACCTGCTGTGACGCGGTCCAATCGGTGAGCAGGTACCAGCTCGGGTAGCTCCAACTCCAGCCGCAACCGGACGAGCGCAGTCTGCAGGATGTGGCCGCCTCGCGGGATGGTGGGCAGAAAGTGGGGCTTGTCGATCACCAGCAGGGTGTCGTCGCGATAGACGACGGGAATGTCGAACGGCACCGTCGTTTCGACTGGTAGATCGCGGTGAAACCAGACCGCGTCGCCGGGCGCATAGGGCGCGTCGACATCGAGCGGACCGTCCATATCGACGATCGCACCCTCGTCGAACAGTTCGTCGATGCGCGCCGTCGTCATTCGATCGAGATGCTCGATCAGAAACGCGCGGACGGTGACCCACCGACCGTCCTCGGGCATTCGAATACGGGCCGGGGCCAAGCCGTGACGCTTGGGCAACGGTGGTTGCTGCCGTCGTCTCACTCCGCGAGTCTAGGTGAACCACAAGTGGGAACTGGAGCGTTACGCGGTGCCGCCGTAGTCTGCGACCTTGTCGCGCCATACCGAGTGCGGGTGCGGGCCATCCAAGGACGCTCCTTTCTGCAGCACGAATTCGATCCAGACCGATGGCCCGTCGATCCTGACGTAATCGCTCACCTGGTCGACGCCGGTCGTACCGGAGAATGCGACGTAGGTGTCGTCCAGCTCGGCGGTGTACTTGGCGATAATCGTGGCGGCATCCGCGTCGTCGATATCGCTGACGTAAGTGTTCATTGCAGCGACGACGAGTGCCTTCTGATCTTCGGAGAGTTCCGATACCGCGATTCCCGACGGTGTTGCCGGAAACTGTCCGTCCTTCTGCGGCCCGACGAGGATGTCCGTGTACACCTGGTCCTGCTTGGCGGCCGTCTGCTGCTCGGGAGTGAGCGATCCGACGAGGTCGGCGAACGCGACACGTTCCTGTTCCATCGGAAAGTTTGTGCGGCCGTTCTCGTCGAAGCTGTATCCGGGTTCGACGCCGCGGAACGACGGTGTCGCGCCGACGAGGACGCCGTCGGTGTAGGTGTTGGCGAACGCGGTGTGATGTCCCCCGAAGTACAGCTCCCAGGTGCCGCTGTCGGACGGAGTGCCCAGGATCGCGAAATGGAAGTTTTCCGAACCGAATCCGCCGTCCTGTCCTTGCGCATTGGCGGCGAGGTAGTCGTCGGCGTTCAGGATCTGCTGGATCTCGTCGTATCCCTCGTTGTCACCGGTTCCCGACGCTTCCTCGACGATGTCCATGACGAGTGCGAGTTGCTCGGGCGAGAAATCTGCAAGGGTCGGCCCGACGCGGTCGCTGTACCCCATCGGCGGGAAGTTGCTCCACTTCTCGGCGTTGTCGATCGTGTAGTCGAGCACCAGTTTCGAGGCGAGATCGCTGTCGGCGCTGGCGATGAGCTCTTGCGACAGGCAGGTGATGCGCGAGTAACCGGTGACGGCGTCGCAATCGGAGGATGTGGACTTCGGGGCAGCAGGAGTAGGCGATTCGGCGGTGGTTGCGTCGTCCGTGGTGGACGAGCAGCCGACCAGTGCCGCCCCGGTGGTGAACAGAGCCATTGCTGCAGACGCAGCTCGTCGGCGATTCCGGCCCACTGGAGGTGAGGTATTCATCGTGTGCTCCTGATCAATGATGGTTGTTGTGTGACAAAGGGTTCAGCTGATGTGCGGTGGAACGAGCGAAACATGACGAAAGCCGCGGTGGCCCAGAGTGCCGCAACGACATAGGGGGATACGGTCACGAGATTGTCGGCGACGGTTGCGACGGGGTTGGCGACGCCGAGGCGATCGAGTACCCAGCCTGCCGCGGCGATGCCGGCGAACGATGCAGCTCCGATGCGGAGCGCGGTGTACGCGCGGGTGCGGGCAAGAAGAATGAGCGGAGGTAGTACCAGGGCGACGACGAAGAGTTGCATCAACTCGATGCCGACGTTGAACCCCAGCAGGCCAACGGCGAGTTGCCCTCCGGTGAGATCGAGTTCGGTCAGCGTGGCGGAGAACGCGAGACCGTGCACGAGCCCGAACGCACCCGCAATCAGTGCTTCGCGTCCCGGGAACATCGGCCGGATTGCATGCGCGGCGGCGATGAGGATGCTGACGGCGATCAATACCTCGACGGGTTGCTGCGGTACTGGAAATCCGATCGAACCCAGTGCCAGGGTGACCGAATGGCCGAGCGTGAACGCCAGGGTGATCGCACCGATGCGCTTCACCGCCACACGCGCCCGCGTCGGGCCTGCCCACCGTCGTCGGACTGCCAGCAGGGGCGCAGGCAACAGCAGAGTGAGGAGGAAGAGTTGGTGGTCTGTTCCCTCGCGGATGTGGGAGATGCCGAGTGAGACCATGCCGGTGAAGCCTTGCCAGATGCTCCCGTCGTCGAGATGCACGGTCAGCGGCGTGATGGTGCCGGTGACGGTGTCCAGGGCGACGGTTCCGACCTCGCGAGCCGAATCGATAGTGCCGCTGGACCAGTCGGATTGCACGGTGACGAGTACGGCATGAGTTACGACGCGATGAATCACCGCGTCGTAACCGAGGTCGAAGTTGCGTTCGTCGGCGCCCGCGGGGGGAGTCAGGTGAGCGGTGGTGCTGAGCGTGTCGTAGACGCCGGTCCCGAGATCTTCGGCTGACCCGACTTCGAGGTCGTCGAAGGTGACACCCCACGGTTGTCCGTCGAGAGTCGTCGGGAGGAAGTGAGCGCTCAGGTAGTCACGAAGCTCGGTCGCATGCTCGTCCACCTGATCCTGCGTCACCGCGTCGAGGTCGATCCCGCTCGCGGCTTCGAGATCGGCGAGAGGAATCGTCAGGTACGCATCGATTGCCTCGGAGTGCACATTCAATTGGATTGTGGTGGTGGGGAGTACGTGTGCCTGTGCGACACCGCCGGTCAGCCAGAGGCCGATCGCGACGACCGTCACGATCAGCCCACCGACTGCTGTGGTGATCCGGCTCATGCCTGCGTGCCGCCGTAGTCGGTTGTACGGTCACGCCAGACGGAGTGAGGGTGGTTGCCGGACAACACGATGCCGTGCTGCATCGAGAACTCGATCCAGACGGACGGTCCGTCGATGCGTACGTAGTCGTTCTGTTCGGTGACACCGGTTGTGCCCGAGTACGAAACGTAGGTCTGGTCGAGTTCGCTCTCGTATTTCGCGAGGATGGTTGCGGCATCGGCGTCGTCGATGTCGTCGACGTAGGTTGCTATCGCGTCCATCACGAGTTGCTTCTCCTCGGGGGTGAACGTGGAGACCGCGACGCCCTCCTTGGTGGTCGGGAATGCCCAGTCGTTGCCGGGCTTGAGCACCAGATCCGAATACACGGCATCGAGTTCGGCGCTGCTCAATTCCTCGGTGGACATTCCGCCGAGAAGTGCGGCGAAGGAGGTTTGCTCGTTCTCGAGCGGGGCGTTGGCGGTGCCGTTCTCCTCGAATGTCCCAAAGGGCTCGACGCCGCGGAACGAGGGTGTTGCTCCGACGAGGGCGCCGTCGATGTAGGTGTTGGCGACTGCGAGGTGATGGCCGCCGAACTGGAGTTCCCAGGTGCCGGCGTCGGACGGGGTGCCGAGGAACGCGATGTAGTAGTTCCCCGACCCGTAGTCGGACCCGCCGCCGTTGGCCGAGAGGTAGTCATCGGCGTTGAGGAGTTGCTGGATCTCGTCGTAACCGTCGCCCGAGGAGGTGCCGGTGACCGTCTTCAGGAGGGTGTCGAGCGCGGCGATCTGGGTGTCGTCGAGTTCGCTCAGTTGCAGACCGATACGCCCCTGGCCCCCGCGGAGGAGGGCTTGCGGCAGATTCGACCATTTTTGCGCGTTCTCGAGCGAGTACTCCTGCTCGAGCGACGTCTTCTGCTCGTCGGTCAGTGATGCGGTGAACGCCTGCGCTGCGGCAACCACATCGCTGTTCGCGGTGGAACTGGCGGAGGTGGAAACACTCGCGCTGGAAACGGTGGCGGTGTCGGCCGCGGCGGAGTCGCTGTCCGAACCGCACGCGACGAGCGTGAGTCCGAGCAGAACGGACATCGAGGAGGCGACCAGCAACCGCTTCGGGCGGGTGAAACGGGGGTTCGATATTGGCATGGACAGAGCGTAGAAAAAAAGAATCCGTGGTATCTGTGTTCGAGCTGGGGGTTTCCTGTGTGACCGAGTTCGCACTTGTGCAGACGAGAATCGCCCGATCGCCTACACAAGTGCGAGTTCGAGAGGTCCTACTCGCAGCCGACGCCGTCGTTATTGCTGTCGAGGTGCGCGCCGTAGCCGTACTCGCCGCGTAGTACGGGGGCTGCGCCTGCATTGCGGGCTTCGGTGCAGTTCTTGTACTCGAACGTGCTGGGTGCCGGGACAGGCTGAGGTGCAGCCTGGGGAGCCGGTGCGGGTGCAACCAACGGTGCGATCGGCGCGGGGCAGAACTGCGCCGATCCGCTGCTGCAGAGGAAGTCGGTGATCGGATCGGCCGACGCGATGGCCGGGGTGGCCATCAGTGCTGCGGCGAGTACGACGCCGCCGAGGCCGACGCGGGCGAACAAGGTCTTGCTGGTCATCGAAATGCTCCTGAAGATGAGAGGGAGCATCATCTTCCGGCCAACTGTTTGAACAGTCAACCAAGTCATTCACGTAAATGACCGGGTTTGAGATTGCGAGGAGAGGCGTATACCGAACATATGAGCGAATCAGAGAACGTGTCACAGAACCCCGAGAAGGATCCAGAGGATTGGGTCACCGGCGACGAGCCCATCACCGGCCCACAGAAGAGCTACCTGGGAACGCTGGCCCAGGAAGCAGGCGAAACCGTCCCGGACAACCTGACCAAGGCGCAGGCGTCGGAGATGATCGACACCTTGCAGAGCGAAACCGGCCGCGGAGAATAATCCCCGACGGATGACGACGTCGTCGGCCGAGAGCGCAACAATCGGCTGATGACGCCAGTCGAGGGACGGGATGCCCGCCGTGCACGCGGTAAGGCTGCGCGAGAAGCAACGCCTCGCGAAGCCCTCGCCGAGCATCCGGTCACCACGCGAGACCCGATTGCCTTGCTCGAGTCGCAGGCCACGACGCGGGTGCCGGAGTTGGTGCCCATTCGGTACGGGCGGATGGCGGCGTCGGAGTTCCCGTTCTACCGGGGCGCCGCGTTGGTGATGGCCGACGATCTCTCCCGTGCCCCGAACTCCGGCGTCGTCACGCAGTTGTGTGGCGATGCGCACCTGAGCAACTTCGGCGTCTACGCAACCCCGGAACGGCGAATGGCGTTCGATATCAACGATTTCGACGAGACCTACGTGGGTCCGTTCGAGTGGGATGTCAAACGGCTGGCGGCAAGTCTGACAGTGGCGGCTCGCTCGCGCGAATTCACGAAGAAGCAGGCACGCGCGATCACCACCGCGAGTGCGCGGGAGTATCGCGAGACCATGAGGCGTCAAGCCGAATCGGGGACGCTCGCGGTCTGGTATTCCAACGTGGAAGTCACCGACGAACTGGAGGCAGTTCACCGCCAGCTCGATTCGACGATGCGCAAGCGCACAAGGGTGCTCATTCGAAAGGCCCGCACCAAGAACAGTATTCAAGCCCTCGACAAGCTCACCGAGATCAAGGACGGACGACGCCGTTTCGTCCCGAGCCCACCCTTGATCGTTCCGATCGAGGAACTCGTCGACGATGTCCCGTGGATATACGACGAACTCGACCGTCGACTACAGGCGTATCGGGCCACGTTTCCGCACGACAAGCAGGTGCTGTTCGACAACTACCGGCCCATTCAGGTGGCACGCAAAGTCGTCGGCGTCGGCAGTGTCGGAACGCGTGCGTGGGTGATCCTGATGCAGGGCGTCGACGAGGACGATCCATTGTTCTTGCAGGCCAAGGAAGCTCAGAAGTCCGTCATCGCCGGCTACGTGGACGGCCCCGAGTACGACAACGAAGGTCGACGGGTCGTCGAGGGGCAACGACTGATGCAGGCGTCGAGCGACATCTTTCTCGGTTGGCAGCACGGGCTCGATCCCGCAGGCGCGACCCGCGACTTCTACCTCCGCCAATTGCGCGACGGCAAAGGATCGGCCGTCATCGAAGTCATGTCCCCCGACGGTATGGAATTCTATGGACGCCTGTGCGGCAAGGTTCTCGCGCAGGCGCATGCCCGAGCAGGAGACCGCGTGGAAATCGCTGCGTACCTGGGCAGAAGTTGCAAGTTCGAGAATGCGATCGCCGACTTCGCCGAGGCTTACGCTCTGCAGAACACCGCGGACCACCGGGCATTGATCGACGCGATCGACAGCGGCCGGGTGGCGTCCCTGCCAGGAATCTGACGTGATCGCACGCGAAGCATGGGGCTTCGTCATCGGATCCCTGCTGTTCGGGATAGCGGCCGTTCCCGGCTACGCCGAGTGGGTCGGCGTCGACGCCGACAACATCACCTACTTCGTCGGTTCGCTCTTCTTCACCGGTGCCGGTTTCATCGCCCTGCGACTGAGTGGGCGCCCGGTGCCGAGCACCGAGTCCGAGAATGTCGAACACTTCGATTGGTGGGCAGCCCTCGTCCAGTTCGTCGGAACTCTGCTGTTCAATGCCAGCACCGGTATCGCGATGGTCAGCGGGCTGACGGCGCTGCAGTCGGACAAGTGGGTGTGGCGGCCGGATGTGTTCGGTTCGTTCGCGTTTCTCGTCGCCAGTGGACTGGCGGTGGTCGCGACCACCGAGACCGACAAATTGTGGGACCCCGAGGCACGCAACTGGCGAAGCACATGGCTCAACATGGTCGGCTCGATCGCGTTCGGAATATCCGCTGTCGGTGCCTTCGTCAGACCTGCGACCGGGGAATTGGCGAACGCTGCTCTCGCCAACCTCGGGACCTTCGTCGGTGCGGTGTGCTTCCTCGTTGCGGCCCTGCTCATGCGCCCTTTGGGACGAGTCATAAACAATCACTAGAACTTTTGTACGACCGTCCCGACGGCTATTGTGAGCGGAGCCACAGCTCGCGGCGCGCCGTCCTACTGGTGGGTTACGTTGGTTACGGATGTTGTTCGTGTTGCGCCAACACAGGCGCAGCGGGGGAGGATGGATTAGCAGATGCACCGTCGTGTTCTGGCAGCGCTGGGTACCAGCCTTGCGTTGTCGATATTGGGAACCGGTGTGGCGTCGGCTCAGCCGCTCCCCGGCACTGGAAGCTCCGACGGCGGCCTGGCGCCCACCGAACAGGCAGCGCCGGCTCCAGCCGCTCGCATCGATCACGTCGATATGATCACCGATCGCCGCGCCGCAGTCTTCGTCGAGTCGCCGGCGATGAACAAGATCATTCAGGTGCAAGTTCTGCTCCCGGCGGCGCAGGCTGTCTCGCGCCCCACCCTCTACATGCTCGACGGCGTCAGTGCAGGCAAGGAATCGAACTACGCCGAGAGCACCTGGACGCAGAAGACGGACATCGTCGACTTCTTCGCCGACAAGAATGTCAACGTCGTCCTTCCTGTCGGAGGTTCCAGTAGCTACTACACGGACTGGAACGTCCCCGATCCGATCCTCGGTGTGAACAAGTGGGAGACGTTCCTGACGTCCGAACTTCCGCCGTTGATCGACGCCAGGTTCTCCGGAAACGGCACCAACGCCATCGCCGGTGTGTCGATGGGCGCGCAGGCAGCGATGGATCTCATCACTCGCCACCGCGATCTCTACACCGGCGTCGTCGGCCTCAGCGGCTGCTACGACAACTCGCAGAACAACCTCAAGGACGCAGTGCGCGCGACGGTTGCGACCAACGGCGGAAACGCCAGCAACATGTGGGGCGAGAACGCGGATCCGAGTTGGGTTGCCCACGACCCGTCACGTAACGCAGAAGCGTTGCGCGGCAAGGATGTCTACATCTCGGTCGGCACCGGATTGCCCGGTCCGTACGAGATCGGCCCCGGCGGCACCGGCATCGAGTCGGCTGCCATGGGCGGGCCGCTCGAAGCCGCTGCGCTCTACTGCACCACGCTGTTCGACACCAGGCTCCGTTCGTTGCACATCCCGGCTACGTTCGTCTACCGGCCGTACGGCATTCACCAGTGGCCGTACTGGCAGGACGACCTGCGTGAGGCCTGGCCGACGCTACGTAAAGCACTCGATCTCTGACCGAACGGTCGTCAGACCTGGGCGGACACCGTCGAAAAATGTTCCAGCAGATGGCCTGCGACGGTTTCGTGCTGTTCGAGTGACACCGAGTGGCCTGCGGCGGGGACGGCTCGATAGGTGCCGTCCGTGGCGTCGGCGATATTGACGTCCGAGATGGGCGGCGGGTAGGCGTGATCCTCCGCCCCCGAGATCGCGAGGACCGGAACGGCGCATCCTGCCAGTTCCTCGACGATGCGCTGCCGGTGGATTACCTGGTAGGCCGACGCGCCGATCTCGGGTGGCAACGCGCTCATGCGTTCGCGCCACAGGGTGAAAGCCGGAGTCGACTCGGCAATGCTGGTGTCTCCGAACATGATGTAGCACAACGTATCGATGTTGGCGGCCCCTCCTGTTTCCTTGAGCAGGTCGACCAGCGGTGCGAACGCCTCCAGCTGATGTTCTTCCTCGGCGGACGATCCGACGGCTACCACCGACAGCAGAAGATCGGGCCTACGTGCCGCGAGTCGCAGCGCGACGAATCCGCCGAGCGAGTTGCCGACGAAGTGCACCGGGCCGAGCGCGAGCTCCTCGATCAGGTGGGCTGCATCGTCGGTCAGAATGTCGACGGTCAGCTCGTCCTGCGGGTGGAGCGAGCTGCCGCCGTGATTGCGGTGGTCGTATGTCACCACGCGGTGGCCTGCCGCCACCAGTAGCGCGGCGAGGTCGTCGAACATCCGGTGGTCGAAGAACAGGGAATGACTCAACACGACGGGTGGGCCGTCGATCGGCCCCGTGCTCTCGTACCAGATGGTGGCGCCGTCGATCGAAACTGTGGTCATGGCTCTCCTCGTGAATCTCGAAGGCCCCAACATGTGACGCGGGGCATGTGTACCGTCTGAACGGTAGGACGCATCGGTACCCACGGTCTGCCGCTCACGCGCAGTGAATCGACGGTTTCGCGCACCGGTGCCCGCGTGAGAGGTATCCGATGTCAGCCGCAACCGAGTATGTCGTGTCGACCACCGACACCTCCGTTCTTGCTGCCGTCGATCGTCCCGACTTCTGGCGCGATCATGTTCGTGTCAATCACGGCGGACTCGACCTCAGGTTCGACCGAGCGTCAGGCTTCAGGGGCAGCACGGTGGTGCAACGGTCCGCGAACTTTCAGTTGATCGAGTTCTGTTCCGATGCAATCGAATACCAACGTCTGCCGCGTACTCTGCGGGCGGACGAGGATCGCAGTGTTCGCGTTCTGGTGCCGCGGGCAGGCAGCTTTCGTATTCGTCACGACGACGACTCCGCGATCATCGGGCCGGGGTGCGCCGTCGCGTTGTCGATGGCGTCGCCGTTTTCGCTCGGACACGACGGCGATGCGCGGGCGTGGGTCGTCAGCGTTCCCGAGCGGTGGTGGCCACAATCGGCCGTCCCGCGGAGTCCGCGGATGCTGGACGTGAGTTCCGGTGTCGGCGCCGTGACGCGGTCGATGTTGCATCAGCTCTCGCTGCAGCGGGACTCGTTCTCGGACGAGAATTTCTCGACGGTCGGCACGGCGATCACCACCATGTTGGCAGCGCTCGGTTCGGAGGAGTCTCGCTGGCCGGACGTTGCGCAGGCTGCGCTGGAGTTCGTGCGCGTGCATTCCGACGATCAAGGGTTGACCCCCGCCGTGCTGGCCCAGCGCCTCGGGTGGTCGGTGCGGCACGTCCAGGTCGTCCTCGCATCCGTCGGCACCACTCCGTCGGACTTGATTCGTACGTCCCGGCTCGCGAAGGCGCGGGAGCGGCTGACAGATCCGGCGCTACGTCACCGGGCGGTGGCCGACATCGCCCATGCGTCCGGGTTCGGTTCGATCAGCGCGTTCAACGCCGCGTTCCGTGAGGAGTTCGGGTCGAGTCCGCGTGAGGCTCGCGCTACTTCTGTGCGGCCGTAGCGGCGTACTTCAAGAAGGCGTCGTTCTCGTGGGGATCACCGATGGTGATGCGCACGCCGTCGTTTCCATAGGCACGCAACAGAACTCCCGCCTCGGCAGCACCTTCGGCGTAGGAGCCGGAGCGCTCACCCAGTGGTAGGAACACGAAATTCGAGTCGGAGTGCGCCACGTCGTACCCGAGAGCGATCAGCTCGTTCCGAACGCGCTCGCGCTCGGCGACGAGAGCATCGGTGCGGGCCAGAAGTTCGTCCTTGGCGGCGAGTGACGCCAGTGCAGCCTGCTGCGCAACGGAATTGACGGCGAATGCGATGCGCACCTTGCCGAGGGCGGTGATGATCGACGGATCGCCGACGGCATATCCCACCCGCAGTCCGGCCAGTCCGTACGCCTTCGAGAACGTGCGGAGGACGACGACGTTACGACGCCCCCGAGCCAGCTCGACGCCGTCGGTGTACTCGCCTTCGGGGTTCTCTCGGGCGTATTCGAAGTAGGCCTCGTCCAGGACGACGAGGACGTGCGCGGGCACCGCATCGAGGAACTTCTTTAGGGCGGATCGGGTGACGACGGTTCCGCTCGGGTTGTTCGGGTTGCAGACGAACACGACGCGCGTGCGGTCGGTGATGGCCGCCAGCATGGCGTCGAGGTCGTGGACGTGGTTCTCGTCGAGCGGAACTTCCACGGGCGTCGCACCCGCGACGCGAGTGATGATCGGATAGGCCTCGAACGAGCGCCAAGCGAACAACACCTCGTCGCCCGTGCCGCACATGATCTGCACGACCTCTTGGCAGAGAGCGACCGAACCGTTGCCGGCTGCGACGTTCTCGGGTTCGACCTTCAACAGTGCGGCGATCTCGGCGACGAGTGCCGTTGCTCGGATGTCCGGGTAACGGTTGAGTCCGGTGACGGCCTCGGCGATGGCGTCGCGCACGCTCGGGAGCGGCCCCTGCGTCGTCTCGTTGCTCGCCAGCTTGATGGCGCCGGGAAAATTGCGGCCCGGAACGTAGGCGGGGATGGCGTCGAGGTCGGTGCGGATGCGAGCGGTCACGGCACACATTATGCGCCTGTGGTTCATGTGGGATTTCTGTGCGTCCGGCGGTATTGATGCGTGGGGTATGCGGAAGCACTATTTTGGAGTCATGTCGGGAATCTTCACGGACGTGGCAGTGCTCCGAATCGATGTGGACCCGGGTGTGGCCCCGGACGACACCGAGCAACCCCCTGCGGTGCAGCAGAAGGTACCGCTCACGGCGATCGAGCCGGACGGCAGCGTGCGGGGCGGGATCGTCGTGCTGCACGAGTCGCGCGACATTCCCGAATCGCTGCTGGATCTGCTGCGGGCCCTGGCCATGGAGGGCTGGCTTGCCGTCGCTCCCGATCTGTTCCATCGGGACGCGGACACCGACGGCGACGAGGTGTTCGGTGACAACCTGTTCGCGGATTTCGACGCCACCTTCGATTGGCTCACCTCGCGCGGGGTCTATCCGGACTGCGTCGGGGTGATCGGCTTCGACGACGCGGGCACCGCTGCGCTCATCGTCGCAACCAACCGTCCCATCGGGGCGGCCGTCAGCGTCGCCGCCGCAGGAATCTACGAGCCGCTCAATGCCGACGCCGTGGCGCTCATCGAGGCTGCACCGTCACTGCAGGCGCCGTGGCTCGGTCTGTACGGCGAGAACGATCCCAAGACGCCACCGGAACACATAGAGGGTCTGCGCGAGGCTGCGACGCGGGCATCCGTGGCGACCAACGTCGTCAGCTACAGCGGGCTCCAGCATCGCGCCGACAATCCGCCGTCGCCCGGCAGCGCCGAGGACACCGATCCAGCGGCAGCGGCACTCGTCGAGGCGCAGACACGGATCTTCGACTGGTTCGACTCCTTCCTAAGATGAACGGCACATGGGTCATTCCGCAGGCTCCACTCCGGCAGGTTGACCAGGCGTTTTGCGTTCCCCACTTTCCCGTGTGTAATCTCTTCTCTCGGCGGTCCGAGAGGGCCGGCAGCCTAGGAGGCGTGCCAGAGCGGCCGAATGGGAGTCACTGCTAATGACTTGTCCTTTCACCGGGACCGGAGGTTCAAATCCTCTCGCCTCCGCCAAGCTGATCCGCAAGGATCAGCCTGCAGTACCGTTTGCTCGTAAGAGCAAACACAACTGAACATGCGCCCGTAGCTCAACGGATAGAGCACCTGACTACGGATCAGGAGGTTAGGGGTTCGAATCCCTTCGGGCGCACAAGAGAAGCCCCCGAACTGCGTTTACGCGCAGTTCGGGGGCTTTTTCGATGTGTTGAGTTCGGTGCTGACCTCAACACATCGATTCGTTTTCGGGCGAAAGTGTTGAGGGATTCGAACGGCCATGGTCGGCGGCGTACCTTCGGGGACCTGAGGTACGAAGTGGCATTTGACTCTCTTGTCCTGCAGCACTTGCAGTCGAACACCTTTCCAGCCATGACAGGATAGCCGGACTGCCGCGGCCCGGTCGCTGTGCCGATCGACCGTTGGGGACACATGCCATTTCGTCCGGCCCGATGACTCCGGCTGCCGTCGGAAGAGTCATCGATGCTCACCGCACCGGACACTCGCCGCGCCGCGCCGTGCCACGCCGCACGCCGGACGATCCCGCGACCATTCGAACACGACGAAGCGTCGTCGTTGGATGCGAATTCCCCAGGTTTAGAGCCTGCCTCGGCGACCTCGAGCTCGGACTACTACCGGATCGGCATCGACGCCCGCCGCCGAGCGCACGAAGATTTGGCCGATGTACCCGACATCGCCGATGATCTCGAGAACCGAATCGAGCAACTGTTGGAACGCACTCCTACCTGGTCGACCTGAATGCGCCCGACGACGGTGTGTCGTGGTGAGCCACAGTGACTCTAGACCGTAGTTTCTTCGTGGTAGCGGGTCTGTGTCTCGCTTACGGCCGCGAGCCTGCGCCGCTCGGCCAATACTCTCGCGGCGGTGTCCGGCGGCACTCGCTCCGTGGTGGATATCTGGAACACCTGGTCGAGGGTGTCGCCGATCAGGGCTGTGCGGTCGCGAACAACCGACTCCGACCAACCGAGAACCTCCCGCCCCACCAGATGGATGGCACCGCCGGCATTGGCGACGAAGTCAGGCGCATAGACAATCCCTCGGGTGTAGAGAATGTCGCCCGCCTCATCGTCTGCAAGGACGTTGTTCGCGGCGCCGGCCACGACCGCACAGTCGAGCTCGGCCGCGACGTGCGAGGTCACCACGCCGCCCAGAGCGCAGGGCGCAAAGATGTCGCACTGCGTCGTGAGGACCTTCTCGAGGTCCACCACGGAGTGGCCAAGGCTTCTTGCGTGTGCCAGCCGTTCTGGTTCCGTGTCGGCAACGGACAACGTTGCACCGGCTTCAGCTGCCAACTGAGCGAGTGAACCACCCACCGCGCCAAGGCCTTGCACAAGGACGTGCAAACCTTGAAGTGATCCAAGGCCTTGATGGCGTGCCGACGCCTTCATTGCCTCGAACACACCCAAAGCTGTTGTGAAAGCGCTTGACCCGGCACCGCCGCGCTCCACCGATCGGCCGAAAACGAACTCTGTGGTGTTGTTTAGATAGTCCATATCGGCCGAATTGGTGTTGACGTCCGGACCTGTCCAGTAGTTGCCCGCGAGCATGTTCAGATTTGCCGCGTGAATGTCGAGGATCCGGTTCCACGTCGCCGCATCGAGTTCCTTGCGCGGGGCGGGAAGCGCGATCACCGACTTACCGCCGCCCATAGGAAGCTGGCTGACTGCCATTTTCAATGTCATGGCGCCGGCGAGCTTGCCGGCATCGGCGATGGCGTCGGAGAGGGCGGGATACTCAGTGGCCCGGGTTCCTCCGCTTGCAGGTCCGAGGTGGGTCGAGTCAAGCCGGATGATGAACCAGGTGCCGGTGTGACGGTCGAAACGGGTCAGTGTCAGCTCACCGTCCCACTCAAGTGTTTGGTTGAGGCTCATTGCCGATCTTCCCTTCGTGACGCATCGGATTCTTCGGACCGGGCAGGCTTGCTGCCAGGTTTTATTCGTGACTGTGTAAGGGGTTGCCGGCCAAAGCCAGCGTCGGCCGATCAAACGACGGTCATCGTGCTTGCCTCGATGGATGCGTCTGTCTTCAAATGGTCACGTGTAGTGGCCTGGATGACAACAAGATTTGGAAAGATGTAGATGAAGCATTCTCATAGACCAGTTTCTAGGCGAATTTGTCTACCAGGATGTTGATGACGACCAAGAGGAGTGGACGGATGGAATCAGGACCGGACGAAGTGGAGTTGGATGAGACTGATCGGCGCATCATCCGCGAGTTGATGAAGGACGGGCGCGCATCCATGACGACGGTCGCCGAACGGGCGCACATGTCTCGGGCGCGTGCCTATGTCGCCTGGAACGGCTACAGCGCGCAGAGGTGATCGAAGGCTTCACAGCCCGGATCTCACATGAGCGGGCCGGACTCAAGGCCTCGGCCTATGTCGCGCTGTCCGTTCAGTAGGCTTCGTTGCATTCGCTGGCCGCACAACTTCAGACGCCCCTTTTGTCGACCACATCTCGTTGCGTTGGCGGAGACTTCGATGGTTTGGTACTCGTTCGCGCGCCGGATAATTCGGCCCTTCGGCACCTCATATTCGAACGTCTGCAGTCAGTCGAGGGGCGTCTTGTCGACCAAGACGTGGTTGATATTCGATGAGCCGACCGATCCTGGGCTCACATGGGTGTGATTCGACGAGGCGAGCCGGTGGGGTCAGCTATGGCCGGTGAACCCTTCGCTGTACTCGGCAAGGAGCGTCGTGAGCCGTTCGACCATGAAGGTGTAGTACTCGTGCATTGCCTGCAGCCGTCTGCGTTGTTCGGCCGGGAGCGCGCCTCCCTGGCGGCTGGCTCTTTCGGCCAGTGACAGCAGCTCTGTGGTTTGCTCGAGTTGATGTTGCAGGCATCCGACCCACGCGTCATCGCGCCATCGGTAGACCGATTGCCGGCTGCCTTTTTCCTTGAGCCGCTCGACGGTCCCGGTGGCCACCAGCAGCCGCGTTGTCTCCGATACCGACCCCTTGCTCGCGTCGAGTGCCTCCTGTAACTGCGGCATGGTCATCGGTGTCTCGCTGAGCATCAACACGCCTGCTGCCCTGCCTGCCATGCGGGGCCAGCCCATCGCACCGCCGATGTGGACACCGAAGTCGTCGATCAGCGCTTCCGAGTCCACGGATCTGCCCCCGCCGATCGCCTCTGACATCGCAACTCCCAACTGATCAATATAAAATGAATATTCACTCTTGACTGAACTGATTTGCAAAGGAATCATACTCCGGAGAGCCCGGGCGCTTCCGGTGACCTCACTCGCAGAAGACACTTTTGGAGGTTTGTGGTGACCGAGACAGGATGGGATCTGATTGTGGTGGGAGCGGGTTCGGCAGGCGCCGCGCTTGCGGTTCGATCCGCGGAGAAAGGTAAACGCGTCCTGTTGGTCGAAGCCGGGCCCGACTACCGCTCGGCGCAGATGCACGAGGCATGGCGATCTCCCAATCCCATTCGCGCCCTACTCGATCCGACCGCGACGGAACATCTGGTCTGGGAGGGTGTCGATGCGGCGCGCACCGAGAAGCAGGAGCAGTCGGTCTACTGGCGTGGACGTGGCGTCGGAGGAAGTTCGTCGATCAACGGTCAGATCGCGATCCGGCCGCCCATCGCGGATTTCGACGAATGGGTGAGTTGGGGATGTGCCGGCTGGGGCCCTTCGGATGTACTGCCGTACTTCGCCAAGCTCGAAGACGACGAGAAGTACGGCGACGAGTCTTATCACGGCCGGGGCGGACCGACACCGATTCACCGCACCCCACAGGAGAACTGGGGATCTGTGGACCGGGCACTGTGTGCTGCGGCGCTCGCCGCGGGCCATGAGTGGGCCCCGGATGTGAACGCGCCCGGAGCGTTCGGTGTCTCGCCGTACCCCATCAATTCGCGATCGGGTCGACGGGTGTCGGTGAACGACGCCTACCTCGAGGGTTCCCGCGATGGTTCCAGCCTCACGATTCTCGGTGACGGACTCGTCGACCAGCTACTGTTCTCCGGTGATCGCGTCGTAGGCGTTCAGATCATCGTCGGTGGCGAGATCGTGACCGAACATGCCGACGAAGTGGTGCTGAGCGCGGGAGCGGTTCATTCTCCGGCCATCCTGATGCGATCGGGCATCGGCCCGGCGAGCCTCCTCCGGTCGCTGGACATCGAAGTGCGCAAAGACCTTCCGGTCGGTCGTGGCCTTCAAGATCACCCCATGGCCGTGGTATCGATCCCGCTGATCGAAGAGGCCGGGATCCAGACACCCGACGACCGCCACACCAACGTCTGCGTCCGATACCGCAGCAGTGCGGGCGCGCCAGAGGGCGACATGATGTTCGTTTCCCAGAACCAGAATGTGGTTGCGATGGCGAACCCTGACATGCGTTCGCTGGCAGGTGCATTCGGAGTCTGGGTCAACAAAGCCTACTCGCGCGGCGAGCTGACTCTGACGTCGACAGACCCTGCCGCCGGTCCGCAGATCCACTCCCGCATGCTCTCCGACGAACGGGACCTGAGCCGTCTGCGCGACGGGGTGCGCGCGATGGTCGATCTCGCCCGCGATCCCGCGGTCGCATCGATCACCCACGGCACTCTCGAGAAGGAGAACACCGCACTGTTCGCAGCGCTCGACAGCGACAGCGAACTCGACGACCTCCTGCTCGAGACGGTCAGCGATGTGCAGCACGCGACGAGTACCTGCCGGATGGGTGCACCCGGTGATCTGGACACGGTCGTGGACCCGTCGTGCCGGGTCCTCGGAATCGACCATCTCCGCGTGGTCGACGCGTCGATCTTCCCTTCCGTGCCACGCGCGAACACCAACCTGACCGCGATCATGGTCGGCGAGATCATGGCCGATCGGCTCTCCTGATCCCGAAGTCACCGACCGAAAGGCACTACCTCCCATGAAGATCCTTCAGAACCTGATCAACGGTGTCTGGCAAGACCCTAGGGTGAACACCCTTCTCGATGTGGTCAATCCCGCGACCGAAGAGGTGATCGCACAGTTCGGTTGCGGCTCCGCCGACGACGTCGACCGTGCTGTCGACGCCGCAGTGGACGCACAGGCAGGCTGGGCCGCGCTGCCGGTCGCGCAACGCATCGAGCATCTGTCCGGGTGGGCTGAGGCAATCGCCGAGCACGCCGAGGAACTCGCCGAACTCGAGTGCCGAGAGATGGGCAAGCCCGTCGTCCTCGGACGGACTTTCATCGACGGCGCAGTGCAGGGCTTTCGGGTCGCGGCGGAGGAAGCCTTGGCGTATCCGTTCGTTGAGGACATCCCTGGACCCGACGGCTCGAACACGACGATCGTACGCAACCCCGTCGGCGCCGCGGCCGTCATCACGCCGTGGAACTTCCCGGTTCCCATGGTCCTGGGCGCGCTCGGTCCGATCCTGGCCGCCGGCAACACAGTGGTCGTGAAACCATCGGAGCGCTCTCCGATGTCGACCACTCGGCTGTTCGAGTTGTCGACGCTCCCGCCGGGCGTGGCCAACCTGTTGCTCGGCGATTCCCGAGCCGGAGCGCCATTGACCGAGCACAATCGGATCAGGCTGGTGCACTTCACCGGATCAGTTGACGCAGGTCGGCGCATCGGGTCCGAAACGGGAGGTAGGCTGTGCCGGTCGATTCTCGAGCTCGGAGGCAAAGACCCGGTTGTCGTCGACGGCGGGGTCGATCCGGTGGCCGTCGCCGGTGCAGTCGCGTTCGGCGCCTTTGCGAACACCGGTCAGATCTGTACGTCGATGGAACGCATCTACGTCCATCAGGAAGTGGCCGAAGCGTTTGTCGAGGCGCTGACCGAGGCAGCATCGTCATATGCGCTGGGCGACGGTCACGATGCCGGAACCGTCCTGGGGCCGCTGGTCGACGAACGCCAGCGCACCATTGTCCATGAGCACGTCACCGATGCAGTCGCCGGAGGCGCGCAGATCCGCTGCGGTGGAGAGATTCCCGAGGGAAAGGGGTTCTTCTACCCGGCGACCGTGCTGACCGATGTGGACGACTCCATGCGGGTGATGACCGAGGAGACATTCGGCCCCGTTGCACCCGTAGTCGTGGTCTCGTCGTTCGAGGAGGGAATCGAGCGCGCCGGCGGGTCGCGTTTCGCGCTCGGCGCCACCGTGTATACGAACGACCCGGCCCACGCAGCAGCGGCTGCTGCGATACCTGCCGGCGTGACGTGGATCAATCAGTGGCAAGGCGGTGGGCCCGAGCGTCTGTACGAACCTGCCGGTGACAGTGGCATGGGGGCGACCGGTGCTCGTGCCGCCTACGACGCGGCAACCAGGCCGGCAACGATTCACACGGCCGCCATCGCGGGGTTCGCCGTATCGTGAGAATCGGCATGGACGCCACCAAACACGCTATCGCACGGCGGATCGGGTGCGTCGAACGGCAACTCGTTGATCTGTCCCACCGCATCCACGCACACCCAGAGTTGGGCTTCGAAGAATATCAAGCAAGCAGCTGGGTTGCCGAAATACTCGGGGACGCAGGATTTCACGTGCAGCACGGATGTTATGGGCTTCCCACCGCTGTACGCGCAACGATTGGATCGGGGCCGGTGCACGTCGGCATCTGCGCCGAATATGACGCCCTACCTGACATTGGGCATGCATGCGGACACAACATCATTGCGGCTGCCGGCGTCGGAGCGGCACTCGGCTTGGCCGGGTTCGTCGATGAATTGGGCCTGACCGTCACTCTCCTCGGCACGCCGGCCGAGGAGGGTGGAGGGGGCAAAATTCTCATGCTTGAACGCGGAGCCTTCGATGGGCTCGATGCCGCCATGATGGTCCATCCTGCCGGGGTCGAATTGGCTGCGATGCCAGGTACTGCGGTTTCTCAGTTCGAGGTGGCTTTCGAGGGAAAGCCTGCTCACGCAGGTGCTTATCCAGAATTGGGAGTCAATGCGGCCGATGCGATGACCATCGCTCAGGTGGCCGTCGGCCAGCTGAGACAACAGACGCGCACAACCGACCGCATCCAGGGAATTGTCACCGCGGCCGGAAGCGCGGTGAACGTGATCCCGGATCACTCCGCCGGAAAATGGATCGTCCGCTCCGATACAGCGCAGGCGCTGGCCATCCTCACCGGCCGGGTGCAACGATGTTTCGAGGCAGGCGCACTGGCAAGCGGTTGCACGTTGTCGATTGTCCCGACCGGCCCTGACTATGCGGATCTTCGTCCGGACGCCGGCTTGTTGGCGCTCTATCGGGCCAACGCGCAAGCACTCGGCCGGCACTTTCCGGACGTGCCCAACGGGTTGATGGGCGCAGCAACCGATATGGGAAACGTCTCCCACGTCGTACCCACCATTCACCCCATGCTCGGTTTGGATTGTCACCCCGCGGCTAACCACCAACCGGAGTTCACCGCCGCGTGTATCACTCCGACCGCGGACCGGGCAGTAATAGATGGTGCCACGGCAATGGCTTGGACTGCAGCTGATTTCACGGTCGCGAAGTCTGCATAGACATGGTGTAGGGCTGCGTGCACAGCTGCGACGCCCGTGCCCAGCTCGACGAGGAATGGGGTAGGACGCCTGGCGTGGTGCGGGGAAAGCTGCTCAACGAGATCGCGGATCCGATCGAAAGCAACGGTGACCTGTTGGCCAGACTCGAGGAGCCGCTCATCGCAGACTCGATCCACGACTAGAGCCGGCTACGCGGCACGATCGAGGTGCCGATCGCCGCCGGAGAGAGCGAGTACTCGCGGTACGGGTTCCGCGAACTGATCGAGCACGAGGCGTTCGACATCCTGCAACCCGACGTCCACAGAATGGGCGGGATCACTGAGTTCATGCGCGTCCTCGCTCTCGCCGACGCCTGGAACATTCCCGTTGCTCCCCACACCTCGTGGGAATTTCACAGCCAGTTGGTGTGCTGCGGAACCACCGCCCTTGTGGTCGAGTATTACGAGTGACTTCCCGACGATTTTTTCGCTGTCCGGCCGGAGATCACGAACGGCTTCGTGTCGGTGGCTCAGACGCCCGGGACGGGTGTCTCGATCGATCCTTCGTCTTTCGAGTAGTACAAGGTCGCGAAGTAGCTGCACCCAACGATGTTCGGTGCCCACAACGCCTCCTGCCGAGCACTTTCCAGACCCGTGACTCGGGTGCGTTGCATCGTTGTCGATCGTCCAGGCCTATCAGACAGGAGCTTCCGACACCTTGACTGATTCTGCCGCCCCGGTGTCGGTGGACTATGACGTTTCGTGGGTGGGACGCGGGGTCAGGTGGGCGGCGAAGAAGGTGGTGATCGTTGTGAGTAGATCCTGTACGCGGTCAACCGGTTTGCTGGTGTAGAAGTCGTGGTCGGCTTTAGGATATTCCTTGTAGAGAGTTTCGACGCCCGCCGCTTGTAGCACTTGGGCGAGCTCCATCCCTTCGGCACTGAGAGTGTCGTATTGGGCGGTCATGATGAGGGTGGGCGGCATCGCTTCGGGAAGTGATGCGTCATAACGTGGTGCCGCCAACGCTTCTCGGCGGCGTTCGGCATCCGGGAAGTATGCCCAGCTCACCATCCGCTGAACGAACGGACTGATCGCTGGCCGTCGAACGATGGATGTACGGTCCGTGCGGCTCATGTCCGTGACCGGCACGATCAGCGAAACAGCGAGCGGCCGACGTCCTCCGTCGGTATGGATTTGCTGGCACACGTTGACAGCCAGTTTGGAGCCGGCGCTGATGCCGGACAGCAACAGTCGGTCGCCGTCCCAGCCGTTCGCGTCACCGGATTCTTGGACCCATCGGGCAACGTCGTACATTTCCTCCTCGGCGACCGGGTAGCGCACTTTCGGGGCGGTGGAGTAGTCCGGGAGTACGACGACCGCACCGAGGTTGGCGGCGAAGTACCGTGCGAGGTGCCGGTCCTGTTCCGGATAGCGGTTGAGAAAGCCGCCTCCGTGAAGCTGAATGATGATGGGCGGCAGCGCGTCCCCACGCGCGGGATCCGTGGTGCCGGGCCGAATAACCACGGCCCGCAGGGCGCCATGCCGAGTGGGGATGGACAGCGACGCAGGCTCAGGCAGCACGGCCGTTGTCAGGCTCCGGGCGATCTTGGGGGTGAATCGCGCCCGGGAGCCGATGTTGGCGAGAACCCAGAAGATCGGATTGAACGTTCGTCGACGCATTGCGTGCCTTTCGTGACAGGTCGGATTACGGTGGCGGCCGGGTCAGCTCTTGCCGTCGATGAGATCCGAGTGGGTCCGGTAGTTGATCTCGACTTCGAGTCCGTCTCCCAGCGGGCAGTAGAACGCTGTCCACGTTGCGCCGAGGACCTCGAAGCATTCGTTGAGCTTTCCGGGTGCGAACCCCGCGCTCTCGAGTTCGGCATGCTTGGCGTGCACAGCTTCTGCGGTGTCCTGCATCAGGCCGAAGTGGAATTGCGGCGGGTACGCCGACTCGCCCTCGGGGACGGGATCGATCTGGGTGATGACGATGTCCGAGACGTCCTCACCGACCAGCAGCGCGTAGCTGCTGCCGGGGTTCGTGGCCCACGGGGCGTCCGGGACTGTGCCGATTTCGAGTGTTCGATATCCGAAGTGGGTCTCGAGTGCTCGAGCCAGGGCGGCAACGTCGCTGGCACAGAGGTTGATGTGATTGAGCTTCATGGTTTCTCGTTTCCTTGTTCATATTCGAGGGCGTGGTCGGAGGCAGGGGTCCCCGGGGCGTTCCGAAAGAGAGCGACGGTGGTGGCACTCAGGGCGACGAGGATGCCGGCTGCGACGAGGTACGCGTTCTGGTAGCCGGCGAGTTGGGCGAGCTGTTGGGCGACGGCATCGGTTCCGTGATCGCGGAGGTAGCTGGACACCGTGTTGGCGGCGATCCCCGACAGCAGTGCTGTGCCGATTGCTCCGCCGACTTGCTGGGTGGTGTTGACCATGGCCGATCCCACGCCGAGGTCGCCGGCGTCGAGGTTCGACGTGGCCACATTGGGTGCTGCGGAGAAGACATGGCCCATGCCGAGGCCCAGTACGAGAAGAGCCGGAACCACCGTGAACCAGTAGTTACTCGTCAGGCTGATGGTGCTGAGGATCGCCAGCGCCGCCGCGGCCAGTAGTGGGCCTCCGGCGAGGAGTGGCTTCGGCCCGAACCGCGCGAGCGATCGGGGAGCGATGACGATGGAGGTGATGGCGATCGATACCGGCAACGGCAGGAACGCCACTCCGGTCTGCAAGGGCGTGTATCCCCGAAGGCCTTGAAGGTAATAGGTCAGAAAGAGGAACACGCTGAACAGGGCCAGCGACACTATTCCTGTCGTGAGGTAGGCGCCACCGCGATTGCGGTCGAGGACCACGCGAAACGGTAGAAGCGGCTGAGCTGTCTTCGACTCGACGATTGCGAAGGCAACGAGTACCGCGAGCCCGCCGACCAGTGCTCCGATAGTGATGGGGTCACTCCACCCGTTGCTCTCCGCCGACGACAGTCCGTAGACGATGCCCGCGAGCCCCACCGACACCAGCACTGCACCGGGCAGGTCGATTTTCGGTCGTGACGGTGGTCGGGTCGAGTGTGGGACGACCAGCAAAGCGCCGATGACGGCGGCACCGGCGAAAAAGAGGTTGATGAACAGGGTCCAGCGCCACGACGTGTATTCGGTCAGCAGCCCGCCGAGCACGAGGCCGATCGCTGCGCCGCCACCGGCGACGGCGCCGAACACGCCGAAGGCTTTGGCTCGTGCCTTGGGGGTTGTGAACATCGACGCGAGCAGTGACAAGGCAGCGGGTGCCAACAGCGCACCGAACGCCCCCTGTGCTGCTCGGCCGGCGATGAGCATACCGAAATTCACTGCAGCGCCGCCGATCACGGACGAGACGGCGAAGCCGACCAAACCGATGATGAACAGGCGACGTCGTCCGAGGACGTCGGTGAGTCGGCCCCCGAGCAGAAGCAGAGCGCCGAAGGCGAGGGCGTATGCCGTGACGACCCACTGTCGCTGGTCGCTGCCGAACCCCAGATCCTGCTGCGCGGTGGGAAGGGCGATGTTCACGATCGTCCCGTCGAGAACGATCATCAGTTGGGAGACGGCGAGAACGAACAGCGCCCAGCCGGAATGCACAGGGCCACCGCCGGCGCTCGAGGCCGACTGGTGATCATTCGCGGTGACGGGATCGGCCTCGGAAGGGCTGGACGAACGGTCGGTCATGGGTACCTCATCGTGCGACGTCGGGTGGATGCCGGAGTTCGAGCGGACCGGCACACCAGACCATAGTACCTTTATTGCAAAGATACTAATATTCATAGCAACATGGATTTCCGCGTACACTACGCGCGGAGGAGATGTGACATGAGTGAAGCAGGCGCCGACGCAGACAAGAGATCCCGCGTTCTCGGGGACCTTCTGGCGTTCAGCGCGAACCAGAGCGACCACGGACGCTCGTTCGCCAGACACATGAAGATGCGCCTCACGGACTCGGCCGCCATCGTCGAGATCTTGCGCGCGGAGGATCGAGGGCAACCGCTCACCCCGGCCCGGCTAGGTGAGAGGATCGGAATGACCAGTGGTGCAACAACTATCTTGCTCAACCGCCTCGAAGATGCTGGGCACGTCACCAGGATGCGCGGCCACGCAGACCGGCGCATCGTGACACTTCACTCCGCTCGAGCCGTACATGCCGAGGCCGAGGCATTCTTCGAACCTGAGCACAGTCGCATCCTCGAGCTGATGGACCAGTACGGACCCGAGGAGTTGGCGCTCATTCATCGGTTCACCCAAAACCTCGCCGCCACGACGACCGGCGACGGGCCGCAACCCTCTACCTGAACTCACTGCCGGCCGAGAGCTCTTCGGTCGGCGAGTGTGAGAGCACGAGGAGTGCGTGTGGCGACGTCCCACAGGACGATGACGGCTCGGGTCGATGCCACCAGCGCCCCCGTGGCGGTGTGCATCTTTTCGACGAGGACGATGCTGGTGTTGCCCAAACCCGCGACACTGCAGTTAACTCCGACAGGGGAGTCCGCAAGCGTCAGCTCGGCGCTGTAGTCGATCTCGAGACGGACGACGACGTACTCGAGATCTGCGGTGCCCAGAGCGTCGCCCAACATTGCTGCTCGCGCTTGATCGAACAGCGCTACATGCACCCCATGGAAGACGTGGCTTTGAGAGTCGAGGTCCCGCCAGCGCAGCGGAATCCGAGTGGTTCCCGTGACATGGGTCGCCATGTTGTGCCCCTGACTTGTATTCGTCCGTGACGCAGGTGTTGCCGCCGGTCGCTAGCTGAAAAAATGTGGCCTAACGGCAACACCTGGGACGGGCAGTCAGGCCTTTACGGTCCCGTAGCGTTCGTCGCGCCATGCCAGAGCAGCCTTGAGCCCTTGCTCGGCAGCGACCTTGTCGAATTCGCGCTGCTCGGGAGTGTTGGCCCCGTTCAGGATCGCCGAAATGTCGACATTGGCATTGACCGCAGTGCGCAAACCCTTGGCCTCGTAGGCGCGATTGAGGGCCTGTTTGGTCAGGCGCAGGATCGGCAGCGGTGTCGGCGCGATACGCAGCGCCAGCGCGCGTGCGGCGTCGTTCAATTCGGCACGGGGAACGATCTTGTTGATCAGTCCAAGGGCGAGTGCTTCGTCCGCCTTGATCTTGTCACCCGTGAACAGCAATTCGTTGGTCTTCTTCTGCCCGAGAATGAAGGGCATGAGCAATGTGACCGGCCCTGAGCCATACTGGATTTCGGGTTCACCGAACTGTGAATCGTCGGCTGCCACGATGATGTCACATGCCATTGCGATCTCGCAGGCTCCGGCAAGGCAGTATCCCTGCACGACAGCGATGGTGGGCTTGGGGCAGGCCCAGATGCGCATGGTGATGTCGACATCGCGGCGTAGTACCGGCTGCCAGTCGAGCGGTGTTTCGGTACCGTCCTCGATCTCGTCGTTGATGTCGAATCCGGCCGAAAACGCGCGACCGTTTGCGGCGATCAGCACGACCTTGATCGAGTCGTCAGAGCCTGCCTGTGCAACTCGTCTGTCGAGCTCGAGAACTACTTCGGTGCTGAGCGCGTTGAGCTTCTCGGGCCGGTTCAGCGTGATGGTGGCAATCGGGCCGTCGGTTTCGTAGAGCACTACATCGGACATGGTTGTTTCTCTTCCTCTGGTGATGGGTGTTATCGGTCGAGCCAGTGCGCTGTGCCGTCGGAGTCGAGGCCGGCGAAGTATGAAGTCCGCCATTGCGGTGCTCGGTCCTTGTCGACCAGAGCGGCGCGGACTCCTTCGATGAAGTCCGATGTGGTGATCACGGACCTGGTCAGTGCGAGTTCGGTGTTCAGGCATTGTTCGAGGGTGTGGCCTGTTCCCCAGTTGATCAGGGCGAGAGTAATTTCCAGGCTCTGACGGGACATTCTGTCGAGTGTGGCGGTGACCTCTGCTGCCCACGGTCCGCCCAGATCGTCGAGTTTCTCGTAGATCGCTTCGATCGTGTCTGCGGTGAAGCAGGTATCGATGGATTCGCGGTGGGTGGCCAGCGTGCTCTCGGGCACTTCGCTCGATGCCGCCAGCAACGCAAGCGTCCGCTCCACGGGATCGAGACTTCGCATCGACAACTCGGTGGCGGTCTCGGTCAGTGCGGCGGCGCTCAGGAAATGGGTTGCTACTCCGGCGTAGAGCGCATCGGCACCGGACAGGCGGTAACCGGTCAATCCCAAGTACATCCCGAGAGCCCCCGGTAGGCGCGACAGGAAGAAACTGGCCCCGACGTCGGGGAAGAACCCGATGCCGGTCTCGGGCATCGACAGCACTGCCTTCTCGGTGACCACTCGGTACTTTCCGTGGACCGCCAAACCCCAGCCACCGCCCATGCAGATGCCGTCGATCAGAGAGACAACGGGAATCGGATACTCGGCGATCTTTTGGTTGAGTCGGTACTCGCTCGCGAAAAACTTCTCGCTTGCCTCCGAGTCGAGCGCGAGCGAGTTCTCTTGGATCGCACGAATATCGCCTCCGGCGCAGAATGCCTTTGCGCTGGCGCTCCGCAGGACCACGGCGGTGAGGCCAGCAGAGCGCCAGTGCTCCAGGTGCTCGTCCAGTTCGGCGATCATCGTGGTGGTCAACGCATTGAGTGCCTCGCCCCGGCAGAGCGTGATGATTCCGATACCGCCGTCGACGTGCGCGCTGACAGTGCACACCGGAGGCTGAAATGTCTCACTCATGAGTCGGTATGGCGAGAAAAGGCTTGGTAGAGAACATGATTGTCGGTTCCTCGGTTCGATGCCGCAAGACTTCGGCGTGGGTACTGCTCCGGTTTCAGCGTCCGTTGAAGGTGGGTTTGCGCTTGTCCAGGAATGCTGACATTCCTTCGCTCTGGCCGTCGGTGGCGAACGCGGCGTGGAAGAGACGACGTTCGAAGCGCAGACCTTCACGCAACGGCGTCTCGAATGCCGAGTTGACTGCTTCCTTGGCCAGTAGGACCGACGGCCGGGAGAACCCGGAGATCTTGGCGGCGATGGAGACCGCTTCGTCGACCAGGTCGTCAGCGGGGACGATGCGGGCTACCAGGCCGATCTTCTCGGCTTCTTCGGCGTCGATCGTTCGGCCGGTCAGGACCATGTCCATTGCTTTGGACTTGCCCACGGCGCGCGTCAGGCGCTGGGTGCCGCCTGCGCCGGGGAGGATGCCGATGGTGATTTCCGGTTGGCCGAATTTCGCGGTGTCGGCCGCGATGATCATGTCGCAGCTCATCGCGAGTTCCGCGCCGCCGCCCAGTGCGTATCCGGCTACCGCGGCGATGATGGGTTTGCGGGTGGTCGAGGCGCGTTCCCAACTTGCGGTGATGAAGTCTTCGAGGTAGACGTCCGCGAAGGATTTGGGCTGCATTTCCTTGATATCGGCTCCGGCGGCAAAAGCCTTGGCGCTACCGGTCAGCACGACGGCACCGACGCTGTCGTCGGCCTCGGTTGCGTCGAGCGCGTGGGTGAGCTCGATGGTGAGGTCGTTGCACAGGGCATTGAGAGCCTTGGGCCGGTTGAGGGTGATGATGGCAACGGGCCCGCGGCGTTCGACGAGTAGGTATTCGTAGGTGTGCTCGGTTGCGACAGTGGGTGTTTCTGCGATGTCGGTCATGTGGGGCTCTTTCGGTTGGGTGCTCGGGACGAGGTTTCAGAGAACGGGATCAAGGATGATGCGAGCGTCGAGTGCGACGGCTCCTGCCTCGGTCACTGCAATCGGGTTGCATTCGATCTCGCTGATTTCGGGATGGGCTGCGGCATAAGTGGACAGCGTCGCTACGAGTTGTGCCGCAGCGGAGACGTCGACTGCGGGCTTGCCACGGAACCCGGTCAGTAGTGCGGACCCGCGCAGGTCGAGGAGGAGTCGCCGTGCTTGCTCAGCGGTGATCGGGCCGAGGGCGCAGCGGGTGTCGCGCAGCAGTTCGGTATAGGTGCCACCGATTCCGACAAGGACGATGGGCCCGAATGTCGGATCTCGCCGAACACCGATGATCAATTCGACGGCTCCGGTGAGATCGGCCATCTGCTCGATCGAGCACACCGGGGGAGCGAGCCGGTCTTGAATGTCGTTCCAGGCCAACAGAAGTTCGGTGTGGTCGGAAATTCCGAGGATGACTCCGCCGTTGTCCGACTTGTGTTCGTCGCCGAGTGCTTTGAGTACCAACGGGAACGACAGTTCCTTCACTGCTGCATGGAGTTCGGCGAGGGAAGTGACTTCGGCGGCCGGGACGAACGGAATGCCTGCAGTCGACAGTGCGCGGCGCGCCGGCCAATAGCCGGTCTCGACGAGTGGCACTTCGATCTCGGGTAACGCCGGGAGGGAGTGTGTCGGGTTCTGTGCTCGATGTGCGAGCCGGCTCAGTGCCCAGGTTGCGTGTTCGACGTTGCGATAGACGGCGATGCCGCTCTCCCTGAGTGCACGTGCGGGGGCTGAATCGGCAAACATCGTCTGCGCGACGAAACTGGCGCTGCTGGCGGCGACGAGGCCACCGATTTCGTGGCCTGCCTGGATTTCTCCTGGCGCACTGGCCTCGTCGTACGCGCCGTAGCCACCGAAATATCCGGTCATCAGCACGCTGTCGGTTTCGGGACTGTCGATCAGTCTTTTTGCGACACGGGCAAAGCTGGTGATGTCCTGTTCGCCGCCGCCGGCGAGGTCGATCGGGTTGGAGACACTCGCTGTCATCGGCAATTCTGCTGCCAATCCACGGGCGAGTTCGGTCGAGAACTCCTCGACCAGCAAGCCGGCTTCCTCGAGGCTGTCGCTCGCCAGGGACGCGTGCCCTCCACCGTCGGCGAGGACGGCAACTCTGGTTCCGATGGGTGGCGTCGTCCGAACCAGCGCCTGGAGTAGGTTCGCCATTTCGAATGGGCTCGACACCAGTTCGACACCTGTTGCGTGGCAGACAGCTTCGAGAACGACGGATGACGTCACCATGGAACCGGTGTGAGACGCTGCGCCACGGGTGGAAGCGGCTCCGCGCCCGACGGAGAGCAGTACGACGGGTTTGCCTGCGTCGGCGGCTCGAACAGCTGCCTGAGCGAACTTTCGTCCGTCTTTGAAGCCTTCGCAGTACACCGCAATCGCTGCAGTCCCTTCGTGATCCACGCAGCTGTTGACGAGGTCGGCAACATCGAGATCGGCGCAATTGCCGAGGCTGGCGAAGCGCGCGACACCCAAGCCTTGTTCGGCAAAGTGCTCAGCGAGATCGATTGCGACGTTTCCGCTCTGCGAAATGATCGACACGGATCCGGGAAGGAACTCGTTCACGGTGGCGTCGAGCCCCGTGGTGTTGTCTAGAACACCGAGGCAGTTGGGGCCGAGCATCGCGACGCCGGCGTTGCGAAGACGGGTGACCAGGGCTGACTGACGAAGTAGTCCATCGGCGCCGGACTCTCCGAGTCCGGCCGTGATCGCGACGATGGCTTTGACGTTGGCTGCAATTGCATCGTCGATGGCGTCGTCGAATCCTGCTGCGGGGACAGCGATTACTGCGAGTTCGGGGCTGGTCCCGAGTTGAACGAGGCTCGGAAACGCTGGGTGATCGAGAATAGTCGACCGTGTCTTGTTGACGAGGAACGCCGGACGGGAGCCTCGAAGGGCGCGGTGTGCGAGCCAGTTGCCGTATTTCGCGGGATCGTTGCTGGCGCCGACGACAGCGATCGATGCGGGGTCGAACAGGGCTGTGAGGTCCCGGGTGAGCGTCGGCGGTGCAAGGGGGAGTGCGGTCATTGCAGGTGGTCTCCATCCGTGTGGGAGTCGATGAACGGCGGAGCCCGGCATCGGCTCCAGAAGAAGTGTGTGATCTGCATCGCACAATAATATCAAATTATTATCTGCGTCAAGAGGCAAGATCATGGAACGACGAGATTGATCGGCTGGAGGCGGGAGGGCGTTGGATCGATCGTGCGAAAATAGGTTCGAACTGACTATGGAGGTACTTATGGCAGCGGCATCCGACGTCGATCAGGGTGTTGCAGACCCGCGGGCGGAAGAGAACCGCCGCCGGATCCTTGCTGCCGCCGAGGAGTTGATCGCCGTACACGGAGTCGAGAAAGTACGACTTCGTGACATCGCGACGCAGGCGGGGGTTTCCGTCGGGATGATTCAGCACTACTTCGACACTCGCGACGGCGTGATCGACGCGATGATGGGTGCCGCCAGTGTTCGTCGAGTCACGGAATGGGCGACCATCGCGGCACATGTCGAAGACCCGACCACCAAGCTGGTCACACTGCTCGAGCATGCCGTCGACGATCGTCAACGATGCACGATCTGGCTGGCGACGACGTCAGCAGCCAGTCGCGACGAACGCTACCGACAGGATGTGGAGATCAACTATCGATCGTGGCGCGCGCAGTTGATAGAGGTCATCGAATTAGGTTATGAGCGAGATCATTTCGCTGCCACCGGCGTCGACGTCATCGAGATCGTCGATACCATCCTCAGCGTGATCGACGGTTTGATGGCGGCCGTTGCGATGAACTTGGATACCTACACCCCAGAACGCAACACCCGGATGCTCCGCCGCGTAGCCGGGCTGCTCCTCGGGGTTGACCTCGAGAGCTCCGCTGCGCACGCGTGACCCCGAGGATCAGCTCACTCTCGTGACGAGTTTCGGGTGGGTGAGGGCAATGGACCGCAACATCGCGACCGCGATGCGTACCCGCGCCAGACGTTGCAGTTCACGAGGCACCACCAGCCAATACTTGCGCACGATCGACACCTCCTCGGGGAGGATGCGGATCAGTTCAGGATCGGTGTCGCCGATGTAGAGCGGCAGAGCTGCAACTCCGAGGCCCGCGGACGCTGCCTTCCACTGCCCGGTGATGTTGTTGGTCTGCACTCGCGTGCGATGACCGGGGAGAACGTCGTCCAGCACGCGCAGCGCCGGAACATCGAGCAGTGAATCGACGTAACCGATGAGTGTGTGATCGTGTAGGTCGAGAATCGAAGAAATAGTCGTACGTGTCGCGAGGTATCTCGCGCTTGCATAGAGCCCCAGGCGGTAGTCGGCCAGTTCGCTGATCTCGACCAGTCGCGGCGAGGGTCGTTCCAGAGTCACCGCAACGTCGAACTCACGGGTGGCGAGTGCATCGTGCCGCGTCGCGGTGACCACCTCGACGTCGAGACTCGGATGGCTGGTGCACATCTCTTCGAGATTCGGTGCCAGCAGGAATGCCCCGAAGCCATCCGGTGTCGCTATGCGGACAGTGCCCGACAGCCTGCCGGCGCCGGACAAACTCGCCTCCATTGCCGCCAGCAGAGCTGATTCGATGACCTCCGCGTGGACGATGAGATCCTGGCCGGCGTCGGTCAACACCCACCCCGTCGGTGCTCGATCGAACAGCCGATTTCCCATCGCGCGCTCCAGGGCCGTGATGCGGCGGCCGACGGTTGTGTGGTCGACATCGAGCCCCTTGGCTGCGGCAGTCAATCTCTTCGTTCGTGCGACTTCGAGGAAGAACTTCAGGTCATCGGCCGCGATCATGGAATCACCGTACCTTCCTGTGCATCGATGCACAGCCATGTGCTCGATTGGGCATTTACCTCTGCATCAACGTCTATGAGACTTGGCTCACAACCGGCGCCCAGGCCTATCCGGAAGTCCTCACGGCTCGCCGGCAAACGCCGAAATTCTTTCGCCGCTACAGCCAACCTTCTCGAGGAGAACGAACGTGCCCGACTTGGATACTCGCGGAGGTCTCCACACTCCGCTGAAGCAAAAGCATCTGACCATGATTGCGCTCGGCGGGACGATGGGCGCCGGATTGTTCATCGGATCCGGTGCCATCATCAGCGAAGTGGGCCCTGCTGCCATCGTCACCTACGCACTGACCGGCGTACTGATCTTGCTGGTGATGCGCATGCTCGGCGAGATGGCCGTCGCCAACCCGCGTACCGGATCGTTCACCGACTACGCCCGTGACGCCATGGGTAACTGGGCGGGATTCTCCACCGCGTGGCTCTACTGGTACTACCAAATGATCGTCGTCGGATTCGAAGCGGTCGTCGGAGCCCAACTTCTACAGAAATGGATACCCGACGTTCCGGCATGGGTACTTTCGGTCGCTCTGCTGCTGGCGCTGACCCTGGTCAATCTCGTGTCGGTCGGAAACTTCGGAAAGTTCGAATACTGGTTCGCGGGAATCAAAATCCTTGCGGTTGTTGCGTTCGTCGTCCTGGGTGCGCTCTACGTCTTCGGCCTCTGGCCGAACTCGACCCTCGACTTCTCCAACCTCACGGCTCATGGCGGAATCGCCCCCAACGGCGCCATGCCGATGCTCGCCGGTGTTGTCGTGGTGATCTTCTCGATGGTCGGGGCCGAGGTAGTCACCGTCGCAGCCGCAGAATCGGCCGAGCCCGGACTCGCCATCAAACGAGCAGTGAATGCAGTGATCTACCGAGTCCTCTTCTTCTTCGTGGTGTCCTCGCTACTGATCGTCACCATCGTCCCCTGGGACTCGATCCCCACCGGCCAATCCCCGTTCCTCCTCGCCCTTCAAGTATTGAATATTCCGGGGGTAGCCGACATCCTCAACGCCGTCATCTTGATCGCAGTGCTGTCCTGCCTCAACATCGGGCTCTACTCGACCTCCCGGATGCTCTTCACCCTCGGCTCCAACGGCGAGTGCCCGAAATGGATGACCGCAGTCAACAGCAAAGGTGTTCCGGTGTGGGGGGTGTTGTCCTGCACGGTCATTGCCTACGCCTGCATCGCGGTTGCATTCTTCTTCCCCGACACCGTTTTTCTGTTCCTCATCAACGCATCCGGCGCGATGATCTTGTTCGTCTACTTGATGATCTGCATCTCCCAGATCATCCTCAGGAAGAAGAACGAACAGCAACACGGAGGGAATCTCGAATTCAAGATGTGGCTCTTCCCCGGACTGTCCATCCTCGTGACAGCTGTCATTCTGATCATCTTGGCAAGTATGCTGTGGGACAGCACCTCCCGAGTGTCGCTCTTCCAGGGCCTGATGGTCTGGGCGGTCATCCTCGTCGCCTATGCAGTCAAGGTTCTCCGCAACAGAACCACCGACGCAGTTGCATCGAGCGATATCGAAGCCAGCGCTCCCGCTGCAGAGGTGGCACCTCGCCGACCAGAAAAGGTCTGACTCGAGCCCTCCGCGCCAATCCCCTCGCCCCCGCGGTCTCACCGGCTGTTGGGGGCGGGGGGCCTGTGCGTTCAACATTCGCAGTCGAATTCAGAAAGGCACTATTCATGCTCGCCGCTTACGCACACCGAATTGTTCCGAACGATCCACTATCCGGACTTGCTGTCGGTGAACGACCCAGCCCGACGACCCGAGACGGGTGGACGACGGTCACGGTCAAAGCTGCCTCGCTCAACCACCACGACCTATGGACCCTGCGTGGGGTCGGAATAACCGAAGACAAGCTTCCGATGATCCTCGGAGGCGATGCGGCAGGCATCGATGAGGACGGAAACGAGGTCGTCGTTCATTCCGTTGTCTGCTCGGATGGATGGACGGGCGACGACACCCTCGACCCGAAACGCTCGCTGCTCTCGGAGGTGTACGACGGCACATTGGCCGAGCAGGTACTGGTTCCTCGGCGCAATCTCGTCTCCAAGCCGGCGTCATTGTCATTTGAGGAAGCGGCGTGTCTCCCGACCGCGTGGTTGACGGCGTATCGGATGCTGTTCGTGCAAGCCCGACTACGACCGGGTTCCACGGTGCTCGTTCAGGGAGCCGGAGGCGGTGTATCGACCGCAGCGATCTCGCTGGCCAAAGCCGCAGGACTGACGGTGTGGACCACATCGAGAAGCGAAAGCAAGCGCGTAGCGGCACTGGCGCTCGGCGCTGACCTTGCAGTCGAATCGGGAGCGCGCATGCCGGGCAAAGTCGATGCCGTCATCGACAACGTCGGGCAAGCCACTTGGGGACATTCCCTCCGCTCACTCAGACCAGGCGGTTCGATCATCACGTGCGGAGCAACCAGTGGACCCAACCCGCCTGCCGACCTCAATCGCGTCTTTTTCCTTCAGCTGCGCGTCATCGGATCCACGATGGGGACAAAAGATGAACTCGTGCAGCTGCTTTCCCTCCTCGACTCGACCGGGTTGCGGCCACAGATCGACTGTGTCCTCCCGCTCTCCGACGCAGCAACTGGCTTGAAAAAGCTCGATGCCGGTGATGTGCAAGGAAAGATCGTCCTCACCAACTGATGCACGATCGTGTTTCCTCGATCCGCACCGAGTGCACTGTCGACCGCTATTTGAAGGGATTCAACGTGCGCCCGAGGAAGTATTGAATACGTTGCGGTATCGGTCGGATTGCTGCGGCGGAGATTTTGTTGACAACTCCCGGTGTGCAGACCGGCTTTCCAGCCATCACTGCCGACCATCCCTCGGTGACAACGTCTTCGGGCTGCTGCCACATGAACTTCGGTAGGCGGTCAGCGGCATCTCGAGTGCCCATCACGTCGTGAAATTCGCTGTGGGTGAATCCGGGGCACAGGGCGGTGACGTTGATGCCGGACGGTTTGAGTTCCATGTCCAAGGATTGGGACATGTTCAGTACGTAGGTTTTGATTCCCGTGTAGAGCAATCCTTCGCCGGGTGGTGACAGTGCGGCTAGGGACGAGAGGTTGACGATGCGTCCCCACCGGCGGCTCTTCATCCCTGGAATCACCAGGTGGGCAAGCTCTGTCACCGATGTCACCATGAGCTGCAGTTCCGCGGCGACCGCGTTCCATGGGGTGTCGGAGAACTTGGTGCTCGACGACAGGCCGGCGTTGTTGATCAATATGTCGATCGGTAGCCCCAGTTCGCCTGCCCGATCGACGACCGCCATCGGCCCCTCGGGTGTGCTCAGATCCGCGACGACTACTTCGGCGCGAACTCCGTACTGCTGATGCAAAGAGGATGCGAGCTCGTGTAGACGGGGGGCGCGTCGCGCGACAAGTATCACGTCGTAGTTCTGGGATGCCAGGTGGCGCGCGAAGCTGGCTCCGATTCCGGCGGAGGCTCCGGTGATGAGTGCAGTGCGACGAGTGGTGTTCATCGGGGGTCTCCTATGTGATGTCGCAGAAAGTCGATTTGGTCTCCGATGATCGTGTCGAAGTGTGGGTCGAGGTACGGATCGAAGTGACCGCAGTCGTAGGTGATGATTTCCCTGTTGGGGATCCGACGGGCAACAGCGAGTGCAGTGTCGATGGGGGTGACGTCGTCGCGGCGTGCCAGCTGAACAAGCGTCGGAGCAGCGATACGGGGTGCGCGTCGTCCCGGGGAGTAAAACGGCACACGCAAGACGATGCGGGCGGCGACATCGTTTTCGGCGAGTAGCTCCTCCCTCATGTCCCCCATGCGTTCGACCTGCTCGTATGCACCGGGTGAGGTCATCATCGCAACATCACCGGGTCTGCCGATGGACTTGACCCGATACGGCGAACGTCCCGTCCAGGCGCGTGTTTGGTCACGGATCGCGGCGAACATCAGTCGAACGACCGCAGTCGGTGATTGCGTGAACGTCGAGGCCGGACCGCTCACGTGAGGAACCTGAACGATGGCGGCGGCCAGGGCATGGTCCTCCGCTGCGAGATCGAGAACATGGCCCCCACCGAACGATGATCCCCACCCGACCAGACGGGATGTATCGATGCCGTCGAGGCTGCGAGCGTACGCGACGGCGGCACGCCAGTCTGCGTGCTGTTTGCCGATGTCGAGGATGCGGCGAGGCTGGCCGTCACTGACGCCCCAGTGCCGGTAGTCGAATACCAGTGCTGCGTACCCAGCCTGGGCAAAGCGCGAGGCGTAGGCATCCAGCCGTAACTCTCGGAATGCCGCGAAGCCGTGGGCGAGGACCACGATGGGCGGGTTCACCACCCCATCAGGGCGATACAGCCACGCCCCGCATTGCGT
This sequence comes from Rhodococcus sp. (in: high G+C Gram-positive bacteria), assembly GCF_023264675.1. Classification (GTDB taxonomy): domain Bacteria; phylum Actinomycetota; class Actinomycetes; order Mycobacteriales; family Mycobacteriaceae; genus Rhodococcoides. The sequence goes on from NZ_JAHFVG010000010.1 coordinate 70,654, forward strand.
ACCTCCCGACATGAATTCGACATCGGATCGAACATAGGTGCCCTGACGATGCACGGAGTGCTCCTTCGTCGAGTATCTTGAATGGTATTCAAGGACGCTAACACTGTCTTGATTACCATTCAAGAACCATTTCGAGTCGACCGAGCAGAAGGGGTGCGCGACCATGCCTCGCAACAAACGACCCCAGGGGGCGGACGAGAAGAGAGATGAGATCGTCGCCGCCGCACGCCGACTGTTCGTCGACGGTGGATACGACGCAACATCGATGAACCGGTTGGCCACAGAAGCCGGGGTAGCGGCCAATACGATCTACTGGTACTTCCGCGACAAGGACGATGTCCTCATCGCGGTGCTGTCTGCGGTGATGGCCGAGGCGTGGCCGCAGTATCAGGACGTGGCCGATCGCCCGATCTCGGAGCGAGTGTTGTGGATCGTACGGAGGCTCACGGAGATGAGCGGCTTGGTCACCACAGTGCATGCGCGAGTACCGCATTCTCCATCAATCGCCGAATGGCACAATAATTTTCACGTGCTCACCGGTAGTTTGTTCGGCGCCGAGCTCGAGGCCGCGGGTATTGCAGCTGACGCAATCGAGGCCGAGGTGATGATCGCGGTGTTCACAGTCGAGGGACTGCTCATGCACACACAGGACGAGACCGAGCAGCGCGCGATCTGTACGGCGTTGGCGTCGCGGTGGCCGGCTCCCCAGACCTGAGGCGTCAGGTGTCGTTACCCGCGCGATGGTGGATCCGACGTCACGTCGCTGGGTTCGTGTACTTCTGGTTTCAATAGCGCTGTGACCGCCGAACTCACGTGGTTTCGCAACCATTGGTGCGCGGCGTCGGAGTCCGATCGTTGATGCCACACGCTCACGACATTCGGCGCTGACAGAGTCAGCGGGACCGTCCTGGTTATCAGGCCGAAGGCCGTCGAGCGGGCACTGTATCGCGGTCACGAGGTGCACGCTGTGGTACGCGATCCCGCGCGTTACGACGGGGAGGGCGTGCTCGCCGCGCGTGGAGTTCAGGTCCATCATGCCGACGTACACGATCAAGCTGCCGTCGCCGCAGCGGTGCACTCGGTGGAATCTCTTGACTCCGTTGACGGGTCGAGCACGGTGGTGGTCTCCGCTCTGCGGGTCACCTCGGCGGCGCAGACCGGGACGCTGACTGCGGGCGCCGGTGCTCTGCTGGCGGCCGGGGCGCGGTACATCGTGTGGATGGGTGGTGTCGGTACGGGGAGATCCGATCGAGTCGTCAGGTTGCCCACGCGACTGCTGTTGCCTGCAGTCTTCGGGGCCGAACTGCACGACAAGACCACCGCCGACGCGCGGATCCTCGATGCCGGGCACACTGTCGTGCACTGCGGAAGACTCGTCGACGGCATTGCGGACGGCTGGGGTTGGCTGCCGGTGTCCGGCATCCCCACTCGGTGGTGGCCCACCGACACACCGCGAGCTGCGGCAGCAGCGGTATTGGTCCAGCACGCCGAACTGTGCTCGGATACAACAGGTCTGGTTGTCGCTCAACGGGCCGTTTGAATCGACCAGCATCGCTGATCAACGCACAACACCGCGGCATAGAAGGCTGTCGGCGCTCCAACTACGCCAACGCGGAACGCAAGTCGGCAATGAGATCATCGGCATCTTCCAAACCGACTGACAGACGAACAACCGAGTCGTTCAGCCCGATCTTCGATCGTGCTTCTGCTCCCATTGCGCGATGAGTTGTAGTCGATGGATGAGAAATCAGAGACTTCGCATCGCCGAAATTGTTGCTGATATCGATCAACTGCAGGCGATTGAGCAACCGAAAGGCTGTCTTTTTCCCTGACTCGGTTGACTCCTGCAGCGACAAGGTTATGACCGTACCTCCGTTTGACATCTGCCGCTGTGCGAGATCGTACTGCGGGTGACTGGGGTGGTAGGGGTATCGCACCCACTCGACTGCATCTTCGACGCTCAAGTAGTCGGCGATCTTCGCGGCGCTTCGACTGGAGAAGTCGGTTCGCACCTGACTGGATTCAAGCCCCTTCGCTAGAACCCACGCATTGAACGGCGCCATCGTAGGTCCCGTATGCCTGACCATGTTACGTACGGGACCTTCGATGAAGTCTTTTGATCCGAGGATTGCGCCACCCATTACTCGGCCCTGGCCGTCGATCGTTTTGGTCGCGGAGTGAACAATGACGTCGGCACCATGCTGCAGTCCGTGCTGCATACCGACGGGAAGAAATCCGTTGTCCACAACAACGGTCGCCCCTACCTCGTGTGCGAGGGCTGACACGGCAGCGATGTCGACCAATGTTTGCATTGGGTTGGACGGAGTCTCGAAGAACACGACAGCCGCCGGGTGTTGCAGCGCGTTCTGCCACTGGACAATGTCGTCTCCGTCGACGAAGACCGTTTCGACACCCCAGCTTGGAAGGATTTCGTTGCAGACTACGAAGCATGATCCGAAAAGGCTTCGGGCAGCAACCAGACGGTCTCCGGGCTTCAACAGAGCGGCCAAAGAGGTGAAGACTGCGCCCATGCCCGATGCGGTGGCGGTACAGGCTTCAGCGCCTTCCATGGCGCGGAGGCGTTCTTCGAACATCGCGGTTGTCGGGTTTCCGTACCGCGAATATACGAACCGGTCGATCTCACCGTTGAACGCCGCTTCCGCTGCCTCCGCAGACTCGTAAACATATCCAGAGTTGAGGAACAGCGCCTCGGATGTCTCGGAGAATTGCGTTCTCCGGTTTCCTGCGCGTACGGCTATCGTTGCCGGCTTCAAACTGTTCTGGGGCTCATGATGATTCATCGGATCGCATTCTATGACGATATGGCCGGCTTCACTCGTTCATGTACCGCGGGACGAGCCCGGTGGTCGATCGGATGTGTTCGGGCAGTTCGTCCGTTCGGTTACCGGTATTGACCGTACCGGAGGGTTCGAACAGCATCACCGACGCTCCGAGTATCGATCTGGGCTTATGTTCGACTCCGCGGCGAACGGTGAACACCGATCCTTGCTGCAGGTGGACACTGTGTTCGCTCCCGTCCTCGTCTCGCATCTCGATGTCGACATCTCCCGTCAAGACGTGGAAGAACTCGTCGGTGTCGACGTGGCGGTGCCACACGAATTCGCCCTTGATCTTCACTACGCGCACGTCGTAGTCGTTGACGCGGGTCACGATACGGGGACTCCATTCGTCGTCGAAGGAGTCCAGAACTCGCGTGAGACTGATAGCTGTTTCGGTCATGTCACCATCGTGCAACTGCCTGAAGGTTAGCCGTGAGTGCTACAAATTGCATATGCCGAAAGATTTCTCGCACGACCGCCTTGCAGATGCTCTACACAAGGTTGTGGTAATCGTCGACGACAACTCGAACCCATTCGAATTGGGCTGTGCAAGCGAAATATTCGGGCTCGAACGCCCCGAAATCGGCAAGAGGCTCTATGATTTTCGCCTTTGCGCCCCGCACCCGACGACGCTCATGCGTGACGGCTTCTACACTCTGACCGGTGTTGCCGATCTCGACGCCGCCGAGGAAGCCGACACGCTGATTGTGCCGAACCGTCCCGACATCGAGGTGCCGCGTCGCCGCGAGGTGCTCGACTCCGTGCGCCGCGCACACGCCCGCGGTGCGCGGTTGATCGGGTTCTGCAGCGGTGCTTTCACCCTCGCCGAGGCAGGCGTACTCGACGGTCGCCGTGCCACTGCGCACTGGCAGTGGGCGGATAATTTTCGGTCCCGGTTCCCGACCGTCCTGTTCGAGGAAGACGTTTTGTATGTCGATGACGGCGACATCCTCACCGCAGCGGGAAGCGCTGCCGCCCTCGACCTCGGGTTGCACGTGGTTCGGCGCGATCACGGTGCCGAGATCGCCAACTCCGTCAGCCGACGCCTCGTTTTCAGCGCGAACCGAGACGGCGGGCAGAAGCAGTTCATCACTCACCCAGTACCCGCCGTCGACGAGTCGCTCGCTTCGGTAGCCCGGTGGGCATCGGAACATGCGAGCGAACCGATCACAGTCGCCGACCTTGCCCGCCGCGCGCACGTCAGTGTCGCGACTTTGCATCGCCGATTCCTAGCCCAGCTCGGCACCACTCCCTACGCGTGGTTGAGCCGCGAACGGGTTCGAATTGCTTGCCGCCTTCTCGAACGTGGCGATCTGAGCATCAGTGCCGTGGCCGCTGCGGCCGGTTTGGGAACCGCCACTACCCTGCGCACCCTCGTGAGACAGGAGACCGGTCTCACCCCCACCGCCTATCGACAGAGATTCGCTGTGGTCGATGCGAACCGATGAGCGATAGAACGAGGCCTGGATGTATGTGGGCGCACGCGTGGCGCTCGATGCAGCAGCCGCGCCTGAGCGAAACTCGTCAGCTTGAGGCAACGGGCCTCCCGCGAGTAGTCGTGAATCTCCGATGGCGCGCAGAACAGTGGTCATGACAACTCCGAATATCGCGGCGTCGGCCGCGAATGTGTGTGCTGTACTCCGCGAGCGGTGGCGGCGCCGATTCCTCGTCCGCCTCCAGTCACTCGGTTCGGTCAATGAGACTGTCTCCATGCCGCTTCGACAACGTTGCCAATGCTGCAAGAGGTCCGTCGTGGAAGCTCTGACCAAATTCGAGACCACCTGACCAAGTTTTTCCCTGTGGTGACGACTCGGGACGACTCGGACGGCGAAGGGAGGTGCCACTTGACCCGCCTCCAATTCGGTTACGGGGTAACACGTATCGGCTACATCGACGCGTTCGTCAGTCGGCGGTCGCTAGGCGCGGGTCGAGGCGCGCGGCGACCTTGCGCACTGGATATCCGAGGCCCGACTGCCACCAGCGTCCCCACGCTCGTGGTCGTGTCGCGACTGCCACCGCAAGCGATGTCGGATCGTAGAAACTCACTCGACCCTTGACGAGGCCGTCGTCGAACCAGAAACGATCGCACGAAATCCAGGAGAGGGGTCGACCGGCGATGGTCCCGACGAGCCGAACCTCGATGTAGACGCCGTTGTCGTAGGTGTGTGCTTCGACGATCTCGCCACGCAGATCCGGCATGAGTGCGTAGACACGGGCGAAGAAGTTCAACATTCCCTCCGGCCCCACCGCGTCGGGATTCTGCGGCTGGACCGCCCGATACCGGGGATGGGTCAGCTCGGCGAGACGGGCGACACTCGCGAAGTTTCCGGCTTCGAAAGCCTCCGCGAAGAGTTCGATCCAGTGTTCCGGGCTCTCCACTCGAACGGGAAATCGGCCTACATCAGGATGTTTCGGCATAGGACGAAGCTTAGAATGCTAAGTCCATAAAAACAACTGAGGTCTGTTACGGTCACCGGTATGACGACGAACGACGACTCCCTACACCGCCTCGGATTGGAAATCACGCAGCAGGGACGTGTGCTAACGGCTCGGTTGCACGGGGGCCCGCGAGGTGAACTCGGGCCGGAGATCGCAGCGGACCTCGAAGCGCTCGTTACGCGCGCAGAGGCCGACGACGGCGTCGGTGCCGTCGTGATCACGGGCACCCATCCCGAGCGATTCTCCGCGCATGCGAGCGTGCCCTGGCTGCAAGAGGCAGGCGCGGGCAGCCCGAATGTCTCGCCGCGCCTCGGATCGGCGGCCGTCCGCGCAGCCAAGATGACGCGCCGCATCCCCGGAGGGCGAAAGGCGGCCGGCTCGACTCCTCTGAGTGGAGTGCTAGAGGTGGTCGACTTCCATGACACGTTCATCCGAATGAACCTGTGCGGCGCGGTCTTCATCGCTGCGCTGAACGGATCTGCAATGGGCGGCGGCTCGGAGATCGCTCTGGCGTGCGACTACCGACTGATGGTCTCCGGTGACTACTTACTAGGTCATCCGGAGGTCCTGCTCGGCTTCCCGCCCGGCGGCGGCGCCACGCACCGCTTGACGAGGCTCGTAGGCCTGCAGAAGGCATTGAAGATCATGTTGGAGGGCGGCGCAGTCGACCCCGAAACCGCGCTCGAGATCGGCTATGTCGATGAACTACTCGATCCCGACGACCTGCTGGACCGGGCCCACGAGCTGGCATCTCACTTGGCGACGCGGATAAAGCCCGCAGTTGCCGCCGTCAAGCGCGCCACCTACGTCGGTGGTTCGACCGGCCTCGAAGCAGGCATGCGCGTGGAGAACGCCGAATTCTTTTCCACTCTGACCAGACCTGAGGCACGGGCAGTGATGGCCGACTACATCGGCCGGACGATCGACACGGGTGACCTGCCGTTCTACGAGCCTGCCGATTATGCGAGAGCGCGCGCCGAAGGCTCGTACCGTAGTGCTTCGATCGGTGTATCGGACCGGGCGATCCGATGAGCGTCGCGTCGCTCGTCCACGCGCGTGCCGAGGCCGATCCTGTAGGCCGAGCAATCGCTGATGCGTCGGGGTCGTTGCTCAATCGTGAGCTCGTGGACCGCGTGGGGGCTGCTGTCGAACATCTCCAAGACCTGGGCCTGAAGCCGGGTGATGTGCTGGCTCTTCGCCTTCGCAATCGTCTGGAATTCGTCGTTCTGCTGTATGCCGCATGGAGTTTGGGGGCGGCTGTGACGCCGATCAACCCAGGTCTGACGGCGGGCGAGGTGGAGCGGCAGATCCTCGACTCGGGGGCGCAGCTGCTGGTGTCAGGAGACGGATCGCCTTCGGTCCCCGTCGTCACGCTCGGGGTCGAGGAGCTTCGGACGGCTGCCAGAAATCGGCCTCTGGCCCCGACGCCCACCGATCCAGCCGCGTTGGCATTGGTCGTCTATACGAGCGGAACCACGGGCGCGCCGAAGGGAGTGATGCTCGATCACGCGAACGTCGACGCGATGGCGGGGATGTGCCTGCGCGGCCTCGAGCTGACTCCTGCAGATCGCTGCTTGCTCGTTCTGCCGCTGTTCCACGTCAACGGGATTGTCGTCAGCGTGTTGGCCCCGCTGCTGGCCGGAGCGAGTGTCGTGATGGTCGAGCGCTTCGATCCCGCGACGTTTCTGGCGACGGTGCGGGACGAGCGGATCTCGTACTTCAGTGCCGTCCCCACGATTTTCGGCGTGCTCGAGGCGCTGCCGGCGAACGCCGAGTTCGATACGTCCTCGGTTCGATTCGCCGTCTCCGGTGCCGCGCCGGCGCCGGGTGATCTGTTGGCGCGCTTCGAGACTCGTTATGGTGTCGTGATTCTGGAGGGATACGGGCTGTCCGAAGGAACCTGCGCGACGACCATCAATCCGATCTCCGGCCAGCGTCGGGCTGGGACCGTAGGTCGGGTGATGGACGGGCAGGAACTGCGAATCTCCGCACCCGACGGCACCGATGTGCAAGCGGGCGACGAGGGCGAGGTCTTGGTGCGCGGCGCCAACGTCATGCGCGGTTATCTCGGTCGCCCCGACGCTACCGCCGATGTGCTCGTCGACGGATGGCTGCACACCGGCGACCTCGGCAGCCTCGACGGCGACGGCTATTTGACGTTGACCGGTCGGGCCAAGGACCTCATCATCCGCGGCGGTGAGAACATCTCCCCGAAGGAGATCGAAGACGTCATCGCGGGGGACCCCGGTGTTCAGGAAGTGGCCGTCGTCGGTGTGCCGGACGAGCATTGGGGCGAGATCGTCGTAGCCGTCGTACAACCTCGCTCCGGCTTCAGCATCGACGTCTCGTCGCTGGAGGCGCGATGCGCACACCAGCTCGCGCCGTACAAACGCCCGACCAAGTACACGGTGTTGAGAGAGATGCCGATGACTCCGGTCGGCAAAATCGACAAGAAGGCACTTCGATCGGAGGGCGGCGGCTCGGTCTGAGCCGAATCGCCGCGGTAGAAGCGATGGTGTGAAACACGGTGCACACCATCGCACTGCGCGGAGGCGATGTCAGGTCGAGGGAACCATCGACCGATTCACATGGTCAGGGCACCGAGAGTCCGAGTTCGCGGAGTCGATCCTCGTGCTGGGCGAACCAGGCCGTTTCTTCCCCGGGCGCGGGCATGATCAGACCGGCCTCCATCGCCACGCGGGGGTCTACCTCTTCGATCGCCATCAGCAGCTCGCCCTCGGTCTGCCCTGTCTCCGTGGTCCACATCTCGGCGAGGTCGCGTAGCAACGCTTGTCGCACGGCGATCTCGCGGCCCGCGCGCACCTGTCCGACGATGATCGTGGTGCGGGACGGTTCTCCAGCGGTGAAGAGACGGCCGGCCGGGACGTCGTGGAAGAGTACGTTGACGAACAGCTTCGGTGCACCGGTGTTCACCATGTGAATCCTTGTGATCTCGTTGGCAATTCGGTGGCGGAGTTCATCGGAGAGCAGGTTCTCGGGTGCAGTCACCTGATACAGGGGCATGGTGGTCTCGTTTCGTCGGGAGAGGGCGCGATATCGCGCCGGAGGCGATGGTCGACGCCGTGTCGTCGTCCTTGCCGACCGTACCAGACCTGGGTTGTATATTTGCACTCAGATGGTTAGCCTCGTCACATGCCAGCAGCAAGAGAGCCAATCAGTAAGCACGACATCGGATTCCCATCGGCTGGAGGGGAGTGTTGCGCCTCGCTGTTTCTGCCGGAGGGCACCGGTAGGCCACCCATCGTCGTGCTCGGCCACGGGATCGGCGGTTCGCACGAAGATGGACTAGAGCCATTCGCGCGTCGATTCGCGGAGGCGGGAATTGCCGCCCTTGCCTTCACCTATCGACACTTCGGGGGCAGTAGCGGTCCACCGCGTCAACTGCTGGACATCGAATCTCAATTGACGGACTGGGCGGCCGCGGTGTCGTACGTCCGCAGCCTGCCCGCCGTCGATACCGACCGTGTCGCACTCTGGGGTACCTCGTTCGGTGGCGGCCACGTGATCGAGGTGGCCGCGCGCGATGAAAAGATCACCGCGGTCGTGAGCCAGAACCCGTTCACCGACGGTCTCGCCGCGGTCCGAGCAGCAAACCCGAAAAGCCTGGCACGCAGCGCCATACCCGCGATGCGTGATGAGATCGCCCGCCTACGAAAGACGAACCCGGTCGAGATCGCCATTGTCGGTCCGCCCGGCTCCACGGCGGTCATGACATCACCGGACTCGGACGACGGCTACCGCGCACTCATTCCCGCTGGCCATCCGTTCCACAACGGAATCGCAGCGCGTTTCATGAATCGCGTGCCGCTGTACCGGCCGGGTCGCTCCGCGAAAAAGGTGAGTGCTCCCATCCTGTTCTGCATCTGCGATCAGGACGCGGTCGCCCCCGCCCGGGCCGCTGCCCGCTGGGCGGCGACGGCCCCGAGGGGAGAGATCAGGCGCTACCCGGTTGGTCACTTCGATATCTACCGCGGCCAGGCATTCGAGCAGGCCGTCCGAGACCAGACGGCCTTCCTGGCACGGCACCTCAGGGTTCCGGAATCAAGCGCGCCTCAGGCGCCGCCGGCAACACTCCCGGTACCGGACTGATCGGCGGAGTCTTCGGCGATCACGCCGGGACTGCGGGGAGTGCCCCTGGGCCCGGGACGATCTCCCACTCGTCCGGGCCTGTGACGACGTGACCCGCGGAGCAGGTGGGCACGAGCTGTAGTGGCTCCCCGCAGCCGACGTGTTCGACAACGATCGGGGGACCCTCGGTTGCGCCCCGGTGGCGGTCACCCCAGTGCATGATCGCCATGAGGATCGGCATCAGCTCCTTGCCCGTGTCGGTGAGCCGGTACTCGCTGCGCACTCGGCTCTTCGGCTCGTGGTATTCGGACCGATCGAGGATGCCCTCGTCCACCAGCTTGCCGAGTCGATCCGAGAGAATGTTGCGCGGACATCCGAGCACCGACATGAATTGCTCGAAGCGCGTCGAGCCGAAGAAGCTCTCTCGGATGATCAGGAGCGTCCACTTTTCACCGAGGAGCGCGAGGGTTGCACCGATGGTGCAGTTGCTGGCCTGGTACTTGGTGCGCTGCATGACCTCAACGGTAGCAAAGCTGGGTCGTGAAAATGAATGTAGCTCAGGCGGGAGGCGGAGCGACCGTGACGAACATCTCCCGTCGGAATATGACGCTGCACGGGAGCCGTTAGCCAAGGGAACGGCATGAGATGCGTGCATTCGGTGCAAGGAAAGAGTCGAACCTGTGAATCTGTTTACCCCGCTGACGCTCGGCGATCTGACGCTCGCGAACAGGCTGGTGATGGCGCCGCTGACACGAGTGCGATCCGGACGTGACGGAGTTCCAGGACCGCTCGTCGTCGAGCACTACAAGCAGCGCGCCTCGCTCGGCCTGATCGTCAGCGAGGGCACCTACCCGAGCCACGCGGGACAAGGTTTTCCCGGCCAGCCCGGTCTCGTCACGCCCGAGCAGATTGCCGGCTGGCGCGATGTCGCCGACGCCGTGCACGCCGACGGTGGATTGATCGTCGCTCAGGTCATGCATGCGGGGCGCGTGACGCACGAGGGCACGACGGGTGGCCGCGAGGTCGTCGGGCCGAGCGCCGTTGCCATCGACGGAGAAACCCACACGTACGAGGGCAAAGCACCGTACCCGGTTCCCCATGCATTGAGCAGCGATGAACTTCCGGCCGTAGTCGCGGATTTCGTTCGAGCATCGAAGAATGCGATCGAAGCCGGAATGGACGGTGTCGAGATCCACTCGGCCAATGGCTACCTACTGCACGAGTTCCTCTCTCCTGCATCGAATATTCGCGACGACATCTACGGTGGATCGCCGGAGAATCGGGCGCGCTTCGTGGCCGAGGTCACCTCGGCTGTCGCCTCGGCTGTCGGTGCAGGACGAGTGGGAATCCGCATCTCGCCCGAGCACAACATTCAGGATGCGCTCGAAACCGACTCCGACGATGTGCGGGCCACGTACGGCGCATTGGTGGAGCGCATTGCTCCGCTCGGCCTTGCGTACCTCAGCGTGCTGCACAAGGATCCGGCCGGCGAGCTGGTTCAGGGTCTCCGAAGTGCGTTCGGCGGACCGGTATTGGTGAACAGCGGGTTCGGGGAGATCACCAGCAGGGATGAAGCACTGTCGCTGCTGGCCGACGGAATCGGTGACGCCGTTGTCGTCGGTCGACCGGCAATCGCCAACCCGGACCTCGTATACCGCTGGCGTGAAGATCTGCCACTGAACGCCCCGGATGCAAGCACGTTCTACTCCGACGGGGCCAAGGGCTACACGGATTACCCTGCTCTGGCGCGCTGACAGCCGTTGTGGCGTGGTGTTCGCTCGGATGGCGACGGAAGATCTCGGATAATCAATCCTTCTACGACTCTTGACCGAAAATCGGATTCGCCCGGTTCGGGGATGCACGTTTTCTGCTCATATTCGGACGAATAACCTGAAAGGTGCACAGCGGTCTACTTTGCGGCACACTGCGGGAGAAGCCTGAAACTCAGGCGACGAGGAGCGAAACCTTGCGAAAGACAGTGCGTACGATCGCTATTGCCGGTGGATCGGCATTTCTACTGTTGGCTGCACCCTTGTCTGCGCACGCCGCCGAACCTGATGACGTTGCATTTTCCTTCGCCGTCACGGCCTCGGGAGTGACCAACACGATCAGCAATGCCTCGGGCGTCGACCTGCTGTGCACCACTTCCCTCGCATCGACCGTGGACGGTGTACTGCCGCCGGTGGACGAGGTCATCCAAAACGGGCCGACCCTCTACGCCAGCGGTCAGTCTGCGCCCGGCAACTCCACCCAGGAGGTGACCGACGTTCCCGCCGGCTCCTACGTCGTATTGGCGTCGTGCGCCCTCACGGAAGGTGATGCGACCACAGTGTGGATCTCGGACTATCCGGGTCTCGACGAGTACCTGACGCCGCTGCCGTGGACGTCGCACATTGTTCAGCAGGCATCGCCGGTGGTGACGATCGCGGGCGACCCGACCCCGCCGAACCCCGTCGAGCTGCCGGATCTGGGCTCGATCATCGGCAGCGGCAGCGCGAACTAGGCCCGCGCGACGTCTGTCCTCGTTCGAGGACTTAGGGGTCGGACTTTCCCGCGAGATAACTTATGCTGCAACACTATTCGTCGACTATCTCGTGCGCTATGGGACTGTGCGTCGACATACCCCCTCCTCCTACGGTCTGTGCAGCGTAGGAGGATCGGGGTAGCGTCCGAGCATGCCGGAGACTTCGTCGCGTGGCCTTGTGAAAGTCGTGCTGCTGGCTGCCGTCGCCGGGGTCGCCATCGGGTTCGTCGGCGGCGCGTTTCGTTGGTGTCTGCAGCAGCTCGATCGTTGGCGCACCGAGATGTCGAGCTGGTCCGAAGGTCTGGCCGGTCCCGGCTGGCTGATACCCGTCGTCGTCACCGCATGCGGGGCGGCCATCGGTGCTGCCGTCGTTCATTTCCTGCCTCTTGCCGCGGGCAGCGGAATCCAACACGTCGAGGCAGTCGATCGCGACGAGGCTGATCCTCCGCCGCTCGCCTTGGTGCCGGCAAAGTTCATCGGCGGGTTGTTCGCTATCGGATCCGGGCTGGTCCTGGGCCGCGAGGGCCCGACAGTGCACATGGGAGCCGCCTTCGGTGCTGAAGCTGCTCGTCGCGGAGGACTCGGCGGCGACGACGTCAGACTCATGCAGTCCGCGATCGGAGGAGCCGGGCTGGCCGTTGCGTTCACCGCCCCGGTCGCCGGTGCCCTCTTCGTCTTCGAGGAGGTGAGCAAGTCCGTCCGGCTGCGGCTCGTGCTGCCGACGCTGACCGCCGTCGCGGTGGCCGTGGGGTGCTCGCGGATCATCCTCGGCGACCGACCGGACTTCCTGGTCGACACCGTGGACTCCCCGTCGATCGTTCTGCTTCCGGTCTTCCTGGTGTTCGGGCTGCTGACCGGCCTGGTGGGCGTTGCCTACAACCGGATGGTCCTCGGAGCGATCATCGGCGTCGGGTACTTTCGAAAGATTCCGGCTGTCGGCAAGGCCGCAGTCATCGGTGCTGTCGTCGGTGCGCTACTGGCTGCCGACCCGCTGACCGCCGGTGGGGGCGACCAGTTGTCGCAGATGATCTTCAGCGGCGGAGGTCTGGTATTGCCCACGGTTGCAGTGCTTTTGCTCGTGCGGTTCGTCGCCGGTCCGTTGTCCTATGCCGCGGGCACGCCCGGCGGATTGTTTGCACCGTTGCTTGCCGTCGGCGCCCTGTGGGGAGTGCTGTTCGCGGCCGCGGCGGATCTGGTGGTGCCGGATCAGTATTCGTCCATGAAGGTGGCGATGGTGATCATCGGAATGTCGGCGCTGTTCGGGGCAGTGGTTCGAGCGCCTGTCACGGGAATCGTTCTGGTGATGGAGATGACGGCAACCACTACGTTGACGGTTCCGATGATCGGCGCGACGGCGATGGCCGTTCTGGTCGCGAGTCTGGCCGGGTCTCCGCCGATCTATGATTCGTTGCGGGAGAGAATGATCGGCCCGCCTTCCTGAGAACTTTCGTTCGATGGCGTCGCGAAGCCGTGTCTCTTGGCGCTTGCCACGACGGCGGCCGGTCCACCAACAATCCCGACCGCTGCCTGCAGCAGTGTCGGCGCGCCTCCCCACGCCAGTCCCCACACGAAGAGCGCCGAACAGTGGATCGGAGGGGAGTCTGCCGCGGGACCGAGTAGCTCCGCGGGGTGTGACATCACTAGTCTCACGCTATGCACCGGATCTTCACGACCAGCTTCGCGTCCGTCTACCTGCTCTACGTGAAGAAGCTGGAGCGCAAGAACCGCACGAAAGCCGAGCTCGATCAGGTCATCGAATGGCTGACGGGTTTCGACGAGGCGGCGCTGAGCGCTCATCTCGCGGCCGAGACCACGTTCACGGACTTCTTCGCCGATGCGCAATTGAACCCGAATGCCTCGCTGATCACCGGCGTCGTGTGCGGGATTCGTGTGGAGAACGTCGAGGACCCGTTGATGAAGAAGATTCGACTTCTGGACAAGCTCGTCGACGAGCTGTTCAAAGGGAAGAAGATGGAGAAAGTCCTCCGGGCTTAGTCGCCGGGGCGTCAGTCCGTCAGCGCGCCGCCGGCCGAACGCCAGTGGATCAGCCCGCCGCTCATGTTGACCGCATCGAAACCGTTCTCCACCAACAGGTTGGCCGCGCCGGCGGACCGGATGCCGCCGGTGCAGAAGGTGATGATTCGGCGGTCGTCGGGCAGATCGAGGCAACGCTGTGGAAGGACTTCGAGCGGCATGTGCACGGCTCCGGGGATGTGTACGCGGTTCCACTCGAACTCCCGACGAACGTCGACGACGAGCGCGCCCTCCGCGAGTAGGCGCACGGCCTCGGTGGCGGAGATTGCCGGTGGTCTACGAAGATAGTGCCGAAAACTCATGTGTCAGCTCGATCCTGGGCGCACGATCATCAGTACCACGACGATCACCCACAGTAGGTTGAAAAGCCCTGTCGTCATGCCGATCTGGCGGAGGCGCGCACCGTCGTCGGGTGAAGTGAGAGCCTCGTTCTGCAGGGGTGCGATGAGAATGGCGAGCAGCCCGCCCGCGATGGCCGTCAGGATCATCGCGGTGACGATCCAGATCTCGCCCAGGCGGCCCTGGACTGCCGCGAGGACGAGGCCGATGGCCGGAACGCCCAGCGCAAGCAACCCGTAGACGCGCGTGATGCGATTCAACGCCCGAGCAACGGCCATGCTCCGATCTTCCCCGGGCGGGGTGCCCGTCACCGGCGCGTAGCGGGGAAACAGGCTTGTGGCCACAGCGATGGGGCCGACGAAGAGGATGCCCGCCACCACGTGAACGGAGAGCAACAGAGATTCCATAACCTTCAGTTTAGCTGAAGGTTATGGAATCTGATTCAAGCGGTGCCGGACATCACCCGCTGCAAGTGTGAGCGCAGGGCCTCGGTGAGTTCCGGGTGTCGGTCGGCGAAGTCGGCGTCGAGTCGAGTCACCACCTCGGCGGCGGACTTCAGTAGTGATTCGCAGTCGGGCGTAGTGCGCAGTGTCGACGCGGCGCCTGCGTGGGCGGTGTCGTCGTCCACCAGTCCGGCCTCGACGAACGAGGCGACGGCAGAGTGCGCGCTTTGAACCGTGATGCGAGATCGACGAGCGAGTTCGCTGAACGAGATGCCGGGCGTCCGGTGTATGTGCCCGAGCAGTCCGTACTTTCGGGTGGTCAGGCCGAGTGGTTTGAGTGCGTCGGCGAATTCGGATTCCCAGATACGGCCCAGGGTGAGCAACGTGATCGTGGGGCTGAAGGGAACCGGCGAGGACATGGTCGAAGGGTACCCAGCGTGTCGGCCGTCGTGCAGACGCGCGGTCAAAATCTGTACCGGGGAGTACATTCATTACGGTGATCGCAGATGAAGTCTTTCGGCGCGGCAGTGCCGGTCATCCGTCGTGGGTCGTCGAGATCGACGGACGTCGTCAGGCGTTGCCCGTCGGCCGGTGGATCGGTGGGCCCGGATCGACCCTGCATGACCTAGAGGCCGATGCCGCGTCGGTGGCTCTGTGCTCCGGCCCGACGCTCGACGTCGGCTGCGGCCCGGGGAGGCTGACCGAGGCGCTCGTTCGGGCCGGTGTATCTGCATTGGGGATAGACGTGTCCTCGGTTGCCGTCTCGATGACCAACGCCCGGGGCGGGGTCGCCGTCGAATGCGATATCTTCACCGCACTTCCTGTGCCCGGCCGGTGGGCGCACGTGATTCTGGCCGACGGCAACATCGGTATCGGCGGTGATCCGGTGGCTCTGCTGCGCCGGGTCCGAGAGATGCTCGAGCCGGACGGGACCGTCATCGTGGAAGTGGACCGAGCGGAGTCCGGCCTGCACCGCAGGCCTGTGCGATGGGAGACGGGAGACCTGGTGGGCCAGTGGTTCGACTGGGCAAGCGCCGACGCGGCCGCGCTGCACGACGTCGCCGACGAGGTAGGGCTCATGGTCAGGCGCGTCATCGATGCGGGCGAACGAAGGTTCATGGAGTTGGCTGCAGGGATGGCGTCGTGACGAAGGAATTGCCGCGGACGGCAAAGGGGCGGCGAACCCGAGCAGCCATCGTCGACGCCGCTGCCACGATGATGTATTCGCAGGGAGTCGCCGGTACGACCATCGATGACGTTCTCGGTGCGTCCGAGACCGGAAAGTCGCAGCTCTACCACTACTTCTCCGACAAATCCGATCTGGTGGACGCGGTCATAGCGCGGCAACTCGAACGCGTCATGGCAGCCCAGCCGCTTCTGGCGCACATCGACAGCCTCGAGGACATCGAGGCGTGGGCGCGGGAGGTCGTGCGCGGACACGAACAGCCGGGAGGTCCGTTCTCCTGCCCTGTCGGCTCGCTCGCTGCGGAACTGAAGAACGATCCGGCGTTCACCCCTGCCCTCGACGCAGCTTTCCGGCGGTGGGCCGAACCACTCGAGCGGGGGATACGTGCGATGACCGAACGTGGTGAGCTCGACGTGACGACGGATCCCGCGGCATCGGCGTCGATGCTCATCGCGTCGCTGCAGGGCGGAATGCTGCTGGCTCGCATCTCGGGAAATGTCGGCCCGCTGAGGGACACCCTCGCTGCCGCGGTCGACTCTCTTCGCCGCCGCAGCGTGCGAGGCCGCGCGAAACCGTAAATGTTTGCCCTGGTAAGTCCGGCTGGTGTGGGCTACTCTGGGAACAGAATTGTACTCGCCAGTACATTCAACGAGATCGGACAACCTCATGCCCCGTGCTCCGATGCCCACGTTCCGAAGTCCGATCCGCGGGGTGTGGCTCACCTCCGTCTTCGGAGCTGTCCTCCTTCTTGCGCTGCCGATCGTCACCGTCACCGGCCTGCTGTCGTGGGTCGCCTACGGTCCACAGTTCGGTCAATCGATGCCGGGCGAGGTGGGTTGGTTGCACCTTCCCGTGTTCGGCTGGCCGTCGAGTCCGTCGTGGCTGTACCGCCTCACGCAGGGGCTGCACGTCGGGTTGGGCCTGATCCTCGTGCCCATCGTGTTGGCGAAGCTGTGGTCGGTGATCCCGAAGCTGTTCGAACTCCCGCCCGCGCGCAGCCTGGCGCATCTGCTCGAGCGAATCTCGTTGCTCGCCTTGGTCGGTGGAATCCTGTTCGAGATCGCCACCGGAGTACTCAACATTCAGTACGACTATCTGTTCGGATTCAGCTTCTACACCGCGCACTACTGGGGTGCCTGGGTGTTCATCGGCGGATTCGTCACACATGTGGTGCTGAAGTTTCCCGTCATGTGGAAGACGTTGAGGAACAAGCCGTTTCTCGAGGTCATGCGGATCAGAGTGGACGAGACCGTCGTCGACCCGGACGACGACTCGGGCCTGACATCACCGGACCCGGCTCCGGCAACAGTGAGCCGTCGAGGTGCGCTCGCTCTGGTCGGCGGCGGGGCCTTGTTCGTCGCGGTGCTCAGCGTCGGGCAGACCACCGGCGGGTTCCTCCGCTCGGCGGCGATCCTGCTTCCACGTGGTCGTTCGTACGGCGACGGGCCGAACGACTTTCAGATCAACAGGACGGCAGTGTCGGCCGAGATCACCGAAGACCAGGTCGGTGACGGCTGGGCGCTCACGGTCCTGGGGGGTGCCGAGCCGCTCGAGCTCAGTCGAGCGAGCTTGGAAAGCATGACCCTGCACACCGTCGATCTACCGATCGCGTGTGTCGAGGGATGGTCGACGGTGCAGACATGGACCGGTGTGCGTCTGGTCGATCTTGCGGCGCTCGTCGGCGCCCGGTCGATCGACACCGCGGAGGTGCGTTCTCTCGAGCGGTCGGGGACGTTCAACCGCGTGACATTCACCGAATCACAGTTCTTGCATCCGGATTCGTTGCTGGCGTTGCGGGTCAACGGTGCCGAGTTGTCACTCGATCACGGCTTCCCTGCTCGAATCATGATTCCGGGCATACCGGGAGTCCACACGACGAAATGGGTCGACTCGATCGAATTCATGGGAGCGTCGGCATGACTACTTTCCGGAAGATGTACGGCGCAGGCCCCGTGCATCTGATTGCAATCGCGTTCTGCCTCGCGGTCGGGCTGTCGGTTGTCTTCCAGCTCGGTTTCCCGGCGCTGTGGAACACGTCCGTCTGGTGGCAGTCCATCGCTGTCTGGTTCGTCGGAGCTGCACTGCTCCACGATCTGGTGCTGTTTCCGCTGTATGCCCTGCTCGACAGGGGACTCGTTGCGGGATTGGGCCGTTGGGTGAACGCGGTGCGAATACCGGCACTGGGCGCAGGACTCAGTTTGCTGCTGTTCTTCCCTGGCATCATCTCGCAGGGCAGCGTTTCCTACGAGTCCGCCACCGGGCTCACTCAGCAACCGTTTGCGCTGAGGTGGCTGCTGCTCGTGGTCGCGATGTTTGCGGCCAGCGGCCTGTTCTACGCGGGTCGGGCGGTTTTTCGGCGCGTTCGAACCTAGCGAGTTCGCTGTTCAGAGTGCCCCGATAGCGCATCGGAACAGGCAGCAAGGCTTTCCCGCAGCGCATTCCGTTGATCGCTGCTCAGGGCCGCGAGCATCGACTCCTCGACGGTCGCCACAGCTTCCGACGCCTCCCGGAGTCTGCGAGTTCCTTCCGGCGTGAGATGTAAGCGCTGATCGCGCCCGGTGCCGTCGACCTCGACGAGGCCGAGACGCCTCAATCCGGTGAGCAGTTGGTGCGTGGCTTGGCGGCTGACGAACACCCCGCGAGCCAACTCGGCGTTCGACAGGTTGGGTTTGTGCGCCAGGAGCTCGAGGCTGGAGTACTGCGAGACGGTCAGGTCGAGTGCACGTAATCGATCGTCCATGGCCGCGCGCAACGCAGACGTTGCTCGCTTGAGGGCGTATCCGATCGAGGTGTCGACATCCACTTGACTCACGTCAACATCTTGACATACCGTGAATCACGTCAAGAACTTGACGACGAAAGGGAAATCGATGACTACCGCAACCGTGACCGGCCCCAGCTTCCTCTCGCTGCAGGTGAGCGATCTGGATGGAGCCGCAGCGTTCTACGAGACCCAGCTCGGAATGACTCGCGCAGCGTTCTCGCCGCCCGGCGCAGTTGTGTTCGACACGTCGCCGATCGCCATTGCTGTGCGCGCGCGTCTGCCGGAGACCGATCTCGCCGGTGGCCGGCCTGGACTCGGTGTCGCGGTCTGGCTGGCGTGCGACGACGCCGAGGCGCTGCACGATCGACTCGAATCCGCGGGCGTCGAGATCCTGACGCCTCCGTTCGACGGACCGTTCGGTCGCACCTTCTCGTTCCGTGATCCCGAGGGCTACGCCGTCACTCTCCACAACAGCTGAGCGCCATGCCGTCGGCCGCGCAGACGTCGGCTGGGTCCGGTGGTCGCGTATCTGTCCGACCGAGCGTTTACCGTTGAACCCGTGAACCGCACCGATCGACTGTATGGGCTGGTGGAGGAAATGCGTGCGGTCTCGCCGCGGCCACGTAGCGCACGGTGGTTGGCCCAGAAGTTCGAGGTCAGTATCCGAACGGTGGAACGCGATATCAATGCCTTGCAGGGGTCGGGCGTGCCGATATACGCCGAGCCCGGTCGCTCCGGGGGTTACTGCCTCGATAAAACTCGCACGCTGCCTCCGGTGAATCTGACGCCGGGTGAAGCTGTTGCGATGGCACTGGCGCTGCAACGGTTGAACGGCAGTCCTTTTCGGACCGAGGCCGCGTCGGCGCTCCGCAAGCTGGTTGCGGCGATGCATCCCGACGATGCCGCGTCGGCCGCGACCCTCGCGGGACGCGTTCATCTGCTCACCGACGACAGTGCCGCATCGACCATTCCCCGGATGGTTGCCGATGCGGTGCAAGCCGGCCGAGTTCTGCGCATCGAATACTCCGACCGCGAGGGCGTCGGCACGACGCGTGAGATCGAGCCGATGGGGTACGTGGCGAACGGGGATGCGTGGATGTTGATCGGCTGGTGCCGGTTGCGCGATGGTGTCCGCGCTTTTCGCGTCGAGCGCATAGTGAAGGTCGCGGTGACGGGGGAGGAGCCTCCGGCGCGTCCGTTCGCCGCAGCCGATGTGAACATCGCGTACGGCACGATCCAGACTCTGTCGCTGATCTAGCCCCGAAACACCGACAGGACGGTGTCGCCCGAGAGTTCGACACTTCGGTGGTACATATTTCCGCCGACGAGAAGGACCACTCATGAATCTGGTTTCGATACGACTGATCACCGACGATGTTGCGCGTCTGGCGAGGTTCTACGAACGCGCCACCGGTGCCACTGTTGTCTGGGACAACGAGGATTTCGCCGAGTTGAACACTGCTTCCGGCACTCTCGCGATCGGAAGCATCAGGACGGTCACGCTGTTCGGAGCCGGTTCGGCGCGCGCAGCCGACAACCACACGGCGATCATCGAATTCATGGTCGACGACGTGGACGCGCGGTACGACGACCTCTCCCGATGGGTCGTCGACTTCGTCAACACCCCGACGACGATGCCGTGGGGGAATCGTTCACTGCTGTTCCGGGACCCGGACGGAAATCTGGTGAACTTCTTCACGCCGGTGACCGAGAGCGCCATCGAGAAATTCGCCAAGACCGCGCCCTGAGATGTGTCTCGGTCCAGCGGATCGCGCTCCAACACTGTGCGGTCGGAGATCAGCATGTAGGCGAAGAGTGAAAACGGGGCAACAGTTCTATTCAGCATGATCGAAAAAGTAAATGTCCGAATCGAAAGTCGGTGTGATGCAGAACATTTTATGTCGTATCGACACTATTTCGATTTCAATTAGCGACAGATGGTGCGCAAACGTGATTATTGAAAGGTCAACTACTGACGTGGACCGTTCCAATGGGCATTGCCGGAGTGTGCGCCCCAGGTGAACTGGTTGACAGCGTCCCGGTCGCGAAGTGTTATTCACGGCATGACTGCGCCTCTGTCCGACGACGAAATTTCGAGGATGAACCCATGACCGCAACCGATTCGGCAGCGTTGCCGACAGCCGAGCGGACCAAGAATAAATATAACAAGGGGTTCGGTGCGTTGGGTGGCGCGATTCTGCTGGGCACGAGCGGTATGGAGGGAAGCCGGAATCGAGATGCGGCCCTCAGATTCGGCGTTCCACTGACCTGGTCTCAACGAGTCGACGTCGATCAACTCCGGAAGGGCCTGCGCGCCGTAGTGGATCGTGTCGACGAACTCGTCGGGACACCAGCGGCCGGTAATCGGCTCCCGATTCGTTTCGTCACTCTGAAAGAGGAAGAGAGAACGATCGAATCAGCCTTCGCATGCGAACCGGGCGATGCCACATCGTGAGTCCCACACTGCAGAAATCGGTGACACCGCTGGCCTGTGCGGTCGTGTTCATGGCTCAGATGGCAACCACGATCTACCTGCCGTCGCTGCCCGACATCGCGGACGACCTCGGCGTATCGGAGTCGATCACCAAACTGTCGGTGACACTGTTCGTCATCAGCGCCGCGCTCCCGGTCGTCGCCTGGGGTCGGATTGCCGACCGGTACGGCAGGCGTACCGCACTCGGCTCCAGCCTCGGCATCTTCCTGGTGGCCTGTGTGGCGCTCACGTTTGCCAACAGTGCTGCGCTGCTGCTCGGCGGACGAATCGTGCAAGGCATCGGCGCCGGGGGAGCGGCGATCGTGGTGCGTATGGTCGTCAAAGATCGTTTCTCGGGAGATGGACTGGCGGCGAAGCTTTCGCTGCTGTCGATGGCATTCGTCGTCGCGCTCGGCGGCGGGCAACTGCTCGGCGGCGTCATCGCTTCGTTCGGATCGTGGCGGATCGGGTTCGTCGTCCTGGCCGTCCTCTCGGCCTTGGCGCTGGTGATCTCGCTCGCGATTGACAATCACAAGGTTCTCGACAAGGGCGAGGCCGCAGTGGGATGGAAGACGATCGTCCTGAACCCGAAATTCTACAAACCTGCCATCGCAGGCGGCCTGGGCTTCGGCGCGATCGTCCTCGTGCAGCAGCTGAGCCCGTTCCTCTTCGCCGGGCGATTCGGGCTGCAGCCGTGGGCATTCGGGGCCTTCGGGATCCTCTACGGCGCCGCTTACTTCGCCGGGGCGATCTATGTGAACCGCTATGCGAAGACGATCGGCTCCCGGCCGGTCATGCGTCGCGGCGTCACCATCATGGTCGCTGCGGGCGTACTTCTGGCCCTGATCTGGTATCCACCGATCGGCGGGCGCACCGTGTTGGTGCTGTTCGTGTTCGGCTACATCGCCTTGACTTTCGGCCAATCGCTTCTCTTTCCGAACTCCGCCGCCACAGCGGTCACTCACTTCGCTCAGGGGGGCGCGATCGCGGTGGCCTACTGCGGTCTCGTTCAGCAGGGACTCGCGGGCGTGGCATCGGTGATCGGGCCTGTCGCCTCGGACGAAAGAGTATGGACGGCGGTCATCGCCGGGTTCACCGCTGTTGCCGCAGCACTGGTCTTCACGCTCCGCGACACCACCACGTCCCCCTCCTCGGGAATACGCGCCGATGCCCGTCATTGACTCCAGCATCGTGATCGGCGTCGTCGATGATCTACGCGACGTGCACGACCTCGACGTTCAGGCCGACCTGTACTCCGTCGACTTCACGGACACCTGGAAGGGATGATCACGGCATGTTGACCGCCTCGAATTCTCGAACGTCGGCGTCGAGGATCGCGGCCTGCTGGCCGTCGTCGGGACCCGATCCGCGGAAGGCATGGAGCTGGGCGTCACTGGCCCAGCGCTCGTAGACGTTGATGCGCGCGGGATCGAGAATGTCCGCTCCGAGCGCGAAGTCGAGGCATCCATCGGCTTCGCGCGCGAGGCGGACCACGTCGACGCAGCCGTCGAGGTAATCCTTTCGTTCGGTCGGGTTCACGGTCAGGTATCCAGAGACGATGATCATGAGGTGTCGACCAGGGCCGGCCCGCAAACTCATCGCGCGTGGTGTCGTGGTTGCCCACAAGTCTGCCCGCGGTGGCCGACCCGGCCCTGCCGACCGGACTAGTGGGCAACCACGGCGCCGGCCTGAACACGGGACAGCTCGGTGACCAATGCCCGTATCGACGGGCTGGAGTCTGCGCTGCGACGCCACGCCGCGTGCACTTCGCGAGTCGGCGGCCGCTGCAGAGGAACGGCGATCAGATCTTCCCCCAGCGGTGGGCGTGCCAGGCGCGGAATGAGCGCGACCACACCACCCGAGGCCACGAGCGAGAGCTGGCTGGCGAAATCGTCGACCAGGTGGCGTACGTCGGGCGCCTCGGGGAGCTCCGCCACGACCCGGCGAAACCATTGATGGCAGACGGTCCCGGGTGGACTGGTGACCCAGGTGAAGCCGGACAGGTCGGAACTCATCAGTGGAGTGCGGAGCGCCGCGAGAGGATGTCGACGATGAATCACGATGTCGCCGACGTCCACGTGTAGCGGATGCTGCATCAGGTTCTGCGGGACCGACACGGGTAGTCCGTCGGCATCGTGCACGAGGGCGACATCGGCGGCGCCCGAATCGACACTGTGCAACGCGCGGTCCGGATCTTGCTCGGTGACGAGCACACGGAGGCCAGGGAACTCGTCCGACAGTCGTCCGAGTGCCGGCGCCAGCATCCCTCGTATCGCAGTGGAGAAGGCCACGATGCGCAGCGTGCCTCGCGGGGCGCCGACGGCAACGGAACGTGCTGCCTCCTCGCATCGTTCGAGTGCGCCGAAGACATCCGGCGCCGAGTCGACGAGCGCTTGCCCGGCGGGCGTCAGAATTACGCCTCGCCCGGCGGGAGCAAGAACGTCGACGCCGAGGCGACGTTCGAGCCGCTTGATCTGCTGAGATACCGCCGATGCGGTGAAGCCCAGTTCCTCGGCGGCTCGGGCGAGGGTCCCCGCCGCGGCCACCGACCTCAATGCGTGCAACGCCGCTACATCGATCATGAAGCAAGATTACGCATTAGTAGTGAAAAAGCATTGCTGGACCACAGCAATGCGGGGATGCAAGATGATCGTCATGACCTCGGAACACCCCTTCGGCTCCAACCTCGTCGCCATGGTGACGCCGATGAACAGCGACGGCAGCCTCGACGAGCCCAGCCTGCACCGTCTCCTCGATCACCTTCTCGCAGGCGGGTGCGACGGCATCGTCGTTGCGGGAACAGCAGGTGAGGCGCCTACATTGACCGACATCGAGTCCTCCTGGTTGATCCGGACGGTGGCTACCCGGGTCGCGGGGCAAGCGCGAGTGATCGCCGGCGTCGGTACCTACGACACGGCGTCGAGCATCGATCGCGCGCGCCGCGCGCAGGATGCGGGAGCGGACGGTCTCCTGCTCGTCTGCCCCTACTACTCGCGGCCCACCCAAGCGGGCATCGTCGCGCACTGCACGGTGGTGGCCGATGCGACGGAGCTCCCGGTGATGCTGTACGACGTCCCGGTTCGGACCGGTCTCGCGATCGAGGCCGCAACGCTGATCGAGCTGGCGGCGCATCCGAACATCCTTGCCGTCAAGGATGCGAAAGGTGATCTCTTCGAGGCGAGTTCGGTGATGGCACGGACCTCGCTCGCGTACTACTGCGGCATCGACGAACTGAATCTGCCGTATCTGGCAATCGGGGCTGCGGGTGTGGTGAGCGTGGTGGGAAACGTTGTGGCCGAGCAGAACTTCCACTTGATCCGAGCCGTGCGCGAGGGCGATCTCGAGGCAGCGCGGGCGATCCACACATCGCTGCTTCCGTTCACGGACGCTGTGATGCGCACGTCCCAGGGTGCGATCATGGCGAAAGCGGCACTTGCCGAGATCGGGATCATCACCGATTCGGCTGTGCGCCTGCCGCTTCTGCCACCTCCGCCGGAGCATCGACGTCGCATCGTGGACGCCCTGGCGGTGACGGCCTGATCACCGATCGATGGCGTCCAATGCGGCGCGGACGATCGAATCGGTGTCGATTCCGTGGTACCGATAGACCTCGTCGAGCGACCCGACCTGACCGAACTTGCTGACGCCCAGGGAAACAGACGGAACACGATTGACCGTCGGCAGGAACGCGAGAGTGTGTGGGTGGCCGTCGAGGACCGTCACCATCGGCGTCGCTCGCTCGGCCGGAAATAGCTGATCGAGGATCCAGCTCGGTCCGTCGCCGAGACCCTGGCGTGCCTGCAGCGCTTCCCACAGCAGGCCCGGACTGGTGATGCAGAGGACGTCGGCGTCGATACCGATCTGTTCCAACCTGGTAGCCGACGCCAATGCCTCGGTCATCGGTGCGCCCATCGCGACGATGGTGACCGCGGGGTTCGCGCGTCGAACGAGGGGGTATCCCCCTGCCACCACCTGGCGCCTGCGTCGTTCTCGCGCAGCGGGATCGGCGGGAACGTCGGCCAGGGACTGATCGACGGGTCGGGTGGAGAGCCGAAGATATGCCGAGCAGCCGCCGGGCCGCCCGAGCTGAGCGATGCAGGACAGCAGCGTCCACTCGACGTCGAGGGCGAAGGCGGGCTCGTAGCTGACGCAGCCTGGTTGTTCCAGGCCGATCGAAGGTGTCGTGATCGATTGGTGCGCGCCACCCTCGGCGGCGAGCGTGATTCCCGACGGTGTCCCGACGAGGATGGACTGTCCGCCTGCATAGATGCCGTACGACCACGGTTCGAGGGCTCGCTCGACGAACGGGTCGTACATGACTCCGATCGGGAAGAGCGGCTGTCCCCACCGACTCCAGGTGGCGCCGAGCTCACCCATCAGTCCCACCAGATTGGTTTCGGCGATTCCGAGTTCCATGTGCTGACCGGCCGGGTTCTCACGCCAGTGCATGATCGTCTCGGCATCGTCGTCGAACCAGTCTCGTCGTTCGGTGGTGGACCAGACACCGACCTTGTTGACCCATCCGGCGAGATTCGTCGTCGAGCTGACGTCGGGGCTGACCGTGACGACACGTTCGGCCGCCGCGGGTGCTTCGCGGGTCAGATCGAGCAGGGTGCGTCCGAGTGCGGCCTGGGTGGTCGCGGTTCCCTTCGGTGTGCGGCCGATATCGGTCGGGACGGCAGGCGGTTCCGAGAACGGGACCGCGTCTCGGTGCAGACGCCTCGCCGCGTCGGCGATGATGCGTCCGGACGGGCTTGTCTCGGAGAATCGCTCCCACGGAGCCGAAGGATTCTTTCCGAGACTCGCTGCCAGCGAAGCGTATTCGTCGATGGTGAGCAACGAGGAGTGGTTCTGCGGATGGCCCTGCGTCGGTAGCCCGAAGCCCTTGACGGTGTACGCGATGATGACGGTCGGGCGAGTATCGTCGATCTCCGCGTAGGCCTTTCGGAGTGCGGGCAGATCATGACCGCCGAGATTGCGCACCGCCTCGGTGAGCGTCGTGTCGTCCAGGTCCGCGATCGATGCAGAGATGGCCGACGCGTCCCGGCCCTCGCCCGGCAGCCGTGTACGCAGTTCGTCGGCGCTGCAACGCAACAGACGCTGATATTCGGGATTGGGCATGTCCATGATCCGGGTGCGCAATGCGTCACCACCCGGGCGCGCGAACAGCGTCTCGAGAAGACTGCCGAATTTGACGGTGATGACCTGCCAGCCTGCGGCGTCGAACATCTTCTCGAGTCGCCGAGCGGCGATGTTGGGGACGACCCGATCGAGCGACTGACGGTTGAGGTCGACGATCCAGACGACCTCACCGAGTTCGGCGATACCGGGGTCGACGATGGCTTCCCACACTGCGCCCTCGTCGAGCTCGGCATCGCCGACGAGTGAGTACTGCCTACCTGATCCGGCCCCGCCGAAGCTGGTCTCGACGTAGCGCCGCGAGATCGCACCCCAGATGGGAGCGGTGGCACCGATGCCGACCGACCCCGTCGAGTAGTCGACCGGATCCGGATCCTTCGACCTCGACGGGTAGGACTGCAGACCCCCGAACGAGCGGAGAGTGGTCAGGTACTTCTCGTCGAGCTCGCCCAGGAGATAGTTGATCGAGTGCAGAACCGGCGAGGCGTGCGGCTTCACCGACACCCGGTCACCGGGACGCAGCTGCTCGAACCACAGTGACGTCATGATCGACACCATCGACGCGCACGATGCCTGGTGGCCGCCGACCTTCAGGCCGCTCGGGTTCGGTCTGACGCGATTCGCGTGGTGGATCATCGAGGTCGACAACCACAGCACGTGCTCGGCGATGTCGTGAAGTGGGTCGTTCACACTGCCGGTCGAGTGCTGATCGCTGGGGACGATGCTGGTCATTGCTGACGCTCCTGACGTGTCGCGAAGGATCTCAGTCGACCATCTTGCTGTGAGATGCACAATTGTCAGCTGGTTGAGGGAGCAATGTGCACGGTGTGGATCGGACCAGGGCGTAGCCGTTCGATCACACTGCGTACACCCGACGGCCACGTGTTCGACTCCACGGTTACTGTGACGGAGATACTCGGATAGTCGGGTTCCGGAACTACAGGGGTGTGGGAATGAGCGTCGAAACAGAAGCGGGCAGATCGCCGTGGGTGCCGGAGGAGTCACCTCGGCCTCGGAGAGCGGCGCTTCCGGCGGACGATGCCTTCTATTCTCCTCCGGAAGGCTTCGAGGCAGAGCAGCCCGGCACCGTGCTCCGTCATCGTGAAGTCGAGGTCGCCCTGTACGGGTCGATACCTCAGCAGGTCGATGCCTGGCAGTTGCTGTACCGGACGTCGGATCTTCACGGCATGCCCGAAGTCGGCGTGACCACCATCCTGATGCAGCGCGGCAGCGTCTCGCAGACGCCTCGACTGCTGTCCTACCAGTGTGCGATCGATGCAGTGTCGTCCACATGTTTTCCGTCCTACGCATTGCAGCGCGGGGCCAAGGCATTCGGCGCCGTGCCGCAGTTCGAGTTCGTCCTCGTGCTGCACGCGCTCCGCCGCGGCTGGGTCATCTCCATTCCGGATCATGAAGGGCCGCAGGGTCATTGGGGATCTCCCCGCGAGCCGGGCTACTGCACGCTCGACGCAGTGCGCGCCGCGCTGAGGTTCTCCCCGGCCGGACTGTCCTACGACACTCCCGTCGGTCTGTGGGGATACTCGGGTGGCGGACTCGCGACCTCGTGGGCGGCGGAGATGGCGCCGGAATACGCGCCGGAGATCGAGATCGTCGGAGCTGCGCTCGGCTCACCCGTCGGCGATCCGGCGTCGGCGTTCACCAGGCTCAACGCCACCCTGCATGCGGGATTGCCGACCTTGGTCGTCGAGGGTCTTCGGCGTACATACCCTGATCTCGACCGTGTCGTCCGAGCCCATGTGAATCCCGACGGCCTCGCCCTTCTCGACTCCGTCGACGACATGACCACCGTGGCGGCGGTTCGGAAGCTCGCTCGCCACGACCTGGACAAGTACATCGACATTCCGCTGGCCGATCTGCTGGCCAAGCCGGAGATTCTCGAGGTGTTCGAGGACATTCAGCCAGGCCGCACCGCGCCGTCGGTGCCGATGCTCGTCGTCCAGGCCGTGCACGACCAGATCATTGCCGTGGACGACGTCGACGGCCAGGTAGACCGCTACCTGGACAACGGCGTGCACGTTACGTACCTACGCGATCGACTCAGCGAGCATCTGTCGCTGCACCCACTGTCGGCGCCGCTGACGTTGGACTGGCTTCAGGACAGGTTCGACGGCCGGCCTGTTCCGCCCTCGGGGGTCAATACGGTGTGGTCGACTGCGTCCTCCTTCGGTGCGGTTCGCGATCTAGTCGCTCTGGCGTGGTCGACGGCGCTCGCGGTGTTCGGTCGTCGGCTCTGAGGCGTGCCTGTCGGCACTAGAGTCTGTCCATGACTGCTCCCCCCGGCTCTCATCTGCGTTCGCCGTGGCTGCTGCTGGTTCTCTCGTTCGGAGCAGGCGCGACCGATGCGTTCGCGTTCCTCTCGCTCGGTGGCATCTTCACCGCGAACATGACGGGCAATCTGGTGTTGGTCGGACTCGTCGGTCGCGACGAGTACCTGAACACACTCGTCGGTGCCGGGGTGGCGATCGCGGTCTTCTTCGTCGTGCTGCTCGGAGGTTTTCGCTACGTGCACAGCGCGGCGGCAACACCTGCGCGGTCCACGACCGTTCTGCTGGCGGTCGCGGCGTGCATCCAAGTCGCGACGTGCGTGATCTGGTGGACTCTCGACGGCCCATCGGCTGAGGCGGTCATCGACTCTCTTGTCGCGCTGTCGGCGTCGGCGATGGCGCTTCAGACGGTGGTGGCGCGTACGTCTGCGGTGGGCGGCGGCCTGTCGAGCACCTTCGTCACCGGAACGATGGTCAGCGTGGTCGACGACCTTGCGCAAGGCAAGACCGAGTATCTGGGTCTTCGGATCGGTGCGATCGCGACGTTGATCGCCGGGTCGTTGGCAGGGGCGGTGTCGATAGCACTCGGTCCGCTTGTCTCCGCGGTCACCGGCTGTATCGCGCTGGGGCTGGTGCTGTTCGGGGCACGTCGAATTCACTGACCGGTAATTTCTGCGGCGGGAAAAGCCATCGGGATGTATCGTTAGTTTGGCGAATTACTTTGAATTGTCGGACACACGGAGAAACGCCGCTCACGCGGAGAATCGAAGGAGAACGATGACGAAACCCTTGGATCGCACGGAAGCTGTTCCCGCCGAGATCTTTCCGATGCCCCGGGCCAGCGGATGCCCGTTCGACCCGCCGCCCAGGCTCCAGGAATTGCAACAGGAAACGGCGATGACCGTCGTCGAGCAACCCGACGGCAAACGTGCCTGGCTCATCACTCGGTACGCGGACCAGCGAACACTGCTCGCCGACAAACGCGTGAGCGCCGATATCACCATTCCCGGGCACCCCAATCGGCCGGACGGTGAACCCGTCGGGTTGAGTTTCATCACGATGGACGACCCGGAACATGCGCGACTTCGACGAATGGTCACCGCTCCCTTCATGATCAAGCGCATCGAAGCGATGCGCCCTGCGGTTCAACGCATCGTCGACGACGCCATCGACGCCATGCTGGGCGGACCGAGACCCGTCGATCTTGTCGAAGCCTTCGCGTTGCCGGTGCCGTCGCTGGTCATCTGCGAACTGCTGGGAGTGCCGTATTCGGACCACGACCTGTTCCAGATGCACAGCAGGACGATCATCCGCCGAAACGTGCCCGCCGTCGAGACGGCCGCAGCACGTCAGGCACTCATCGATTACCTCACCGGCCTGGTCGCGGAAAAGCGTCGGAATCCACGAGAGGATGTGCTGTCTCAGCTCGGCGGCCGCGTCGACGCGGGAGAGCTGACCGAGGACGACGCCGCCCGGCTCGGGGTGCTGCTGCTGATCGCCGGACACGAGACCACGGCGAACATGATTGCGCTCGGCACTGCTGCGTTGCTGCAGAACCCGGCTCAACTGGACAAACTTCGTCGGCCGCACGAGCCGGAACTCGTCAAGGGTGCGGTCGAGGAACTGCTGAGGTATCTCCACATAACCCACAACGGCCGTAAGCGTGTTGCTCTGGAAGACATAGAGTTTGAGGGGGAGACGATACGAGCAGGTGACGGCCTCATCATGGCCAACGACATCGGCAACCGTGATCCCGAGATCTTCGACGATCCCGACACGCTCGATCTGGAACGCGATTCGCGTCGCCATGTCGCATTCGGCTTCGGCATTCATCAGTGCCTCGGGCAGTCGCTGGCACGGATGGAGCTGCAGGTCGTCTACAGCACGTTGTATCGACGCATTCCCTCTCTCGCTCTCGCCGTGGACATCGCGGATGTTCCGTTCAAGCACGACGGCAACGTCTACGGCGTCTACGAACTGCCCGTCACCTGGTAAGGAGAACATGGCGATGAAAGTACTTCTGGAACAGGACAAGTGCGTCGGATCCGGCCAGTGTGTGCTGGCCGCGGAAGCTGTGTTCGACCAGCGAGACCACGACGGCATCGCCGTCCTCGTCGACGAGAACCCGCCGGACGACCAGCGGGAGAACGTCCAGCACGCGGCCGACGTGTGCCCCGCGTTGGCCATCAGGATCGAAGGCTGACGCCCCGGGTTCCAGGTGCCTCACCCGTCAGTGATGAATCCTGCCGTCGCCGGTAGCCAGCGGTCCCCGAGGAATGTTAGGAATGACACGGCCACGTCGGGGACAGGGAGCCGTCATGAGATGTCGAGAAATTGCAATCGCTTCGTCAGCACTGCTCGCGTTGTTTCTCGTGGGCTGCAGCAGCACGACCGACTCCGATGAGTCCGCCGCGACTGTCACCACCACCACAGCCGAGTCGGCGCCGACCTATGCCGCGACTCTGGAACCGATCATCCAGAAACTGATGACGGACAACGTGATACCCGGTGCCGTCGTGGTCATCGATTCGCCGACGGAAGGCAACTGGACCCATGCGTTCGGCACGCGGACCGTCGGCGGATCGGAACCGATCACTGCCGAAGACTTCTTCCGCATCGGCAGCAACACCAAGACCATGACGTCGACCGTCGTCCTGCAGTTGGTTCAAGAAGGCAAGTTGAGTCTCGACGACCCGATCTCGAAGTACGTGGGCGGCGTTCCGAACGGTGATCAGATCACCATCGCGCAGCTCTCGGACATGCGCAGCGGTCTCTACAGCTACAGCTTCGACCCGGGGTTCAACGAGACTCTGGACAGCGACCCCGGTAAGGCGTGGACGCCGGAGGAATTGCTGAGCATCGCCTTCTCGCATCCGGTGAATTTTCCGCCGGGCGCGCAGTTCGAGTACAGCAACACCAACATCGTGCTGTTGGGACTCCTGATCGAGAAGTTGACCGATAAAACTGCGTCGGAGGCCTTCGAGGAACGGATATTCCAGCCGCTCGGTCTGAAGGACACGTCACTTCCCGCCGCCGCCGACGCGTCCATCCCCGACCCACACCCACAGGGGTACTCGTTCGGCACCAACGTCTCCACCATCTCGACGTTCGAGCTTCCCGAACCGCAGCAGTCCGAAGCGCTGGCGGGGACGTTGAAGCCGACCGACGAGACCGACGCCAACCCGTCGTGGACCTGGACTGCGGGTGGGGCGATATCGACGGTCGCGGACATGACCGCCTACGTCAAAGCGCTTGTGGGCGGCGGCCTTCTGAGCGAGGACATGCAGAAGGTCCGGATGGACAGCATCCTGCCGACAGACCCGGCCAGCCCCGAAGCAGCCGGATACGGTTTGGGGATCGCAAAATTCGGCCCGCATCTGATCGGCCACGACGGCCAGATCCCCGGGTTCATGACCGTGATGGTTCAGGATCCCGACACCGATCTGACGATCGTCATCGCCACCAATCTCGCGACCGTTCCGTCAGGGGAAGGATCGGCCTTGACGCTCTTGAAAGGCATCATTCCGACCTTCTACGGCGCGGGCGCGAACACCGGAGGCAACCCGGCGGAAGTGCCGGCGGCGCCCACGCCCACCCCCTAGGTGAGCGCGAATACACAACCCACTATGTATTCGCGCTCACATAGGGTTTTGCTCTCAGGTAGGCATCCGATCCGCACCCCAGCTCCGTTCGATGTACCCGATGACGCGCTCGATGTCGGCGGCGGGAACTCTGTCCGGCTCGCCGTGCTCGAGTGGGTCGGTGTGATAGATGTACAGCCGAGAGGCGAACTGCTCGAACGGAAGTGAGCCTTCGCCTGCGCGCTCACCGTTGCCGGCGGTGCCGACGACCACGCCGTCGCCCCAGTCCTGACCGCTGTCGTTGTTGGGGTTGAAGAAGTAGACGCGCATGACGGCGTCGGGGTCGAGTGCAACGCGCAGGATCGTGATGGCGTGCCAGCCGACATACCTGGCGGCACTGTCGGTTACGGCAACTCCCGCAGGCTGCGGGTGGATCAGCGGCTGACCACCGTTGTATTCCAGGTGGTACGACGCATGGAACCGCCGAAGGAAATCGTCGAGGTCGATCAGATTGCCCGTTGCCACATCGACATTGATGTTGAACCCGCGGGCCGACCACCACCCGTGGAATTCGGGGTTGACCCATCGATGCGGGTCACCGGGACGATCGGCGCACCGCCGTCCCATTTCCGCGTAGATCCGATCGAGGTGAGGGACGACGATCTGAGACACCGGATCCAGATCGATCGGTGCCACGGTCGCGACACCGCCTTCACTGTCCTTGGAGGACAACGACTGTCCTTCGAAATGCATGACGATCTCGTCGTCGCGGGCAGCCCAGACGAGCATCTGAAGGAGATAGTCGGGATCGTTGTAGGCCCACATCGACAGTGCTCGGGCCGACTGGCACGTCGGATTGTCTCCCTGTCCGACGCCGAGTGGCTGGCCGAGCATCGAGAGCAGACCACCGAGAAGCCGTGCCTCGGGATTCGGCCTCGGACCGAATGCATCGATCAGCCGCCCACGAACCTCGGGAGCGAGCCGCAACGCCAACTGGCGCCAGAGGGACGGAACGATCGGAGGCTGATGCAGAATGCCGCGATCGAGCATCAACGCGATGCCGTACAGGCACTGCGCGGATTCCGGATGTACGGCTTCGTTGATGAGGCAGTGCACCAATTCCGGGTAACGCTGCAAACACGTTCGGCCCGTCTCGGACACACCGAGCGCCTCACCGAGAAGATACGTGTTGTGCTCGATCAGAAAGCGAACAAGCGTTGCGTGGTAAGGAGATACGAGACCGGTGTCGTGCATCGCCCGCGCGAAACCGCGAGCTTCGAATTCCAGACCCTCGGTGTCCATCGCGTCGAGCCGGGATCGATAGATGTCGACGCCCGGATCCTCGCGGCACGCTTCGGTCGGCCCGAACAGCGCTGAGATCAGCCTGTCGAGTCCCTGTCCGGAGGCGCCGAGGTCGACGTCGGGATCTTCGCGGTACACGGCGATTCGGGTGACCATCGCCTTGACGTGATCGACCTGGATCGGACGTTGGCGCAGCACTCGCCAGATCTCTTCGCCGAGTTCGCCCAGCACACTGGCGTATCCGATCTGGTCGGCGACGTAGCCGAACAGATCGCGAATCAGGTGCGCGACGCGGCCCAGTCGCACTCGTTCCGCCTCGGAGGGAGGCGAGAACAGTACTTCCAGGTTCATTGCCAGCACCTGCGAGAGGAATCTGCGGGCATCGTCCGCGCTGAGGGCCGGATGTTGGTACTCGCCCGCCACGATCGCACAGAGTCGAAGCTCGCTCGTCGCCTCCAGCACAACGGTGTCGATGACACCGCTGCGCAGACTCGGTCCGACGAAGCCGGGCACGAGAATGTCCGGTTGCGCCCAGTCGGTGCCGAGAAACAGGCCTGCCTGGTCGAGAGCGCCCGCCCGATCACGGACGGCGGCGCACCCGCCTGGCCTGGTCAGGACGCGATGAAGCGCGTCGAGTACGCGTCGAACCTTCGTGTTCTTGGAAAAATCGGGTGCCGACGCCAGCGCTTCGGTCGCGTTGTCGAGCTGAGCGAGCCGCGTCTGCAACGCAGCGTCGACCGGCGGATCGAGGGTTTGAGATGGCCCGTGAGAATCGTCCCCGAGATCTTGCCTCACACGTAGAAGTCCAGTTCTTCCTGATGCTTCAACAAGTCACGCATGACGTACGGGTCTTCGCCGAAGAAGTACAGCAGACCCCAGTGAGTACCGAACGCTGTTCTCTTGGTGACGGTTTCCTCGACCGGCGCCGAGAGATCGTTGGTCTCGTAGTAGTCGTGCTCCGCCGTCTCCTCCGGGATCTCCAGGTGGCTGACGACGCGTCGACGCGGATACACACCGAAGCAACCGGCGACACCGCTGGCGTCGACGACCTCCTTCGGGAAGAAGGCGTCGATCTCCTCTTCGGTCGTCTTGGGATCGAACGCCAGCGCGAGGCCCTGGTAAGCGTTGAACCCGTACGCACGCTCGAGGAGCTCGAACACCTTGAAGCCCGGCGGCCGGTACGCGACCTCACCGAAGTACATTTCGCCGTCACTGGTGACGAAGTACTCGGGATGAATGAAGCCGAACTCGATGTCGAAGGTCTTGATGAGCTTCTCGATCTGAGCGGTGATCGCTGGTCGGTACTTCTCCAGTTCCGGTGTGGCAGGAACGAATACCGAGTATCCGAGGGTGACGTATTCGGAGATGTTGAGGAACTTGATCTTTCCGTTGTGCACCCATGCTTCGACGGCGAACTCCCAGCCGTCGAGATGAGACTCCATGAGCACCGGGAATTCGTCGTCCGGGATGGAGTCGACCTCGTCGGGAGTCCTGATGACGCGGTGCCCGAGGCAGCCTGCCTTGTCGAACGCCTTGAGGTGGATCGGGTCGTTCGGGTCTCCGTCGAGCTTGAGCAGCGTCTGGTTCACCCGACGCAGGAACCGGATGACGTCCTCGCGGTCGTGCGCCTCCTCGAAGATTCCGACGCGTATGCCGCCCAGCTGAGCGCGACGCTTCATCAGCGCCTTGTCACGCAGCAGCATCGCCTGGCCGAACAAGCGTGGGTTTCCGAGCAGAACGGAGTTGATCGCGCCTGCCCATTCGACGGTCTCCTCGTACAGCGGGATCGCGACGTCGACGCCTTTGTCCTGCAGCGTCTCGGCGATCTCCAGCGACCTGTCGTTGAGTCGTTCGAAGTTCCACGGAATGTACGGAATGTCGTGTTCGGTGCAATACGCTTCGGCCCATTCAGGCGCTACGACCACGTAGCGACGGTCGAAGTTGTCCAGGGCTTCCACCGCAGCCAGACTCCAGCCGAGTAGTGCGACAAAGCCCTTGTTCGGGTCCTTCTCCAGCCTTCCAGGCTGCGGCATACAAGATCCTTTCCATCGTAATGTTCAGGTCATGTCGTCCTTTCCACCGTACAGAGGTGCGGTTTTCCGATTCAGCCCCCCGGTGCGGGCGTACCGCTGGGCGAGCGCTGCACAGGCGTCGCGGAGAGCGTCGGGACCGACGATCTCGAACTCGCAATCGAATTGACCGAGCGCCGCGGCGAGCGCCGTCCACGACCACGAACCCTTGACTAGGCGGCAGCGATTCTCACCGACGGATTCGACGATTCCGTCGCTGGTGAAAGGCCATACTCTGGATTCCGGGAGATCCAGAATGACGGTGCCGACGCACGTCCAGGCGCCGTCGACCGAGCCCCGGAACCTGGAGTCCACGTACGTCGCGACGTCACCCGTCGGAAGCCGCCGCGGGACGAACCGCGGACCGGTGGGAATCCGGGGAGTCACGCGGTCCGCGCGGAACGTCCGCCAATCCTCTCGATCGAGGTCGAAGCCGATCAAATACCACCGCCCATCGCGGGACACCAGATGGTGAGGCTCGACGCGTCGCACGGTCGCTGAGCCCTCGTAGTCGAACCGCAGGATCTCGGTGGCATGAACCACTCCGCTCAGTGTCTGCAGCACTGCCGTGTCGACCTGGTCCCGATTCCCTCCGGCGGGGCTGACCTGAAGAAAGTCGATTTTTCTCCGGAGGCGCGCGGGCATGACCTGGCGAACTGTCTCCAATGCCCGCAACGCTGCTTCTTCGATGCCTGCTCCGGTCGCCGCGGCGGTACGAAGCGCGACGGCCAACGCGACGGCCTGGTCGTCGTCGAACAGCAACGGCGGCATCTCGGTGCCCGCGGCCAGGCGATATCCGCCGTCGGGACCTTTGAAGGCGCTGATCGGGTAGCCGAGCTCCCGCAAGCGGTCGATGTCTCGGCGCACGGTCCTGGGGCTGATGTCCAAGCGCTCGGCGAGCGATGCACCCGGCCAGTCGCGTCGTGCCTGCAGTAGGGACAGCAAGGCGAGCAGTCTCGCCGATGTTTTCTGCACGAGTTCTATCCTGCCAGCAGTAGCGGCCACACCCTGTCCTCTACTGGTGAGAATCTTCCTGTCGAACCGATCACCGACTTCAGGAGCCAACAATGACCGTCAACGTGACCAACCACCTCAACTTCCGCGGCGATGCCCGTCGGGCCCTCGAGTTCTACCGATCGGTTTTCGGTGGACAACTCGTCGCCCTCACCTACGCCGAGGCGCACCGTCCGGTGCCCTCTGGCGAGGAGAACCTCGTGATGTGGGGGCAAGTGGAGGCCGACAACGGATTTCGAGTGATGGCCTACGACGTGCCGTCGACAATGGAGTGGGATCAGGGCAAGAACTCGTTCTTCGTCTCGGTTCGCTGCAGTTCCACCGACGAGATCACCGCGCAGTGGACTGCGCTTGCCGAAGGGGCAAGGATCGTCGAGGATCTCGCGCCGGCACCGTGGGGGGCGCCGCTGTACGGGATGCTGGAGGATCGATTCGGCGTGGTCTGGGTAATGGACGTCGTCGCGGACTACACGCAGGCTTGACGGTTGATCCGGTTCGACGCGTCGAGACTCCCGTATCTGGGATACTCGACGAGTGGTCGACCATGTAGCTCTGCGGCGCGATTCGTTGATGCGAATCCTTGCGGTGGTGCGTGGACTCGGCGTCGGGGACAGTCTGGACGTGATTCTGGACCGTGTCACGCACGCGGTCGTCGAGGTCCTGGGGTTTCGTGCGGTGGTCGTCAACGTGAAGGTCCCGGGGGACGGGTTGGTCGTCAAGACTGCTGTCGGGCCGCCCGAGGTCACCGACATGGTGGGCGAAACGATGTCGCACGAGACCTGGATCGCGGTGTTGAAGGAGTGTGAGCCCTGGGGCGAGCTTCGCTTTCACCAAGATCTGGCGCAGCTGGACGTCGACGGCGAGGTCTCCATGCGGGACCCGGACAGTCACCACTATCGTCAGATCCCCGAGGATCGGTACGAACTGCTGTGGAAGCCCGAATACGCTCTGCTGGCCCCCATGTGGGCGGGCGAAGGCGAATTGCTGGGTGTTCTGAGCGTCGACCTTCCCGAATCCGGGCGAGTCCCGGACGCCGAACAGTGCGCGATGCTCGAGCTGTTCGCCGGCCAAGCAGGTGCCGCGATCGCCGAAGCGGCGCGGATGGGGACCGCCCAGGACGAACAACTTCAGTATCGCGTGGTGTTTCTCGAATCTCCCATCGCAACGGCGATGCTCGGCGCGGACGGTGCGGTCGTCGAAGTGAACGACGCATTCGAAGTGCTTGTCGGGACGGCGAAGCCGGATCTCGTCGGCCGAGACCTGTCGTTGGTTTTCGAGGGCGACAACCATTTCGACAGTCCGGCTGACCGTCGGGTACTGCGGAGCGACGGAGCCGAGCGATGGGCGCAGGTGCGGGTGCGGCGCCTCGACGGGGCGTCGGGCACGCGGTTCGTCTGTACCGCGGAAGATCGCAGCGAAGCTCGCTTGGCGCTGGACGACCTCCGGCTGCGGGCCGAGCGAGACGATCTGACCGGCCTCGCCGTGCGGAGCGTTGGCCTCACGGAACTCGCTCGACGGCTGGAGCATCAGGACGGCAGTGAGGTGCATGCGTTCCTGTACTGCGACCTCGACGGATTCAAGGCCGTGAACGACGCGCACGGGCACCCGGTGGGGGATCGCCTGCTCGCCGAAGTAGCTCGACGACTCCTGGTGTGCGCGGAATCGGGTGATCTCGTGTGCCGGCTCGGCGGCGACGAGTTCGGAATCGTCGCCACCAGAGCCGATGCCGGCGACATCGACGACCTTGCGGCGCTGTGCGCCCGGATCGGCGACGAGGATTTCCTGTTGGAATTCACCGGTTCGGCGCGCTCGGCGCGGGTCGGTTTGTCCGTCGGTGCCTGTGGAGTGGCAGCCGGGACTGCCGACCGTCATGTGCCTGCCGCCGTCGTCGAGGCAGCGGACTCGATGCTCTACCGAGCCAAGGCCGACGGTGGAAGCGGTTGGCGCACCGTCATTCTGGATTGAGGTGGCAATGCCGAAACAAAGCGCAGGGATTTTGCCGTACCGCCGTCGGGACGCTGTGCTCGAGGTTCTCATCGCACACCCGGGTGGCCCGTTCTGGGCGCGCAAGGACGACGGGGCGTGGTCGGTGATCAAGGGTGAATACACCGACGAAGACCCGTGGGTGGCCGCGAGGCGCGAGTTTTCCGAGGAGACCGGAATCGAGGTGCCCGACGTGGCGCCTCGTGTGCTCCCCGTCGTACGACAACGCGGCGGCAAGTTGGTGACGGTCTTCGCCGTCGAAGCGGACATCGATGTGACCGGCGCGGTGAGCAACACGTTCGAGATGGAGTGGCCGCCGCGATCGGGTAAGCAGCAGTCGTTTCCCGAAGTCGACCGAATCGAGTGGTTTTCTCTCGACGCCGCTCGAATCAAATTGCTCGCCGCTCAGGTCGTTCTGCTCGACCATCTCGTCTCGTGATGCCTTGACGTCGCGGGGCGCACATGTCAGTCTGTTTACTACCGAGCGATCGCTCGGTCGGTAGTATTACCCGAGGAGCGACTTCGTGCCCATCGATCTGACCTATTCATCGAACGTCCAGGCTCTGATCGACAAAACGCGCAGGTTCGTTCGGGACGAGGTGCTGCCGATCGAGGACAAGTTCCTCGGCAACGCGGCCGATGCGGGCGGCGACGAAATGCGGATTTCGCTGCAGCGAGCAGCCAAGGATGCCGGAGTGTTCGCACCGCACGCTCCCATCGAGTACGGCGGCGCCGGATTGAACATGAGCGACCGCGCGCCCGTATTCGAAGAAGGTGGCTACTCGCTGTTCGGTCCGATCGCGCTGAACATCGGTGCTCCCGACGAGGGCAACGTGCATATGCTCGCGCACATCGCCTCGGCAGCGCAGAAGGAACAGTTCCTCGCACCGCTGGCCGCAGGCGATCAGAGGTCGGCGTTCGCGATGACCGAGCCCGCGCCGGGTGCAGGTTCGGATCCTTCGGCGCTGACCACCGCGGCAGTCAAGGTTGCCGGCGGCTGGAAGATCGACGGTCGCAAGTACTTCATCACCGGCGCCGAGGGCGCAGGCTTCTTCATCATCATGGCGCGGACGGCGGGCAAGCCGGGAGACCGCGGCGGCGCGACGATGTTCCTCGCTCCCGCCGATACCGCCGGAATCACCATCGTCCGACACATCGGCACCTTGGACAAGGCCATGATCGGTGGTCATTGCGAGGTCTCGTTCGAGAACGTGTTCGTGCCGGACGAGAACGTGCTCGGCGCCGTCGACGAGGGATTCTCCTACGCGCAGGTGCGGCTGGGCCCGGCCCGGATGACCCACGTCATGCGTTGGCTCGGTGCCGCGCGACGCGGACACGACATCGCCGTCGCGCAGGTCGCGCGGCGTGAGGGCTTCGGGTCCGTGCTCGGAGATCTGGGCATGATCCAGAAGATGGTCGCCGACAACGAAATCGACATCGCCGCAACGCGAGCACTGCTGGTTCAGGCATGCTTCGCCCTCGATCAAGGTTCGAACGCGAGCAACGAAACGTCCATCGCCAAAACCTTTGCTGCCGAAGCGATCTTCCGGATCGTCGACCGCAGTATTCAGATGTGCGGCGGACTCGGCGTGTCCGACGACCTCCCGCTCGCGCGTCTGTCACGCGAAGTGCGCCCGTTCCGGGTGTACGACGGCCCCTCCGAGGTCCACCGGTGGGCCATCGCCAAGCGCGTCGTCGGTGCGGCCAAGAAGGCTG
Source organism: Rhodococcus sp. (in: high G+C Gram-positive bacteria) (assembly GCF_023264675.1). Lineage (GTDB taxonomy): Bacteria > Actinomycetota > Actinomycetes > Mycobacteriales > Mycobacteriaceae > Rhodococcoides. The sequence continues at coordinate 110,874 of NZ_JAHFVG010000010.1, forward strand.
CTCGGGAGTCTGCGAAATGAGCGAACTTCCAGGAATGGACACCTCGGCGCTCGCACGGTTTCTCGGTGACAGCGGTGTATCGCTGAACGGTGAGCTGAAGGTCGAACTGATCAGCGGCGGCAGGTCCAACCTGACCTTCAAGGCGTACGACGACACCTCCGCGTGGGTCGTTCGACGCCCGCCGACGAGCGGTCTGACTCCGTCGGCGCACGACATGGCGCGTGAATGGGCCGTGACGAGTGCACTGCAGTCGACCGGCGTTCCCGTCGCTCGTACCGTGGCCTTCGATGCGGAGGGAACGGCGCTCGGCGCACCGACCACCGTCGTCGAATTCGATCCGGGCCGCGTCATTCGAACCCAGGACGATCTTGTCGACCTGTCCGACAACGAGGTCCGCGCGAATGCCGAAGAGCTGATTCGAGTTCTGGCGTTGCTGCACGGGGTCGACTTCCAGGCCGTCGGCCTTGGATCGTTCGGCAAGCCAGACGGTTTCGTCGGACGCCAGGTCAAGACGTGGGCGCGGCAGTGGGAGCAGGTGAAGACTCGCGACCTGCGCGATGTCGAGACACTGCGAGACAAGCTGCAGGCGGCCGTGCCGGAGACGTCGAAATCTGCTGTCGTGCACGGTGACTACAGGGTCGACAATGTCATCTTGAAATCAGAAGATCCGAGTTCGATTGCTGCCGTCGTCGACTGGGAGATGTCGACGCTCGGCGATCCGCTGACCGACGTCGCATTGATGTGCGTGTATCGGCAACCGATCTTCGACGAGATCCTCGGGGTGCGCGCCGCGTGGACGAGCGATCGTTATCCGTCGGCCCAGTCGTTGGCCGAGATGTACAGCCGTCAATCGGGAAACGAGCTGTCCCACTGGAACTTCTATCTGGCATTGGCCAATTTCAAGCTCGGAGTGATCGGCGAGGGAATCACCCACCGCGCCTTGGCCGGGTCGGACACAGGGTCGGGCGCGGCAGCAGCCGCGGAAGCCACACACGCCTTCATGGCGGCCGGTCTGCGCGCAATGGAAGGTAGAGACGCATGAAGTCTGCACTCGTCACCGGCGGATCGCGGGGCATCGGCCTCGGAATCGCGACCAGGTTGGCCGAACTCGGGTACGGGCTGACCATCACCGCGCGCAGTTCCGACGCATTGAGCGCGGTCGCCGAGGACTTGACTGCCGGCGGAGCGCCGCAGGTGGAAACGGTGGCCGCGGACCTCGCCGACCGTGACGCGGCCGATCTGATCGTCGACGCCCACCGCAGCGCTTTCGGGTCGATGGACGTCCTCGTCCTCAACGCCGGTGTCGGGACCGCGGGGACGATCGCCGACTATCCGATGAGGCGCTTCGACAAGACCCTCGACGTCAACGTCCGCGCGCCGTTCCAGATTCTGCAGAACTCGATTCCGCTGCTGCGCACGGCAGTCGAGGCCAATCCGTCCGGCGGCGCGAAAGTTCTCGCCCTCGCCTCGCTGGCCGGGGTGTACTCGGAATCGGGCCTGGCCGTGTACGGCGCGACGAAGGCGGCCATGCTCTCACTGATCGACACTCTCAACGCCGAGGAGAGCGGGAACGGGATCACCGGTACCTCCATCGCGCCCGGCTACGTCGACACCGACATGAGCGACTGGACCAAGGACACAATTTCGTCAGAGTCGATGATCCGCGTGAACGACATCGTCGAACTCGCCACCGGCGTCCTGAGACTGTCAGCCCAGGCTGTTGTTCCTCGCATCGTCGTGACGCGGGCGGGTGCGGGTTTGGGGGCCTAGGACTTCACCATTGGGCGATCGCCGGAATCACCTTCTCACCGAGGATGTCGAGCGGGGTGATCGAGGCGACGTCCGGTACCCAGCCGTGCACATGGGTGACGCCGAGCTTCGACAGGTCCTCGAGCTGACCCAGCATGGTGTCCACGTTCTTCCCGCCCGCACCGGGGTCGAGCGGGAACATGACGGTCTTCTCGATGGCGTCGTAATCGGTGCCGAGAGCGTCGCAGTGACCTTTGAGGACTTCCAGCTTGTGGGCGACCTCGGGTCCGCCGAACAGGTTGCACGCCTGAGCGTATTGCGCGACCAGTCGTAGCGTCTTCTTCTCGCCGCCCCCGCCGATGAGGATCGGGGGATGCGGCGTGCGGAGCGGTTGCGGGACGTTCATCGTCCGGCCGAGCTGGTAGTGCTTGCCGTCGAACGGTCCTTCGTTCTCGCTCCACATCTGTAGGCAGATCTGAAGCGTCTCCTCCAATCGCTCGAACCGCTCGGCGGTGGGCGGGAAATGCAAGCCCATCCCGACGCTCTCGTCCTCGTTCCACGCCGCGCCGATACCGAGGTATGCCCGACCACCGGACAAGACGTCGAGCGTGGTGACGGCTTTCGCGAGCAAGCCAGGCGCGCGGTACACGGTGGCGGTGACCCAGGCCAGCAAGTCCACCTTCTCGGTGACGGCGGCCAGGTAGCCGAGGGTGGTGTACGCCTCGAGCATGTCGGTGTCGATGGGGCCCACCGGTTCTATCTGCCACAGGTGGTCCATGACACTGATCTTCGCGAATCCGGCATTTTCGGCAGCGACTGCGATCTTCTTCAGGTCACCGGCAAGAGCCGTCGGGCCGCCCGGAAAAGTGAAATCGGCAATGTGCAGTCCTAGTTCCATACCTCGACGGTAGGCGCGTCGGGCCGAGTTACCCAGGGATCGGCGGTACTACCTTGGGTTCCGAAATGTGTGCCGAGGTCTCGATCCGATGGCCGATTCGAGCAGTCCAACGGTATGGAATTACCCCGCTGACGGGTGATCGGATTGGTTCTTCGCAGTGGGCAAGAGACAGGTCGGTATTGTTTGCAAAAGTTTGTAGGATCCTGCGTAACAGGAACTTTCGTATGCTTTACTGCCCGTAAGCGCGGTCGTCGGTGCCGCATGTCGGTCGGGGGTTCCATGGTTTCCATGCGGCGTTTCGCGGTGTTCAGCACAGTGCTTCTGTTCGGTCTGGTCGGGGTACCAGCGTTGAGTTCCGCGCAGTCCACGGCAGCCACGATCGACCACATCGAAGCCACGAGCGAGACGCTGACCACGCTGGCGGTCTACTCACCGAGCATGGATCGCACCATCGACGTTCAGGTGCTCACTCCGGCTGTGAAGAACGGGCCGAGACCCTCGCTGTACATGCTCAGCGGAATCGGCGAGGAAGATCCGGCCAACAGTATGTGGCTCCGCAAAGGCGGCGCGGCGGAGTTCTTCGAGGACAAGAACGTCAACGTCGTCCTTCCGCTCGCCGGTCCGGGAAGTTTCTACGCAGACTGGCAGCAGGACGACCCGAAGCTCGGACGCTACAAGTGGGAAACCTTTCTGACGAAAGAACTTCCGCCGCTGATCGACGCCGAGTTCGACGGCAACGGGCGCGACGGAGTTGCGGGCCTGTCGATGGGCGCGCAGTCGGCGATGATGTTGGCGTCGCGGAACCCGTCGCTGTACTCGGCGGTCGCCGCGTACAGCGGATGCTTCACCTCCGCGGAAGTTCTCGGTCAAGGAAGCATGCGCGGAATCGTCTCGGCATTCGGCGGCGATGCCAACAACATGTTCGGCGGTCCGCTCGATCCGGATTGGGCAGCCCACGACGTATTGGCGCAGGCAGAAAACCTGCGCGGCAAAGCAATCTACGTATCGGTCGGGACCGGGCTCCCCGGCCCGTACGAGCGATTCGAGACCGCGAAGGACTGGGACATCGTGCTGGTGGGCGGTGCCATCGAGACGGGGGCGAATTACTGCACCCACAAGCTCGACGACAAGCTCCGCCAGATCGGAGTGCCGGCGACCTTCGACTTCGAGCAAGTGGGGACGCACTCGTGGGCGTACTGGGTGGACCAGTTGCCCAAGAGCTGGCCTACGCTGGCCGCCGGTTTGGGGCTGTGAGTTCCAGAATCGAGACGAGCGCATCGACCGCGTACGGGTAGGACCGCTCGCTCGGGGCTGAAAACCCCACCAGCACAGCGTCGGGAGACACGTCTTCGGTGCTCGGATGCCGAAACATCTCCAGGCTCTCCAGTGCGAGGCCGACGTCGCTCGACGCACGAAGAACGGTGTTCACGGTGCCCGGAGGAAGCGTCAGGACCGCCTGCAGGCCAGCCGAGATCCCCATCGCACCAACGTGTGGAGCGCGTAGCTCGACGGCACGGACCAGCTCGTCGCGACGCCTTCGGTACTTGGTTCGCATTGCGCGAACGTGGCGATCGTAGGCACCGGAGACGATCAGTTCGGCCAGAGACAGCTGATCCACGACGCCGACGGTGGCTTCTCGCTCGCCTTTGGCCGCGAGGATCGTATCGAGTAAGAACTCGGGCACGGCCATCCAGCCGACTCTGATACCGGGGGAGAGGCTCTTCGACACCGACCCGACATAGAGCACCCGATCCGGATCGAGGCTCTGCAGTGCACCGACCGGCGTTCGGTCGTAACGGAACTCGCCGTCGTAGTCGTCCTCGACGATGAGGCCGTCGCGACGCCGCGCCCACTCGATCGCGGCCGTGCGGCGCTGCGGATGTAGCGAAGCGCCGGTCGGAAACTGATGGCTCGGTGTCAGAACGAGCGTTCGGGCATCGATGGTGTCGAGGGTGTCCGTCGTGCATCCCCGGTGATCGACCGACACCGCTGCCGTGGGTCCGGCTTCGCCGAAGATCGCGCGATGGAACGGCAAGCCGTAGGACTCCAGCGCGAACGGCGCCGCCACAGCGCACTCGGTCAGTATCTGCGCGGCCTGTGAAAAGCCGGAGCAGATGATGATGTGTCGAGCATCGGTCATGACTCCGCGAGTCCGAGCGAGGTAGTCGGCCAGCGCCCGTCGTAATTCGATGCGCCCATGTGGATCTCCCGGACCGAACGCATCGAGCGGGGCTCGGTCGACGGCACGCCGAGCAGCGGTGAGCCAGGCGGTCCGAGGGAACGACCCCGGGTCGGGTCGGCCCGGTCGGAAGTCGAACTTCGGGCGGGTAGCGGCGGGAACCACCGATGTGCTGGGACGCGATACCGCGCCTGCACGATGAGCGACGCGGGTGCCCGAACCCTGACGAGCCTCCAGCCAGCCTTCGGAGACCAGTTCGCCGTAGATGTCGGCGACGGTGTTCCGTGCAATACCGAGGTCCTGGGCGAGCGCGCGATAGGACGGCAGCGTCGTGCCTGGTTCGAGTCGCCCGGAGCGAACGGCGTCGCGGAGTGCGTCACCGAGCGCTGCTCGACGTGAGCCGCCCGCGGAGAGGTTCAGATGAAGATCGACGCCACCCGAATTGACCTCGTTTGTGACCACAGAATTGAACCTTACCGGTGGTCACCTGCGGTCGTAACGTTCTCCTCATGACAACACGAATCAACTTCGCATCGGCCGCTCCCGCGGCTCGGAAAGCACTCGTCGCCCTCGACATCGCAGCTCGGGAGGGTATCGATCCCGGCTTGGCAGAGCTGATCAAAATCCGAGCTTCCCAGATCAACGGCTGCGCGTTCTGCCTTCACATGCACACCACCGATGCCCGCAAGGCCGGCGAGAGCGAAGAGCGGCTCGCACTCGTCGCAGTCTGGCACGACGCCGCGAACTTCTTCACCGAGCAGGAACAGGCTGTTCTCGCGCTGACCGAGGAGGTCACCAGGATCTCCGACGGTGGAGTGTCGGACGAGGTGTACGACCGGGTCGCCCAGCACTTCGACGAGCACGAGATCGGCCAGCTGCTGGCGCAGATCTTCACCATCAATGCCTGGAATCGCATCGGCGTCGGTACGCATCTGGTGCCGGGGGTGACGAACTGACCCATGTGCGTGCGAATACATAGAGGGTTATGTATTCGCATGCACATGGTGCGGAGCGCCTACGCGGCCGACGTCAGAAGATGCCCTTCGGGGTCTTCGGTGCGCGCGCCAGGACGTCGTCGTCGACGGTGAAGGTGAGCTGATCGAGCTCACCTTCCGCCAATGTCGGTGCGTGCTGGGCCGCGGCGAGGAACCGGTCCTGCTCGGCGGGGTCGATGACACCGTCGGCGAGGGTGCGGAACTTAGCGATGTACTGCTCCCGCGCGAACGGCCTGGCGCCCAACGGATGTGCGTCGGCGACAGCGAGTTCGTCGACGATCACTGTCCCGTCTTTCAACGTGATCTCGGCTCGTGCGCCGAATGCCTTGTCATCGGGATCGATCGAGTGGTACCGACGAGTCCACTCGGGGTCTTCGGCGGTGGAGATCTTCTGCCAGAGTTCGACGGTTGCCGGACGCTGTGCCCTCTCCGGAGCATAGGAGCGCTCGTGATGCCATTCCCCGTCCTCCAGCGCGACGGCGAAGATGTACATGACCGAGTGATCGAGAGTTTCCCGTGACGCGGCCGGGTCGAATTTCTGCGGATCTTTCGAGCCGGTGCCGATGACGTAATGGGTGTGATGGCTGGTGTGCAGCACGATCTTCTCGATCTGCGTCAGGTCACCCACGCGGTCTCGCATCCGTCGCGCAAGATCGATGGGTGCCTGACTCTGGTACTCGGCCGAGTGTTCCTTGGTGTAACTGTCCAGGATGGCACGCTTGGATTCGCCTGGGACAGGCAGTGGCACATGGTATTCCGCGTCGGGTCCGCCGAGGAGCCAGGCGATCACGCCGTCCTCACCTTCCCAGATGGGCGACGGCGCACCCTCACCGCGTAGCGCCCGATCCACTGCTTCGACGGCAACCTTGCCTGCGAGTGCGGGCGCGTACGCTTTCCAGCTCGAGATAAGACCCTTGCGGGATTGGCGGGTAGCCGTCGTCGTATGAAGGGCCTGCCCGACGGCTTGGTAGATGGTCTCGGTATCGAGGCCGAGGAGCGTTCCGATGCCCGCTGCCGCCGAGGGTCCGAGGTGGGCCACATGGTCGATCTTGTGCTCGTGCAACGATATTGCACGCACCAGGTCGATCTGGATCTCGTAGCCGGTGGCGAGTCCGCGTATCAGGTCGCGCCCGCTCCGGCCCGTATGTTGGGCGACGGCGAGGATCGGCGGAATGTTGTCGCCGGGATGTGAGTACTCGGCGGCGAGGAAAGTGTCGTGGAAGTCGAGTTCGCGCACCGCGACACCGTTTGCCCAGGCCGCCCACTCAGGGGAGTAGGTGCCGCCGATCCCGAAGACGGTGGAACCAGGACGGTACGGATGCGCCTGAGCTTGGGCACGCGCGCTCGTCACCGGCCGACGTACCAGTGACGCTGCGGCAACGGCGGCGTTGTCGATGATCCGGTTGACGATCATCTCTTCGGTTGCTTCGGGAACGTCGACGCCGTCGGCAGCAACCTCGGCGATCTTCCAGGCCAGATGTTCCTGTCGAGGAAAGTCTTCGGCGGATGCACGGGTGCGAACGAGATGGGTCTTCACGGTGAATCCTTCGTCGGTGTGTGGCTGCTTTCGCAACGCTACGTTTCGCGACGGAGCGGGGAAAGGTGTCGGCACATCCCGGGAGCTGCGGTACTCCCTATGTGCGTGCGAATACATAACCCTGTATGTATTCGCACGCACATAGGGGAGCTACGGCTGAAGTCTGGCCAGCGGAGTTGTCGACTCGCCTGCTGTTCGGTGCGGGGTGTGCCGGACGCGGATCAGCATCGAGGACTACCTCGCCGTCGACGCATGCCGATGCTTACTTCTCGCGAAGGTCGACCACGTCGAGTTCGGTCAGATCGCTGACGTATCGGCCGCCCTTGATGTCGCCCGGGACGACCAGACGAGGGGCATCGAGACGTTGCCCGTCCTCGGTGTACGCCACCAGCGCCTGCGTCGCCCCGAAGTCGGTAGCTACTTCACCCCAGGACACGGTTGCCTGATAGTCGTCCGAACCGGTCGCGAGGATCGCAAAGGTCAAGTCGGGGTTCTTTGCGTCGGGGTCGCCATCGAGCACCGCAGCGGCGAGCAGATCGGTAAGCGCTGCCCCCTCGTAGGTATGGGTCTGGCTGCCTTTGCTGCTGTCGAAGGTCACAGCCTGCGTGAGCCGGGGATATCCGAGCAGATCGTCCGCAGCGAGGGTGATGGGGTTCTCGACTGCGCCGCCGAGCCGCACCGATCCGGCGGGGACGTCCGCCGCTGCTGTGGTCGTCGAAGTAGCGGCCACCGGCTCGGTGTCGGTGCTCGTCGAGCATCCGGCCGTCAGAATCACCGAGGCTGAAATCAGAGCGGTACTAAAATTTCTTCGCAAGTGCGGCATATAGAGAACCATAGAGCAGTATTCACGGACATCAAGCGCCACAGCACCCGCATGTGCGGAACAACGTTGGTAGGTTCTGTTTATGGCTGTAGCGGGTAGCGATCAGCCGATGCATCGACTCGATCGATCCGGCCGAGAGTGCCACTGGATTCTCCTCATAGATCGACAACGACGCATCGGTGGCTTCTACGAGGAGCTGCTGGATATCGGTCGCTGAACGCTGCCCCATGTGCGTGCGAATACATACAGGGTCATGTATTCGCACGCACATGGGCGAAGCCCATGACCACACTGCTGGGGGAACTGTCCGTGCAGAGCTGTTCCGGGTGGGCGGTATCTCCATAGCAATGGACCGACCGGGCCAATAACGTGGTCCACGTCACTTTCGCCTATGGAAGCCGAGCCGCGCATGCCCGCAGAAACGCTGAAGCCCGAGATCGAATCACGGGTGGTCAAGAAGGTCGCCCGACGCATCATCCCGTTCCTCGGGCTGGCGTATTTCGTCAACTATCTGGACCGCACCAATATCGGGCTCGCCAAGCTCACGATGAGTACTGAGCTGGGGCTGACCGAGACGATGTTCGGCCTGGCGTCGGGCCTGTTCTTCATCGGTTATCTGTTGTTCGAGGTTCCCAGCAATCTTGCACTGCACAAGTTCGGCGCACGGCGCTGGATAGCCCGGATAATGCTGACGTGGGGAATCATCGCTGCAGCAATGGCTTTCGTGCCCAACGCCGAGTGGCTCTACGGCATGAGGATCCTTCTCGGCATCGCCGAGGCCGGCTTCTTTCCCGGCGTGCTGCTCTACATGACCATGTGGTTCCCGCGGGCCTACCGCGTGCGGCTCATGGGACTGTTCCTGCTGGCGCTTCCGGTCTCTTCCGCCTTGGGGGCGCCGTTGTCGAGTGCGATCATCCAGTACTGGGACGGACTCTTCGGCCTCTCCGGTTGGCGCGTCATGTTCCTGGTGGAGGGAATCCCTGCCGTTCTGCTTGCCGTCGTGACCTGGTTCTATCTCACCGACCGGCCGTCGCAGGCGAAATGGCTCGCCGACGACGAAAAGGCGTGGCTCACGCATGAGCTCGAGTCCGAGGACTCCGCGAAGGGCGCCCACATCTCGGGTTCGGCACGGCGCGCACTGACCGATGTGCGGGTCTGGATGCTCGGCCTCGTCTACTTCGGCATCACCTATGGTCTGTACTCCCTCAGCTTCTTCCTGCCAACCATCGTGGCGGGTTTCAAGCAGACGTTCGATACCGATTTCTCGCTCGTGACAACCGGGCTCATCGTTGCAATTCCGTTCGCTGTCGGCGCGGTGGCGATGGTGCTGTGGAGTCGCCACTCGGATCGGACCGGCGAACGTACCTGGCACGTCGCTGTTCCGACGCTCATCGGCGCCGTGTCCATTCCCTTTGCGCTTTATATGGATTCACCGTTCACCACGATGCTGGCGGTCACCGTCAACGCGGTGGGAGTCTTCTGTGCTCTTCCCGTCTTCTGGTACCTCCCGAGCACGTTCCTGACAGGCGCCGGAGCAGCGGCGGGTATCGCGATCGTCAACTCGGTGGGCAACATGTCGGGCTTCGGGGCGCCCTATGTGACGGGGTGGCTGTTCGACGCCACCGGCAATGCCAGGGCCGGTCTGTGGGTCGTCGGCGGAGTGATGCTGATGGCCGTCGTGCTGGTTGTCGTGCTGCGCAGTCGGGTCGGAGTGAAGGACGCCGAGGCCAGCTCGGTACTTAGTCATTGAGCGCAGTGAAGCACGCCGAGGGGTCACAGATTTGTGCATCGTGCTCAATTTCAAACACAACTATTGCGCGAACTGATGATTCTTGGTTGTGTTCCAGGTAACAGTGCACTTGGTATGGAGGTCGACATGGACACCGCGATCACGAAGAACACGGACGAAGATCTCGTACAGATCGTCACACCGGAAGGCAGGCGCACCGAACCGTCGGAATACAGCCGCATCGTCGCCGACATCACGACCGACAAGCTCCGCGACCTGTACGAGGACTTGGTTGTCGTCCGGCGAATCGATGCCGAAGCAACGGCACTCCAGCGGCAGGGTGAGCTCGGGCTCTGGGCCCCGTTGCTGGGACAGGAAGCCGCTCAGGTGGGCTCGGCGAGGGCTCTGCACACCGACGACTTCGTCTTCGCGAGCTACCGCGAACATGGCGTCGCCTACTGCCGGGGTGTCGACCCGACCCAGATGCTGCGGTTCTGGCGTGGATCCACACAATCCGGTTGGGACCCGTACGAATACAACATGACGACGCCTGCCATCATCGTCGGCGCGCAGGCGTTGCATGCGACCGGTTACGGGCTGGGAATGAAGTTCGACGGCGTCGAAGGCGCTGTGATCACGTACTTCGGTGACGGTGCCACGAGCCAGGGCGATATCTCGGAAGCATTCGGCTTCGCCGCGAGCTTCGCGTCACCCGTCGTGTTCTTCTGCCAGAACAACCAATTCGCCATCTCCGAGCCCGTCACCCTGCAGACTCACACCACCATCGCCGAGCGCGGCCGAGGGTTCGGGATCCCGGCGATTCGCGTCGACGGTAACGACGTTCTGGCCGTACTCGCTGCGACGAGAATGGCTTTGGCACGTGCCCGCGAAGGGAGCGGCCCGATGCTGATCGAGGCCTACACCTACCGCATGGGCCCGCACACCACCTCCGACGATCCCAGTCGTTACCGTCCCGCGGCGCTGGACGACGAGTGGAAGCTCAAGGATCCGATCGACCGTATCGAGCGCCTTCTCGACAGCGAGGGCGCCATGGACGACGCCTTCCGCGCCCGAGTCAAGGACCGCGCCGACGCTACCGCCGCCGACCTTCGGCGTGGGTGCCTCGGCACCGTCGAGCCGAGCCCGATGTCGCTGTTCGACAACGTGTATGCCGAACCTCATCCCCTCGTCGACGAAGAACGCACCAACTACGCCGCCTACCTCGCCGGATTCGAAGGAGTCACGTCATGACCGCCACGCTCGCAGCACCGACATCGCTCCCTCTGGGCAAGGCGCTCAACGCCGGTCTACGCCGCGCCATGGAAGACGATCCGAAGGTGATCCTCCTGGGCGAGGACATCGGCAAGCTCGGTGGCGTCTTCCGCATCACCGACGGGCTGCAGAAGGATTTCGGCCCGAACCGTGTGGTCGACACGCCTCTTGCCGAGTCCGGGATCATCGGCACCGCCGTCGGTCTGGCATTCCGCGGCTACCGGCCGGTGTGCGAGATTCAGTTCGACGGCTTCATCTACCCGGCCTTCGACCAGATCGTCTCGCAGGTCGCCAAGCTGCACTACCGCACCGGCGGCAACGTCAAGATGCCGATCACCATTCGCGTCCCCTACGGCGGCGGAATCGGTGCCGTCGAGCATCATTCGGAGTCGCCCGAGGGATACTTCGCCCAGACCGCCGGCCTGCGAGTGGTCAGCTGCAGCAACGCGGCCGACGCCAACGTGATGCTGCGTCAGGCAATTGCCTCCGACGACCCGGTCCTGTTCTTCGAGCCGAAGCGGCGTTACTGGCAGAAGAGCGAGGTCGACGTCACCGCGTCGATCGACGACGCGTATCCGCTGCACAAGGCACGCGTCGTGCGCGCCGGCACGGACGCCACCATCGTCGCGTACGGCCCGCTGGTCACGACGGCGCTGCAGGCGGCCGATATCGCTGCCGCCGAGGGGCGTTCGCTCGAGGTCGTGGATCTGCGCTCGCTGTCTCCCCTCGATATGGAGACAATTTCCGCCTCCGTCCGCAAGACCGGCCGACTCGTCATCACCCACGAGGCGGCGACGTTCATGGGTATCGGCGCCGAAATTGCAGCGCGTGTCCAGGAACAGTGCTTCTACAGCCTCGAAGCGCCGGTTCAACGCGTCGGCGGCTTCACCACGCCGTACCCCGCCGCCAAGCTGGAGGAATTCTTCCTCCCGGACGCCGACCGAATTCTCGACGCAGTCGACAGGAGTTTCTCGGCATGACGAAGAGCTTTCTCCTTCCCGATCTCGGGGAAGGACTCACCGAAGCCGAACTGATCACCTGGCTGGTCAAGGTAGGCGACACCATCGAGCTCAATCAGGTGATCGCCGAGGTCGAAACCGCCAAGGCGTCGGTGGAACTGCCGTCGCCGTATGCCGGTGTCGTCACCGCCCTGCGGGCCGAAGAAGGTACGACGGTCGAGGTCGGAACCGCGATCATCGACATCGCCGACGGCTCCGAGGACGTTCCGATCCAGGAGCCGGCCCAGAAGGAAGAGCGCGTGCCCGTCCTCGTCGGCTACGGCGTCGCAGGGGAGGGTCCGAGTCGCCGGGGCAACCGACGGCCTGCTGGTCCCACGTCGGTGAAGCAGACTTCGGACAAGCCCCTCGCCTCTCCGCCGGTGCGATTCGTCGCCCGTCAGGAAGGCATCGACCTCGGCGATGTCCCGGCCAGTGGTTCCCACGGAGAAGTGACGCGCGAGGATGTCGCGTCGTACCTTGCTCGCGTAGAGGAGCCGGCCGAGCCCGTCGTTCAGGTCGGAAGCAAGAACGAGACCCGCACGCCGATCAAGGGTGTCCGCAAGCACACGGCGGCTGCCATGGTGGCGAGTGCGTTCACCGCACCCCACGTCACAGAGTTCATCACCGTCGACGTGACACCTTCGGTGGAGTTGCTGGAGAAGTTGAAGGGCAGCAAGCATTTCCGCGACATCAAGCTGACCCCGCTCGCCCTCGTCGCCAAGGCAGTTCTGGTGGCGGTGCGATCGAACCCGAGCCTCAATTCGGAGTGGGACGAGGCGAATCAGGAGATCGTCACCAAGGGCTACGTCAACCTCGGGATCGCCGCAGCGACACCCCGCGGATTGATGGTGCCGAACATCAAGGACGCCCACACGCTCGGACTGAAAGATCTTGCGCAGTCGCTCGTCGAACTGACGGCGACCGCCAAGGAAGGCAAGACCGGACCCGCCGATCTGGCCGACGGCACCATCACGATCACCAATGTCGGTGTGTTCGGGGTGGATTCGGGTACGCCGATTCTGAACCCGGGTGAAGCGGCGATCCTGTGCTTCGGAGCGATCAGGCGCCAACCATGGGAGTTCGAGGGCGAGATCGCACTGCGTTCGGTGACGACTCTGAGCCTGTCGTTCGATCATCGTCTCGTCGACGGTGAGCAAGGGTCGAGGTTCCTGGCCGATATCGCGTCGATGCTCGCCGATCCGCTCAACCTGGTGGCCCTGTCGTGAATGATGCTGTCGTGAGCGACGTAGTAATCCTGGGCGGCGGATCCGGGGGCTATGCGGCTGCGTTCCGCGCAGCCCAGCTGGGAATGTCCGTCACGCTGATCGAGAAGGACAAGGTCGGCGGTACGTGCCTGCACCGCGGGTGCATCCCGACCAAGGCACTGCTTCATGCCGCGGAGGTGGCCGATACCGCTCGCGAGAGTTCCGCCGTCGGTGTGAAGGCGTCGTTCGACGGCATCGACATCGCCGGAGTCCATGCGTACAAAGACGGAGTCGTTGCCAAGCTGTACAAGGGCTTGCAAGGGCTGGTGTCGGCACACAAGATCGAACTGGTCTCCGGTGCCGGGCGATACGTCGGGGACAAGACCGTCGAGGTCGACGGCCGCCGGATCACCGGGAAGTCGGTGATACTCGCGACCGGGTCGTACTCGAAGGTGTTACCGGGGATCGACCTCGGCCCGCGAGTGCTCACCAGCGATCAGGCTCTGACCTTGGACAGCGTGCCGACGAGGGCGATCGTGCTCGGCGGCGGCGTCATCGGCGTCGAATTCGCCAGTGTGTGGGCCTCGTTCGGCGCGGACGTCACCATCGTAGAAGCTCTCCCGAGACTCGTTGCTGCCGAAGACGAATGGGCGTCGAAGCAGTTGACCCGCGCGTTCAAGAAGCGCGGAATCACCGCGAAGACGTCGTCGCCGTTCACCGGTGTGAAAGAAACACCCGACGGTGTCACGGTGACGCTGGAATCCGGCGAAACGCTCGACGCCGATGTGCTTCTCGTTGCGGTCGGGCGGGGTCCGAACACCTCGGATCTCGGTGAGATCTCGCTGGATTCCGGGTTCGTCGCCGTGGACGCCACGTTGCAGACCACTGAACCCGGGGTCTATGCCGTCGGCGACATCGTTCGAGGGCCTCAGCTCGCGCACCGGGGATTCCAGCAGGGAATCTTCGTGGCCGAACAGATCGCCGGCCTGAGCCCGAAAGCGGTTCCCGACTCCGGTATTCCGCGCGTGACCTACTCGAACCCGGAGATCGCGTCGGTCGGGCTGACCGAAGCCCAGGCCGTCGAGCAGCATGGTTCGGCCGACACTGTCGTCTACGATCTCGCGGGCAACGGCAAGAGTCAGATCCTCGGAGCGTCGGGCGGAGTGAAGCTCGTGCGGGCGGGAGGCGCGGTCGTCGGGATCCACATGGTCGGCGCCCGTGTCGGCGAGCTGATCGGTGAAGCCCAGCTCGTCGTCAACTGGGGTGCGTACCCCGAAGAGGTCGCGCATCTCATCCACGCGCACCCGACGCAGTCCGAGGCGTTCGGTGAGGCGCACCTCGCGCTCGCCGGGAAGCCTTTGCATTCCCACGGCTGAGAGGGCTTCCCCACCGCACAAAAGCACGTGCGTTTGCGTATACCGACGGGCGACTACCCCGCCCCCACGCAAACGCACGTGCTTTTTGCGTCGGCGGATCTCCAAACGTCTGTTACGCCCGTGAAAACTCTCCCGATCCCCGGCTCGAGTACGTAAATCTACGGACGTGCCCATAGGCCCTTCGTTCCTACTGTTCTGCCATCGCATCAATCACGGTGCAGCTCACCTTCCGAGGTGAGCAGGAGCAGAAGAGGAGGCATGATGGGACGTCTGTCCGGATCAGTGGCCATCGTGACCGGCGCTGCAGGCGGTATCGGGCTGGGCATCGCCGAACGATTCGCACTCGAGGGCGCCACCGTCGTCGCGACCGACGTACAGCCGGTGACCAGGGACAGCGCAGTCGCCCTCCGCGCGCACGACGTCACCGACGCCCACCAGTGGGCCGCTCTCGTCGCCGACGCGATCGCCGCCCACGGCAAGGTCGACATCCTCGTCAACAATGCGGGTGTCGCCGGGTACCACGACATCGTCGACACTTCGCTCGACGAGTGGCAGCGGATCGTCGCCATCAATCAGACCGGCGTCCTGTTCGGTATGCAGTCGGTGATTCCGGCGATGCGAGCCAACGGCGCCGGGTCGATCGTCAACATCGCTTCGATCTGTGGTTCGACGGCGGTGCCCGGCGTTGCCGCGTACCACGCCAGCAAGGGCGCTGTCATCACGATGACGAAGAACGCTGCGGTCAGCTATGCCAAGGACGGCATCAGAGCCAACGCCATTCTGCCCGGCTGGATCAAAACGCCGATGACGGTGGGCCAGACCGACGAGTTGAACGCCCGCTATCTGGATGCAACCCCGCTCGGCCACGGTGCCGATCCGGAGGACATCGCCTGGGGTGCTGTGTATCTCGCGTCGAGGGAGTCGGCATTCGTCACCGGGGTCGAGCTTCCCATCGACGGCGGATACCTCGCGCAATGACCGCCACTTCGAAGAGAGAGAACATCCAGTCATGAACAGGTTGGAAGGCAAAGTCGCACTGGTCACCGGTGCGCAGCAAGGAATCGGCCGCGCGACGGCGGAGGCCTTCGTGGCAGAAGGTGCCGTTGTGTACGCCGCCGATCTGACCGCGGGGTTCGACGAGATCTCCGGCGCACGCCCGATCGCGCTCGACGTCTCGCAGGAGAACGCATGGGCGGCCGCGGTCGAGGCGATCCTGGCCGAGCACGGACACCTCGACGTTCTGGTCAACAACGCGGGCGTCATCGCGTACTCCGGAATCGAAGAGATCGGAATCGAGGAGTGGAACCGCGTCATCGGTGTGGATCAGACCGGTGTGTGGCTTGGAATGCGGTCGGTGGTTCCGTCGATGATCGAGCACGGCGGCGGCTCCATCATCAACCTGTCCTCGGCGTGGGGTGTGGTCGGAGGCGTCGGAGTCGCGGCCTATCAGGCAGCGAAGGGCGCCGTTCGCTCGATGACACGAAACGCTGCGATCACGTACGCGCAGCAAGGTGTGCGCGTCAATTCGATTGTGCCCGGGTGGATCAGAACCCCGTTGGCCGAGGCGCAGGATCCCGAGATCAATGCGCGAGTCATCGGAGGAACACCCATGGGTCGCGGGGCCGAACCGAGCGAAATCGCCTACGGATGCGTCTACCTCGCGAGCGACGAGTCGTCGTACGTGACCGGTACCGACTTGGTCATCGACGGCGGATTGTTGGCTCGCTGACATGAACCAGAGAAGGAGTAACCGATGAGCAGGACCGTCACCGTGTCCGCGGTGCAATTCGAGATGCGTGAACTGGGTGGATTCGACGATTTCGCAGCTCAGGTGCGAGGTTTGATCGAGCGGACGGACGGCAGCGACATCGTCGTCTTCCCCGAGCTCGTGACCGAGCCGTTGTTCACCACGAAGCCAGGGTGGCAATCCGATCCGATTTCGGAACTGGGACGCATTTCCGAGTACACCGACGACTACCGCGCCCTGTTCTCGGATCTTGCACGCACTCGCGGCCAGAACATTCTGGCTGGAACACATTTGGTACGCATCGAGGACAATCTGCTCAACACAGCGTTCCTGTTCACGGCCGACGGCACCGAATATCGGCACGAGAAGACTCACATCTTCCCGGCCGAAGCAGATTGGGGTACCGGCGAAGGCAACGTGCTCGAACCGATCGACCTCGGCGTCGCCACCGTCGGAATCGCCGTCTGCTACGAGGCCGAGATACCCGAGGTCAGCACGGTTCTGTCCCGCCGCGGGGCTGAATTGCTTCTCGTACCGTCGTACACGTTCACCGAAGCAGGCTTCTACCGCGTGCGCAATACCGCGGCGGCGCGCTGTATCGAAAATCAGGTCTACGCGGTGCACGCACCGATCGCCGGGTTTGCCGGTGCTCCGCTGTCGCCGGGGTGGGCACGAGCGTCGATCCTGAGCCCCTGCGATCTGGACTTTCCCGCGAACGGTGTTGTGGTCGAGGCAAAGACGAATGTCGAGGACGTCATCACCGCGACGCTTGATCTCGATCTGCTGGCCGAGAATCGCAAGACCGGCGCCGCAACCACGTTCTACGACCGTCAGCGTCGCACGCCGCTGTACCGCAGTTTTGCCGATGACCTACTCCCCGAATCCAAGGAGATGGCGTAATGCCACTGAATCTGCCCGAAGGCAAGAAGATCGCCGTCAATATCGGCTGCGATTTCGACGCACACAGCGTCTGGATGGGAACGTTCGGCAAGACCAGTCCGAGCTACCTCTCGCGCGGTGAATTCTGCGCCGAGGTCGGAGTTCCGCGGATGCTCTCACTGTTCGATCGCTACAACATCGCGGGGACCTGGTGTACACCAACGCATTCGATGGAGACCTTCCCCGAAGCGTTTCGGAAGATCGTCGACGCGGGCCAGGAAGTCGCTGCGCACGGCTGCTACCACGAGTCGGTACCGTCTCTCGACCACGACACCGAACGACGCCTGATGGACAAGACTCTGACGCTGCACGAGAAGTACGTCGGCAAGCGACCACGCGGATACCGTTCGCCGGCCTGGGACTTCACCGAGAACACGCTGTCGATCCTCGAAGACAGTGGATTCGAATGGGATTCGTCGTTGATGGGCCGCGACTTCGAGCCGTACCACCCGCGACCGGTCGAGGTGCGCTGGGAAGAAGGCAGCATTCTCGGTGCTCCGTCGCCGATCCTCGAGTTCCCCGTGTCGTGGTTCCTCGACGACTTCCCGGCTGCCGAGTACATCCCGGGGGTCAACCAAGGGTTCGAATCGACAGCATCGATGTACGAGCGCTGGAAAGACCACTTCGACTACTGCTACGACAACGTGCCGAACGGGGTCATGGCATTGACCGTGCACCCGCAAACCATTGCACGAGCACACCACATCATCATGTTCGACAAACTCCTGGATTACATGTCCGGCCACGACGGTGTCTGGTTCGCCTCCCTCAGCGACATCTACGACACGTGGACCGAGAACTGACGTTCCCTCCTCTCCGCTTCGAACCCTAGGATCATCATGAGAATTCGCACCATGAGTATTGCTGCCGCGGCAGCAATACTGACCGTCCTGCCCGCCTGTTCGGTGGACGCCGTCGCCGACTCGCCCAGTGAGGGCCGCGAACAGACGGTCCCCACTGTCGAATCTGCCTCCGATCTGAAGATTGCATACTTCTCCGCCGGTGCCAGCAATGCATACCTGCAGGCCTCGATCGACGAGGCGAAGAAGACCGCCGACGAACTCGGTGCACAGCTGGACGTCTTCGACGGACAGTTCAACGCCCAGACGCAGTTCGATCAGATGCAGAACGCCATCACCAGCGGCAAGTACAACGCGTTCGCTGTCGAACCGAACGACGGAAACCTCGTGTGCAACATGCTGACCCAGCAGGCGCCGGAGAAGAACATCATCGTCTCGGTCTTCAATCTCCCGATCTGCGGTCGTGCGACCAACAGCGGCGAGGAGACCTGGGAGCCGGGCACGGTCAACTACGTCGGTGGACAGACCCTCGACGTGTACGAAGCGTGGGTGGAGAAGGTCAAAGCCGACCACCCCGACGGCGCGAAGATCGCACTCATCTCCGGGCCCGACCTGAATGCCAACACGCTGTGCTTCTTCGACGCAGCCAAGGCATTCGACGGAGACGGCCGATACGAGGTCGTGTCCAAGCAGACGACGGATTACACCACTCCCAAGGGCTTCCAGGCCGCGCAGACAATTCTGCAGGCCAACCCTGACTTGGACGTCGTGATGTCGAACTTCTCCGGCATGACTCGCGGAGTGGTGCAAGCAACCGCCGGGCGTGATGTGTCGGTGTACGACTTCGGCGGCGACCAGTGGGCCCTCGACAACGTCGAGGCCGGCGCGATCACCTCGAGTGTCATGATGCTTCCACGCCTCGAAACCCGCCTGGCTATCGAAGGCCTCGCGGACACCGTCGAGAAGCGGGATACAGCCCGATTCGTCGATCTGTCCACCTCGGATTCACTTCCGGGCACGCCGTTCGCCGAGCGAAGCAACGTCGCCGACTTCACCGCCGAGTACTAGAGGGCATCGGGATGACTGTGAACGAGCGGCGAGAAATCGCCATCGAGTGCGTCGACGTGACCAAGACCTACGGTGCGAACCGCGCCGTGAAGTCGGCGACGGTCGGGATCGAGGCCGGCAGTGTGCATGCTCTGGTCGGTGAGAACGGCGCCGGTAAATCGACTCTTCTCGGCATGATCAGCGGCCGTGTCGAAGCGAGTTCGGGTTCGATCACGGTGTTCGGGACCCGGCTCCACGGCGGCAATCCACGGGAGGTACGGGTTCTCGGTTTGGCGGCGGTGTACCAGGAGCTGACGATGGTCCCTGCATTGGATGCCGTGGCCAATGTCTTTCTCGGACAGAACCTGACGCGCCGCGGAGTGTTGAACAGCAAAGCGATGCGCGATCGGTTTCAAGAGATGTGCGTCGACTTCGACGTCGACATTCCGGTAGGTGTTCCGGTCCGCGAATTATCGGTCTCGACGCAACAGATTCTCGAGATCATGCGCGGTGTGCAGGCCGACAGCAAGGTCCTGATGCTCGACGAGCCGAGTGCGGCACTGGCCGAGCACGAGCGCGAGACTCTCTATCGGGTACTCGATCGACTTCGTTCACAGGGCACGACGATCATTTTCGTCAGCCACAATCTCGAAGAGGTCTTGGCGCTGGCGGACCGGATCACGGTGCTGCGCGAAGGCACCATCGTTCGGACAGCGGACCGAGCGGAATGGGATCGTAAGCGCCTGATTCAGGAGATGGTCGGTCGCGACGTCGAAGTTGCCGTCAGAGCCGATCGTCGACCGCTGGGCGAGGTGGTTCTCGAGGCACGCGACGTTGCGGTGCCCAACGTGCTGCGCGGACTGAATCTGACTGTTCGACAGGGTGAGATCGTGGGAATGTGGGGGCTCGTCGGATCCGGCCGCACCACATTCATGCGCTCGGTGTGCGGAATGGAACCTGCGTCGACAGGCACCATGACACTCGACGGAACCGCGGTCGCGTGGCCGAAGAGTCCACGGTCCGCCATCGACACGGGGCTGGTGCTCGTTCCGGAAAGCCGCCGGGCAGGACTTGTTCTGAACATGGACGGTGCGAGCAACTACTGGCTCGGCCGATCCAGA
Organism: Rhodococcus sp. (in: high G+C Gram-positive bacteria); assembly: GCF_023264675.1. Classification (GTDB taxonomy): domain Bacteria; phylum Actinomycetota; class Actinomycetes; order Mycobacteriales; family Mycobacteriaceae; genus Rhodococcoides. The sequence continues at coordinate 131,289 of NZ_JAHFVG010000010.1, forward strand.
CGCGTATTCGGGTGGCTTCGTCCGGCACGGGAGCGCGAGGGGGCGTCGGAACCAGTTCAGTACTTCGGATTCGATCCGAAGCGGCTCGGCGAACCCGTGGTTCACCTGTCGGGCGGTAATCAGCAGAAAGTTCTGTTGGCCAAGTGGGCCGGCCACGAGCCGCGAGTGCTGTTCGTGGACGAGCCGACGCGGGGTATCGACATCGGCGCCAAGTCGGAAGTCCTGGCCTCTCTGGTTCATCTGGCAGAGGAGGGTGCGTCCGTCGTCGTCACGTCCTCGGAACTCGAGGAAGTTCTCGCCGTCGCCGACCGTCTGCTCGTGTTCGCACACGGGCGGATCGTCGACGACATTCCAGCAGGTTCACCGTCGTTCACAGTGGCCGACATCGTCAAGCTCGGCTTTCGAGAGGATGCAGCATGAGTACATCGACCGAGACCAACACCGTTGCCGGTGGGCCGTCGCCCCAGAAGCCCACCGACACACGGAAGGGGGTGAACCCGAGCGCGCTGCTGGTGAAGTACAGCATGCTCGTGGTGCTGGTACTTCTCATCGTCGTCGCCACGTTCCTGTACGACGGTTTCCTGGCGCCCGCCAATATTCGCGACATCCTCGTCCAGAATGCCGCCGTCGGAATCATCGCCGTCGGAATGACGTTCGTGATCATCTCGGGCGGTTTCGACCTCTCGGTCGGTGCGACGTACGCACTCGGCTCGACGGTGTTCGCCGGCGTCACCATTTCCACCGGATCGGTGGCTCTGGCTGGTGCTGCCGCTCTCGCGGCTGGTGTTCTGTGTGGTTTGGCCAACGGGCTTCTGGTGGCGAAGCTGCACATCAATCCGTTCGTCGCTACCCTCGGATCGGCCTCGGTGATATCAGGATTGGCATACATCTACTCGAACTCGGCACCGTTCATCGTCTCACAACCGGGATTCCAGGCACTGTCGAAATCTCACACTGCCGGCATCCCGACTCCGATCTTCATTCTCATCCTGACGATGGTTGTCGGCGGAGTCGTACTGGCGAAGACCACCTTGGGGCGCAACGTCCAGGCTGTGGGCGGCAACACTGAAGCGGGTTGGCTTTCGGGACTGCGGGTTCCGTCGATCACGGCGAGTGTGTATGTCCTCACCGGCGCGTTGGCTGCGATCGCCGGAATGATCGACGCGTCCAGGCTCGCCGTGGGTCAGGCCGACGTCGGGGCCAACATCGCACTCGATGCCATCGCCATCGTCGTCGTCGGCGGGACGTCACTGCGCGGCGGCGAAGGTGCCATGTGGCGATCGGCGGTGGGCTTGCTGATTCTGGCCACGTTGACCAATGTGTTCTACAGCCTCAACGTCAGCCAGCACTGGCAGTTGATTGCCAAGGGCCTCATCGTGATTGCTGCGGTAGCGCTCGACTCCGCAGCTCGTCGTCGATCCTGAGCGGAGAGTAGTCACATGTACAGGGCTTTGGTGGGAGGCGAGCGGTTCCGATTCGACTCGCTCACAGAGGTGTTGGCCAAAGCCAACGAGATCAAATCGGGCGACGAGCTGGCGGGTATCGCCGCAGGCTCCGACCGCGAGCGAGTGGCTGCGAAAATCGCGCTCTCCGAGATAACGCTGGGACGACTTCACGACGAGCCCGTGGTCGAGGACGCTGTGACCGACGCCGTTCACGGTGCGATCGACACCGAAGTGTTCGCGTCGATCTCGGGGCTCACCGTCGGTGAGTTTCGCGAGGTCGTGCTGTCGGATGGATTCGCGGGTGAATGGGCCGCAGGCGTAGCGGGTGCAATCGGTCCGGAAATTGCGGCAGCCACAGCCAAACTCATGAGTGATCTCGACCTGATCGTTGCCGCATCACGGCTGCGCGTGGTGACCAAATGTCGCAATACTCAAGGTGAGACGGGCATTTTCGGATGTCGAATCCAGCCCAATCATCCCACCGATGATGTCACGGGAATCATGTTGTCCGCGTTGGACGGGCTGATGTACGGATGTGGCGACGCCGTCATCGGGGTAAATCCGGCCACCGAATCGCCACAGACCGTCGGCCGAGTGCTGCACGCGATCCACGACCTGATCGAACTTACCGGGGCCCCGACCCAGTCTTGTGTGTTGTCGCACATCACCACCCAGCTCGCGGCACTCGAGCACGGCGCGCCCGTCGACCTGCTGTTCCAGTCGGTTGCCGGGACCGAGGCCGCGAACCGTAGTTTCGGAATATCGCTGGACATGCTTCGAGAAGGCAGGGACGCCGTCGCCGAGTCACACCGGGCCCGGGCCGGCGAGTTCGTCGGCTCGCAGTTCATGTACTTCGAGACCGGCCAGGGGAGTGCGCTCTCGGCCGACGCTCATCACGGCGTCGATCAGCTGACGCTCGAGGCACGCGCCCAGGCAGTTGCTCGGCTGTACGACCCGTTTCTCGTCAACTCGGTCGTCGGATTCATCGGACCCGAGTACCTCGCCAACTCACGGCAGATCACCCGGGCAGGCCTCGAGGATCACTTCGTCGGAAAGCTCATGGGCCTGCCCATGGGATGCGACGTCTGCTACACCAATCATGTCGACTCGGACCAGAACGAGAACGACAACCTGCTCGCGCTGCTGGCCCTGTCCGGATGCACCTTCGTGATGGGAGTACCGGCAGGCGACGATGTGATGCTGAATTATCAGTCCACCAGTTATCACGACATCGCGAGCGTTCGCCGACTGATGGGTAGTGGGCCTGCGCCGGAATTCGCATCGTGGTTGGAAGATCAAAAGGGCTGGGATCCATCGCAGGGAGTGTTCGAACTTCCTGAAGCGTGGTGGTCCGCGGTCGCTGGTCGAGCGCTCCCGGCGATCGGTGCATGATGAACTCTCTCGTTCCGTCCTCCGGTGACGCTGCACCACGGCATGCGCTCGGCCAGGTCACGCCCGCGCGGATTCGAACGGGGCGGGCAGGAACGTCATATCCCACTTCCCTGATGTTGCAGCTTCGTGCAGATCACGCGAGCGCGCGGGACGCGGTCTATTCGACTGTCGACTACGACGCAGGTGCATTGAGTGAGACTGTCGTCGATCCGATCCACCTGGCGAGCGCGGCAGGCAGCCGTGACCGGTATCTGGTACGTCCCGATCTGGGGCGGATCCTCGCCGCAGATTCCAGGCGCGAACTCCATTCACAGGGAACCAAGGATTGCGACCTGCAGATCGTGCTCGGTGACGGCCTGTCGGGAACCGCGGTGTCGAGCCAGGTGCCACTGGTCCTGCCGGGGATCGTCGACGGGGCGCAGGCGAGGGGATGGACGTGCGGGCGAGTGGTCACCGTCGAGAACTGCCGGGTCGGAGTCCTCAACGACATCGGCCGCATCCTGGGATCGGGAGTGGTGGTGTTGTTGATCGGAGAGCGGCCGGGCCTGCGCGCCGCCGACAGTTTGTCCGCCTATTTGGCGTGGCGGCCGGGCCCGGGAAATACGGACGCCGATCGCAACCTCGTGGCCAACATTCACTCGCGGGGCGTTCACCCGGCGGAGGCTGTGACACGGATTCTCGATCTTTGCGCGCAGATGCAGGCCAGCCGGTACAGCGGGATCGCAATCAAGGAGAATCTTGCCGTCGGGCCGTCGCGAGATGAGAACGACGCGATTTAACTCGATCGACACAAGCGGTGCCGGTTCCGGGATTACTGTCCTGACCAGGGCGGGGAAAGTTTTCAGATCTAGGTCGGAAAGGCTCTTCGCCAGTGAACGTGCAACAGTCAGCGGACGTCGTCGTCGCGGCGAGTTATCTGGTTCGTCCCGACGGCAGTGTCGAACATTCCAGGACTGATGCTGCTCATTTTTCGGTGATCCCCGCCGAGATCGCCGAGATCGCCGCCGGCATCATCCGCGACGATCTCGTCGAGGCCAGGTTCCGCTGGATGTCACCGAAGAAGCGTCTTCTTGCGGTAGCGATATCTCTCGTCGACTCCGGTGCGGAACCGCGCGCGGAGGTCTCGATCCGGGAGCATGTCGAGCTCGTATGGGGCTTGACCGCCCGCGAGGTCGACGTGGTCACACTTCTCGCCGGCGGCCTCACCAACCAGCACATTGCAGATCGATTGTGGTTGAGTCCGAGGACGGTCACGACCCACGTCGACCGGGTGCTGGCTAAGCTCGGTGTCAAGAGCAGAACCGCTGCCGCAACCAAGGCGCTCGACGAGGGCATGACTCGGCTGCCCGTTCCCGGAGGCACCGACGGATTCGAGCACCTTGCGTTGGTACGAGCATCGGCAACTGCGCCGGCCAAGCGACTCGTACCTGCGTCCAGACGAATTCGGCTACAACCCCTCGTCATCGGATCGGCTGTACCGATCACCGGAATTGCGCGCGCCGATGGCGAGGAGATGGTCCGCGGAACCCAGTTGGCGCTGGCAGAGATCAACGCACGCGGCGGAGTCGGCGGTCGACGTGTCGAGCTTGCGACGGCCGACGTCGACATCGTGTCCGAGGACAGCATCGAGAAGGGGATGCTCGAGCTCGCAGGCAAGGGCGTCGACGCGATTACATCCGGATATTTCGCCTGGCAGGAGGTCGCCCACGAGGTTGCTGCCGATTACGGCGCCCCCTATCTACATGCAGCCACACTGGATGCGATGGTTCAACGCGTCGAACACGATCCGTCGCGCTACGGCCGTATCTTCCAGGTCTGCCCGAGTGATACCAACTACGGCCCAGGTTTCGTGGAATTCCTGGCAGGTCTGCATGATCGGGGTCGATGGAACCCGTCGTCCAAGAGGTTGGTCGTGCTGCTCGGAGCGTGGAAGGTGTCCAACCTCGGCCTTGACGCGGCCGCGGATCTTGCGCAGGCTCAAGGGTGGACCCTCGATGTCGTGCGAGTCGGTCCGAGCACTCAGGACTGGGTGGAAGCGGCCGGTCAGGTGCGCGCTCTCGCGCCCGCGGCGGTCCTGATCGGGCACTATTTCGTCGACGGCACCGTCGCCACCATTCGTGCGCTGCTGGAGAACATGCCGGACACATTGATCTACAGCTTGTACGCCCCGTCGATCCCGGAGTTTCGCGAGCAACTGGGTGATCAGGCCAACGGAATTCTGTGGGCCACCGTCACTGGAACCTACTCCGATCCCGTGAGCAAGGGATTCGCCGAACGCTATCGACGTGCGTACGGCGTCTTCCCGGGGCGTTCGCACGCCGGAATTTCCTACGACCGCACGATGATTCTCGCCGACGCCTGGTCGCGGTCGGCATCACCCCGCGACTACGGAAAGGTGTCACAGGAAATACGAAGTCTGGTACATCGGGGCGTCAACGGGTCCTACTACCTCGGTGGCAAGGGTCAGGCTGCGGTGGCGTATCCGTTGGCCTCGGCGGATGCGTCGCTCGCCCAAGCTCACCTCGTGTATCAGATCCAGGATGGAAAGCACCGGATTTTGAGTCCGGATCCACAGGCGGACAGTGTGTTTCAGCTGCCATCGTGGTTCGGGGGGCTCCGCCCCATGTGAGTGCGAATACATAACCCTCTATGTATTCGCACTCACATGGCGAAGACCTTGCCCGGATTCAGGATTCCGTGCGGATCGAGGGCCTTCTTCACCGACCGGTGCATCTCGATCACCACCGGATCCAATTCCTGCGCGAGACCGTCCATCTTGAGCAGCCCGACTCCGTGCTCGCCGGTGACGGTGCCGCCGAGTTCCAATGCAGCATCGATGATCTCGGCGAAGGCGGCCTGGGCTCGTTCGCGCGCCGGGATGTCGTCATGCGGGGTGATCAGTAGCGGGTGTAGGTTGCCGTCGCCCGCGTGCGCGATGTTGGCGATCGTGGTGTCGTAACTGATCCCGATCTGCTCGATACGCGACAGCATCTCGGGCACATGCTTCTTCGGGACGCAGACGTCCTCGGTGAGTACCGGGCCGAGCCGTTCCATCGCCGGGTACGCGAGCCTGCGGGCAGCGAACAGCGCGTCGGCCTCGTCCTGATCCGTCGACACGGCCGACCACGTCGCACCTGCCTCGTCGAAGCACGTCAGCATTTTCTCGGCCTCCTGGTCGCCGATGAGACCCGGCGTATCGACCCGCCCGAGCAGCACTACGTTCGCCTCGACGGAGAGTCCCATGTTCTTCCAGGCGTCGACCGCGATCAGGCACTGCTTGTCGATCAATTCCAGCGCCGACGGCGTCAATCCTGCTGCGGCAACAGCAGCGACGGCTCGACCGGCATCGACGATGGAATCGAAGTAACCGGCGATGGTGCGCTGCGGATCCTGCAGCGGGCGGAGCTTGACGGTGATCTCGGTGATGATGCCGAGGGTGCCTTCGGATCCGACCATGAGCCCCGCGAGGTCGTAGCCCGCAACGCCCTTGGCGGTCTTGCGGCCGAGTCTGACGAGTTCGCCGGTGCCCGTGACGATCTGCATCCCCAGCACGTAGTCGCGCGTGACCCCGTACTTGACGCAGCACAGTCCGCCTGCGTTGGTGGCGACGTTGCCGCCGATGGTTGACCACGGCGAACTGGCGGGATCGGGCGGGTACCAGAGCCCGTGTTCGGCGACGGCGGCACGCAGATGATCGTTGACCACCCCCGGTTCGACGACGGCGTAGCGCTCGAGCTGATCGATCTCTTTGATGGCGTTCATGCCGTCGAGCGCGAGGACGATGCATCCGTCGGTGGCATTCGCGCCTCCGGAGAGGCCGGTCCCGGCCCCGCGGGTGACGACGGCAGCGCCGTGGGCCAGACAGGCCCTGACGACAGCCTGTACTTCTTCGGCGGTGCGGGGACGCACGACGGCGGCGGGGCTCGCATAGGGCGCCCATTCCGCTTCGTCGTGCTGGTAGGACGCGATGACGTCGGGATCGAGCACGATGCGATCTGCGGGCAACGCCTTCGAAAGAGTTTCAACGAGCATGCCTCGACTCTAGCTGTGAGCTGGGTCTCGGCCAATGTAGGTTTCATCTATGGCAGCCGAGAAATCATGGATGCAACTACTGCTCGACGACGCCTCGGTCGAGGATCTCGAAGCGCATCGTCGCACCGTCCCGCAGTCGGACGCCGACGCCCATGCCGCCCTTCGCTTGCGTGCTCAGCTGGACCAGCGGCGCCAGCGCAGCACGGAGCTCGCCGCACTCAACGACATTGCCGTGCGCCTGACCACCGTCCGCGACAACCGAGTACTGCTGCAGGAGGTCGTCGACCAGGCTCGCAGGCTTCTGGGGGTGGATCTCGCCTACATGGGATCGGTGTACGAGAACGAGTTCGTCATCGAGGTGACCAGTGGCGCTCTCACTCCGCACCTGGTGGGACTTCGCCTGGCGCAGGATCAGGGACTGGTCGGATTGGTGGTGCGGGAGTCGGCGCCGGCGTGGACGCACGACTATCAGAGCGAACCGGCGTTCCTGCACATCACCGGCGCGGACAGCGCTGCTCGATCGGAGAACATGCGCGGGCTGCTCGGCGTGCCGCTGCGGGTGGGCGAGCGCGTCATCGGCGCCCTGTTCGCCTGCAAACGTCAGGAACGCGACTTCGGCGAAACCGAAATAGCGTTGCTGTCGGCTCTGGCTGCTCATGCGGCGATCGCGATCGAGAACGTCCGCGCGATCGAACGGCTCGAGTCCCTCAATGCCGAACTCTCGAAGAGAACGGCGGAACTCGAACAGACGCTGCAGTGGGATCGCATCTTCACTCAGGTGGTGCTGAGCGGCGGCGGTGTACAGCGATTGATCCGGGAAGTGGCGACCCTGACCGGCACACGAGTGGAGTTTCTCGCGGCCACCGCCGAGGTGCCGGATGATCCGGACCTGGCGTCGATCGCCGCGCAGTGCCGCAGCGGAATCTCTACGGCAGCAGCATCTTCCATCGTCGGGCACCGGGTTGCCGCGGCTGGACAGTTTCTCGGGACGTTGATCGCGCACGGCGACGGCGTCGACACGCGGTTGTTGGACCGCGCAGCTCCGGCCCTCGCACTCTCGCTCGCCGAGGAACGTGCCGCCGCCGAGGCCGCGCGTCGCGCCCAGGACGCGTTCCTGGTCGACCTGTTGACGCACCCGGCATCGGTGCCCGACGACGAACGACGCCAGCTCAGGCTCGCGGGCCTGGCCCCCGACAAGTCGTACTGCATCGCCGTGGTTCTAGGGGGATCCCGCGCCGGAATCACCCCTCCCGCAGGCGCCGTCGTCGCCGAGCACGGTTCGAGAATTCTGGTGGCGGTTCCGGCGACCGAATCATCGGGTGCACGTTCACTGTTCACATCGGGCACTGTTGGAATCTCGGAAGCAGCTCGCGGATCCGAGGCGCTGGCGAAGGCCTACCTCGAAGCCCAACAGACCGTCGACGTTCTGATGACGCTCGGACGCGAGGGTGAGGTGTCGTCGGCGCGAGGTCTGGGAATCTACCGAATTCTGCTGAGCCACCTGGCCCGCGAGCATCTCGACGAACTGACCGAGGAGCAGCTCGGCCCACTGCTGGCGGAGCAGAACAAGCGCGGTGTCCCACTGATGGAGTCGCTGTCGGTGTATCTCGCCCACGGACGCCATCATTCGGCGACTGCGTCGAGCCTGGGCGTGCACGTCAACACGCTGTACCAACGGCTCGACGCCATCGATCGTCTCATCGGCAAGGACTGGCGAGACCCCGACAAAGCACTGGATCTTCAGGTTCTGATGCGGCTGCGTCGCAGTGCGGACCTACTGGGGAAGTGACCGCAAGAACCCCAGTAACGCTGCGTTGAACTCTTTCGGCCGGTCCATGTTGGCGGCGTGGCCGCACTTGTCGAGGACCACGGACTGCGCGAGTGGATTGTCGACGATGGAATGTGCGAACGGCCAGAACTGGCTCTCGCGGCCGGCGACCATCAGGATCGGAACCTCGGCTTCCGCAACAACTTTCCGCCAGTCCGAGACTGCGTGGTCGTGCAGTAGTGCCTTCATCGGCGGCGTGTCACCCTTCGCCATCTTGGGCATACTGCGGAGCTTCATCAGAAGTTTCACCCCGCCGAGCATCATCTTCGCCTTGGACAAGCCGCGGCCGGTATCGGGAATCCCGTCGGCGAAGAAGGCGTCCTTGTTGGCTTCGGTGAGTCCGTAGAAACCGTTCTGCCACTCGCCGTCGTTGATCATCTTCGGCGTCTGATCCACCGAGACGACGGCGCGGACACAGGAAGTCCCGAACTGGGAGATATAGGACCAGATCGTGCTGGCGCCCATCGACCCGCCGCACAGTATGGCGTCGTCGATGCCGAGCGAGGTCAGGAAGTTCTCGACGTCGCGACCGTGTCTGGCCATCGTCGCACCGAACTCGGGCGCCTCCGAGTCGCCGTGGCCGCGCCGATCGAGCGCGAGAACGCGGTAACCGGCGTCGACGAGTTCGTCCTGCTGCAACGCCCAGCTCGTGGCCGGTGCGCAGAAGCCTGCTATCAGGAGGACCACAGGTCCGTCCCCTTGGTCGATATAACTCAGGGTCACATTGTCGTCGGTGGCGAACGTTGGCATGGACCCATGCAACCAGAGCGGCGCCGCCGAAGGAATGGAGAAAATGCCCATCGCGGCGATCTGTTCGTAGACTCGACTCCATGACCTCGCCGAAGAACAGCGCGCCCCTGCCGCTGAGCCTCGTCGAGATGGCGACGCGTCAGGTTCGATCCGAAGTGCTCAGCGGAGCACTCGAACCCGGATCACGGGTGGTCGAGGAGACACTCTGCGCCAGGCTGGGGATCAGCCGCGCACCGGTCAGAGAGGCCTTGCGCCTACTTGCCCAGCAGGGACTCGTCGAGCATCTTCCGCGGCGCGGCTTCCGCGTCACGGTGTGGTCGTCGGCCGACATCTTGCAGTTGTTCGAGCTCAGGCAAGTGCTCGAGCAGCATGCGATCAGACGCGCACTGCCGCTGGACACCAGCCGCGGCGACCCGTTCCACGTTGTACGTGCGGCGCTGGACGACATGCGCGATGCCGACCTTCGCGGCGAGACTCTCGAGAAGGACGACGCGCATCGACGTTTCCACGAATCCATCGTCGGGCTCGCCGGGAGTCAGCAGCTGGACCTGACGTACGCGCCGATCCTGCTGAAACTGCAGCTCCCGATGGCCCGCAACCTGCGAGAAGAGGCCAGGGTCGCGAAGCCCGTGGACGGGATCAGGCGTCATGCAGTGTTGCTCGAAGCGGTGGAGTCCAACGATGTCGACCGTGCCATCGCAGCGCTGAAGGAACACGGCGAGCTGACCTACCTTCACCTCGAGAGCATTTGCTAACAGACTAGAAACACGCCATCTACCTGCGGTAACACAAAACTGTCGACAATCGACCGTATGAATGGTCCATCGACAGGCCCGACGATCACCGAGATGCTCACCTCGTATCGAGCGGGCTCGGGGTCTCCCACCAAGACGGCGGAGGCGCTCGCCGACGCCATCGAGCAACGCGGCGACGACGGAACGTGGATCACCGTGCTGGGCCGCGATGCTCTGCTCGACGCCGCGGCGGCGATCGAGTCCCGCCCCGGGGCTTCGGAGCTCCCGCTCTACGGCATTCCGTTCGGGGTGAAGGACAGCATCGACGTCGCCGGCTATCCGACGACGCTCGCCTGCCCCGACTACGGCTACATCGCCGAGTCGACGGCGCCGTGCGTCCAGGCCTTGCTCGATGCCGGAGCGCTGTTCGTCGGCAAGACGAGCCTCGATCAGTTCGCCACCGGGCTGAATGGCACCCGCACGCCGCACACCATTCCACGGAGCGTCTACGGCGAGGACATGATTTCGGGCGGATCGAGCTCGGGCTCGGCGCTGGCGGTGGCCCTCGGACAGGTGCCGTTCTGTGTTGCCACCGACACCGCAGGCTCCGGACGAGTCCCGGCCGCGCTCAACGGCATCGTCGGATGGAAGCCCTCACGGGGGCTCATCAGCACCGTCGGTCTGGTGCCCGCCTGCAAATCACTCGACTGCATCACCCTGATGGCGACCTGCGTCGCCGATCTCGACATAGTCTTCGACGTCATCAGTGGTCTCGATCCCCGCGACGGGTGGTCACGCGCTCGCGGCGCGAAGTACGACGGCCACGAGATCCGTGTCGGACTGCCGGATCCGAGCGAACTCGACTTCTTCGGCGACGACGCCATGGAGGCTGCCCACCTCGCGGCGCGCGAGTCTCTTCCGTTCCAGACGACGACGGTCTCTCTCACACCGTTTCTCGACGCCGGATCGCTTCTGTATCAGGGGCCGTGGGTGGCCGAGCGCCTCGTGGAGTTCGACGACTTCCTCACCGAGCATCCCGATTCCATCGTCCCCGTCGTCCGCGACATCTTCCTCGGCGGCCGAAAGTACAGTGCCATCGATGCATTCAGGGCTCTGCAGCGATTGCAGGAACTGCGCAGCGAGGTCGACGGCTTGTGGGACTCGATGGACGTGATCATTCTGCCGACCATCGGAACTACGTTCACGGTCCCGCAGGTGCAGGCCGACCCCATCGCCTGCAACACGAAACTCGGGCACTACACGCACTTCGGCAACCTGCTCGATCTCACGGCAGTTGCCGTTCCGGCCGGGCTCACCTCCGACGGCCGACCCGTCAGTCTGATGGTCATCGGCCGCGCGCTGGCCGACGACGTCGTGCTGGCGGTGGCGGCTCTGCTTCGCGGCGAACTACGTGGCGCGTCCGATTCCGAGACGATCGACCTCGTCGTCGCCGGGCATCACCTGACCGGTGAGCGGGCCAACGACCAACTCGTCGCGCTCGGTGGCACGCTGATCGATGCCACCTCGACCGCATCCTCGTACCGGCTGCTCCGCATCGGAACCGAGGATCCCACTCCCGGCCTGCTTCGAGTCCCGCAGGGCGGCAGTGCAATAGATGTGGAGCGGTGGCGCCTGCCCGTCGCCGCTCTTGCTGTACTCGCGGGCAGAATGCCGGCTGTGCTCGCTCTGGGACGAGTGCATCTGGCCGACGGTTCCGCCGTCCTCGGTTATGTCTGCGACGCCGCAGTGCAATCGGGGGCGGCGGAACTCGACGTCGACGACATCAGCGAGTTCGGTGGCTGGCGTGCGTACTCCCTTTCGAGCATCACACCGACAGCGCAGGAGATTTCATGACCGAATCGTACGTGCAGGGAGCAGCGCCTTCGGCGTTCACGATTCCTGCCGGGAAGACCGCTCTTCTCGTCATCGACATGCAGCGAGACTTCCTGTTGCCCGGAGGGTTCGGCGAAAGCCTCGGCAACGACGTCGGCATGCTCCGCAGCGTCATCGAGCCACTCGCCGCCCTCATCGCGGCGGCGCGAGAGACCGGCGTGCCGGTGATCCACACGAGGGAGGGGCATCTACCCGACCTGTCGGATTGCCCACCGGCCAAGCTGAACCGAGGACTGCCCTCGCAGCGCATCGGTGACCCGGGAGCGTTCGGCCGCATCCTGATTCGCGGCGAGTACGGCCACGACATCGTCGACGAACTCGCCCCGATCGACGGTGAGACGGTGATCGACAAGCCAGGAAAAGGTGCGTTCTACGCCACCGAACTGACCGAGGTGCTGCAGAGTGCGGGAATCACGACACTGCTCGTCACCGGCGTGACCACCGAGGTCTGCGTCCACACGACGGTGCGTGAAGCGAACGATCGCGGTTACGAATGCCTCGTCGTATCCGACTGTGTTGGTTCGTATTTCCCTGAGTTCCAGCGTGTCGGGCTCGAGATGATCGCCGCCCAGGGTGGAATCTTCGGATGGACTGCCCCGTCGGTCGACGTGGTATCGACCTTGCGTGAACTCGCTCTTACACGAACGGGACTCGTGTCATGACCACTGAAGTGAAAGAGACCCCCGCCGCCAGTTCGCCGTCGTTCACACTGCCGTGGTGGACCCGCGGCGACACCAACGCATTCTTCGGGCTCGGCTTCAACATCCTCGTGAACGTGCTGACGCTGACGACCCTGAGCATCGTGGTCGTCGGGATTCCGAGTGAGAACGTGCTGGGGACGTTGCTTCCCGCACTCGGCGTTGCGTTGATCCTGGGCAACCTCTATTACATGATCCTCGCGAGGCGGCTTGCCAAGCGCGAGAACCGAACCGACGTTACTGCGCTACCGTACGGCCCGAGTGTGCCGCACATGTTCATCGTCGTGTTCGTGGTCATGCTGCCGGTGTATCTGAAGACGGGTGACGCGCTGCAGGCGTGGGCAGCCGGTCTTGCCTGGGCGTTCATGATCGGAATCATCGTGATGATCGGCGCCTTCGTCGGACCGTTCATTCGAAAGATCACCCCGCGCGCTGCCATGCTCGGCACGCTCGCCGGCATCTCGATCACCTTCATCGCGATGCGCCCCGCGGCCCAGATGTGGGAGGCGGCGTGGATCGGATTGCCGGTTCTCGCCATCATTCTCATCGGGTTCTTCACCGACGTGAAGTTGCCGGGAAACATTCCCGTCGGCCTCGCGGCGCTGCTCGTCGGTACGGCGATCGGATGGATCGGCGGGTACATGTCGGTGCCCGACGTCTCCGAGGCTGCGAGCAACATCGCGATCGGATTGCCGGATCTGCGCCTGGATCTGTTGTTCGACGGCTTGGGTAACCTGGCGCCGCTCCTCGCGACGGCGATTCCGCTCGGCGTCTACAACTTCACCGAAGCGATGAGCAACGTCGAAAGCGCCTCGGCTGCAGGCGACAACTACAACCTCCGTAGCGTGCTTCTCGCCGACGGGCTCGGCGCGATCATCGGCTCGGCCTTCGGATCGCCGTTCCCGCCCGCCGTCTATATCGGTCACCCCGGCTGGAAGGACGCGGGCGGCCGGTCCGGCTACTCGCTCGCCTCGGGCATTGCCATCGGATTGATGTGTTTCCTCGGCCTCTTCGGGTTGTTGGCGACACTGCTTCCGATTCCGGCGATCGTCCCGATCCTGCTGTACATCGGATTGTTGATCGGTGCACAGGCATTTCAGGCGGTACCGCGGTTGCATGCCATCGCCGTCGTCGTCGCGCTGCTGCCGAACCTGGCGGAATGGGCGGTCGGCCTGATCGACAACGCGCTCAGCGCGGCAGGGACATCGGCGTCGGAGGTCGGCAGCGACGCCCTCGGCCAGGCAGGCGTCGTGTACGACGGGTTGAAGACATTCGGAGCGGGCGCCGTGCTCGCCGGTCTCGTCCTCGGCACGATCGTGACGTTCATTCTGGACAAGCGATTTATCGCGGCCGCGATCGCCGCTGGTGTCGGGGCCGTGCTCTGTTGGATCGGTCTGATCCACTCCGCCGAAGTGGGATGGGCGGCCAATCCGCAAGTGGCACTGGGCTATCTGTTCTTCGGGCTCGTGTGCCTGGCCTACTCGCAGCTGCCGTCGGCGAAGACGCCGCCGGCGCCCGTCGAGGACGACGAGCCTGCGTTGGCCGAGTGAACCGGCGGTCGGCCTCCCTATCGGGGAGGTCGACCCTCCCGGAACTCCCGAGGTGTACACCCGAACCGCGCGCGGAACGCCCGGCTGAAGTGGGCGGGATCGGTGAAGCCCCAGCCCGCGGCAAGTGCTCCGATCGTGGTCCGACCGTTCAGGGGATCGCAGAGCGCACGCTTGACCCCGTCGAGACGCTGCATCCAGATCCATTCGCTGGCCGTACAGGGTTCGCCCGCGAATGCGCGGTGCACCGTGCTCAACGACAAGTGCAGCGTCGATGCAACGCCGGCCACCGTCAGATCGGGATCCCGCAGACCCGCCGTCATGGCCCGCTTGATCTCCTCCAGCCGTTGCGACGCCGCGTAGGGGGCCGGTTTCTCCACTCCGGTCAGCCCGACGAGACCCGCCACCAGGATGTACTCGACGCTCTGCGACACCGCTTCCGCGGACGCTGCACTCATGTCGACGTCGTCCATGATCGAGGAGATCATGCTGACCAGCAGCTTCCCGGCTCCCTGACGCCCGGACACGGCGCGCGCGGTCAACGAGCCGGTGTCCCGAACCAGGGTGCGCAGCGTGGAACCGGGAAGCATCAGAACGTACTGGGCGAACGGATCGTCGAACTGCAGGCTGTAGGGGCGGGTGCTGTCGTACAGAGCGAAATCACCCGGTTCCAGGATCGCGGTCCGATCATCCTGAGCGATGATGCCCGTGCCCGCCGTCTGCACGCTGACCAAGAAGTAGTCGGCGCTGGTTCGGGAGATACCCGCCGGGGTCCGCAGGACACTCTGAGCCGTCGCGGTGACCCGTGACAGACCGAGCGTCGCGAGATCTGTCGACTCGATGTGGCCGGAGATGGTCGACGCGTCCTCGGGCACGGCGCAGTCGAGATCGACATAGGTGCGACTGACCGCCGCCGTCCAGAAATCGATACTGTCCGCGGGGTCGACGGCTTCGGTGCGTAGGGCTTCGGCCACGATGAATACCTCCGTTCACAGCGTAGAACGAGCGGCGGCAGTCCGCAGCAGACCCGTGCGCTCGTGGCAGCCGTTGTACTCGAAGAACTGCTCGTCGGCGCCGGCGACGGTGACCTCGTGGTAGAGCCGCAGCGCGGCCGCCGGACCCATCGTGGACAGATAGCGAAGCGCCGCTCCGAAGATGTCGACGTGTGTCGGATGCGACTCCGCCCAGGCCTCGAGCTCGGCGAGCGAACGCCACCAACTCATCCCGAAGGACTTGTCGGTGTCGTGGCCGTCCTCGTCGACGACCGTCATGTATCGGTTGGCGAAACACCCGATCGACAGGCCGTCGTCACGTAGGAAGTCCATCCCGGCACGCAGGACCGGTTCGACGTCCCGCAGATACATCTCGCGTTCGGCGCCCTCCGTGTCGGCCCAATCCTGACCAGACCGGATGAGGCAGATGTTCTCGTGCGGGACGACGCGGACGCGGTCGCCGTCACGAACCACAGTGGGCATCCCCGTTGATTCCAGAGTATCGCTCTGTGACAACGGGATTCGGTCGCGGACCCCGCCCCAGTACGCATGTTCTTCGATGGCTCCGCTGAGCGAATCCGTCAGCGTCGCGACACCTTCCAGTCGGCCGGTGCTCGAGAACAGGGTCTCGTAACGATCGACCGAGGGTCGGAGCACCTCGACGAAACGGCCGACGGTGTCGGTCCATGCGTTTCCCGTCGCGAGATACCAGCGATCGAACGCGGCGACGTCGTCCCAGTAGCCGATGAACACTGTGGTGTCGATGCCCTCCTCGTCGACGTAGCGGGCTCGATCGCGGCTGGCAGGCCCGTCGTCACCCCATGGAGACTCTCCGGGAGTGCCTTGAATTCCGAAGTACGCCATCACGACCTGCTTGGTAGCCACCGGAAAACGGGCGACATACGACGGGAAAGGAGGTTCGTACGACGCCGGTGTCCGGCGTGGACACGAGCGGGGGCCGACGAGGTGATCGGGGATGGCGGATTCGAGGTCAGACATGCGCGGAGTCCTCGAGGCCGGCCAGATGCTCGATGATCTCGAGCCGGAGTTCGGCCGGCTCCTCCGTGACGTCGTAGCGTGCCCGGTCCACCGGCTGCCCTGGAACCACACGATCGCCGGGAGTCTTGTTGAGCCACAACCGGGTAACGTCCGGACGGGAGTAATGGCCTGCAGGATCGGCGGCTGCCTTCGCGATCGAGATGACGCTGGTGTCGATGTCGGCGAAGACGAGTCCTTCCTCGTCGTGAGCGAGAGGCTCGTGCATCAATTGTCCGTCGGGAGCGAAGATTCGGGCGTGACCGCCGCCTGCGGTGAGCATCGCACGTTTGGCGTCGTCGGTGCACATGATGTCGATCATCTCGGGTGAGACCGTCGCACAGGGACTGATGACGAAGCAGCCACCCTCGACGGCATAGATCCGGCTGGCAGCAGTGTTGACCTCGGGCCCGAGTGCGTAGGCAGCCCCGGTGTACAGGGAGAAGCTCGGCCAGGCGCCGACGTGGATCTGTTCGTTCTGCGAATACATCGCGTACTTGGACAGCGGCTGCAGGTGCTCCCAGCAGCAGAGTGCACCGACACGGCCGAGCGCGGTGTCGTAGACCGACAGGTCGGAGCCGTCGCCCTCGCCGTAGACCGTCCGTTCGACGTGGGTCGGCTTGAGCTTGCGGCGCATCGCGACCGTCTTGCCCTCGGCGTCGATGATCCACTGGGCGATGTAGAGGCTCGCCTTGTAGCGCTCGCTCAGTCCCATGACCACCATGATGTGATTGTCCTTGGCGGCCTGCGCGATTCGGTCGGCCTCTGGTGTGCCGTACTCGAGCGAGTTGTCGAAGTATCGCTGCGTGAACTGGAATCCCCACGCCGGGGCGTCGAGCCAGATGTACCAGGGATAGCCCGGCAGGTAGGTCTCGGGGAAGGCGACGAGCTCGGCACCGGCGCGGGCTGCGTCCTCGATGAGACCGATCGCCTTGTCGATCGAGGCATCGAGGTCGAGGAACACCGGGGCTGCCTGGACGGCTGCGGCGCGGAACTGATGGTGAGTCATGTGAGGCCTTTTCTGTTGCAGGAGAGCTCAAGTTTTGCCTGCTCGAGCCGCCTTGGATGGCCTCACCGTGTCGAGATAGTTGACTCTTCGTCGCATGAACGTCCGCGGAAACACGCAGGTAATCGGCGGGGTACGCCGCGGGAAATATTGCCGAGTGCGCATAACGACAACTTCTGTGCGCGCACGGACAAGTCTTCGGATGCCATCTCGGGCCAAGCTATGACCCAGGACACATTCGAAGGAAGGTCAGCGATGACATTGCAAGCAGCAGTTCTCTGGGAAGCCGGGCAGGACTGGAAGATCGAGGACCTCGTTCTCGACGCCCCCAAGTACGGCGAAGTGAAGGTCGAGTTGGCGGCATCCGGTCTGTGCCACTCCGACGAACACGTACGCGACGGCAGCGTGCCGGTCGGGTTGCTCCCGTTCATCGGCGGCCACGAGGGCGCGGGCGTCGTCACCGAGATCGGACCCGGCGTCACTTCTGTCGAGGTCGGCGATCACGTTGCGCTCGGCTTCATCCCGGCCTGCGGTAAATGTCGAGCGTGCGCGAACGGCCAGTCCAGCATCTGCGACCTCGGTGCTCACCTGCTCGAGGGATACCAGGTCAGCGACGGCACCGCCCGGCACCATGTCCGCGGCCAGGATGCGGGAATCCAGTGCCTGCTCGGCACTTTCGCCCCGCAGACCGTCGTCAATGAAGCATCGTGCGTCAAGATCACCAACGACATTCCGCTCGACAAGGCAGCCCTCGTGGGCTGCGGCGTCACCACCGGCTGGGGATCCGCGGTCTACGCCGCCGGAGTATCCGCCGGCGAGACCGTCGTCATCCTCGGGATGGGCGGCGTCGGCTGCGGTGCAGTGCAAGGTGCAGCGCTCGCCGGTGCTCGCCATGTCGTGGTGGTCGACCCGTCCCCGTTCAAGCGTGATCAGGCCAAGATCTTCGGCGCGACGCACACCGCGGCCAGCATCGAGGAGGCTCTGCCGCTCGTCAACGATCTGACCTGGGGCGCGCTGGCAGACAAGGTGCTCATCACCATCGACGTCGCGAGCGGCGCGATCATCGCGCCTGCCATGAGCCTGGTGGCCAAAGGCGGTACGTGCGTGAACGTCTCGGTCGGCGACATCACGCAGACCGACGTGTCGCTGAGTTTGTTCGACCTCACCGCGATGCGCAAGACGCTCAAGGGCGCATGGTTCGGCAACGCCAACATCCGCTTCGACATCCCGCATCTGCTGCGCCTCTACATGGAGGGTCAGCTCAAGCTCGACGAGATGATCACCCGCACCTACACCCTCGACCAGGTGAACGACGGCTACGAGGCCATGCGCAACGCCGAGAACGTCCGCGGCCTGATCCTGTACTAGAGAGGCTCGAAAACAATGACTGCAACACTGACGACCCTCCCCGTCGATACCGCCACTCAGCTGTTCATCGCAGGCCAGTGGACCGGCGCCTCGGACGGCGGCACGTTCACCGACCTGAACCCGACGACGGGTCAGCCGCTCACCGAGATCTCCTCGGCCACTGCTACCGACGTCGACACCGCCGTCCGGGCAGCGCGCGCACAGCTCAACGGCGAATGGGGTGCCAACCCCGGCGTCGTACGCGGAAAGCTGTTGAACCGCATCGCCGACCTGATCGAACGCGACGGTGACTTGTTGGCGCGCCTCGAAGCGCACGACGTCGGCAAACCCGTCGGGCAGCCGGCGATGCTCGACATCCCGAATGCTGCCGCGACGTTCCGGCATTTCGCCGGCTGGGCCGACAAGATTCAGGGCACGACGATTCCGACGGCAGGCTACTTCGGTCAGCCGACTCACTCCTACACCGTCCGCGAACCCGTCGGCGTCATCGGCGCGATCGTTCCCTGGAACACCCCGCTGATGATCGCGGCGTGGAAGTTGGCTCCCGCGTTGGCCGCTGGCAACACACTCGTCGTGAAGCCGCCGGAGGACGCACCGCTCTCGATCCTGCACCTCGCGCGGCTCATCCACGAGGCCGGTGTGCCTGCAGGCGTCGTGAATGTCGTTCCCGGACTCGGCGAGGTGACCGGCGACGCGCTCGTCGGGCATCCCGATGTGGACAAGATCAGCTTCACCGGAAGCCCGCGTGTCGGCCGGATCATCGCCAAGAAGGCCGCCGACACATTCAAGCGCACCACCCTCGAGCTCGGTGGAAAGTCGCCGCAGATCATCCTCGACGATGCCGATCTCGAAGCGGCGATCAACGGCACCGCGATGGGCTTGTTCTTCAATCAGGGGCAGGTGTGTGCCGCGGGAACCCGTGTGCTGGTTCATCGTTCGCTGTACTCCCAGGTGGTCGACGGCTTGGCGGGTGCTGCCGCTGCTCAGGTGCTGGGGGATCCGTTCGACCCGGCGACCACGATGGGTGCACTCGTCAACGCCAAGCAGCGTGACTCGGTGCTCGGCTACATCCAGGCCGGTCGCGACGGCGGTGCCCGTGTCGCTGCCGGCGGCGGCGCTCCGGATCGCGACGGCTTCTTCGTCGAGCCGACGATCTTCGCCGATGCGAACAACGACATGAAGATCGCCCAGGAGGAGATCTTCGGTCCGGTCGGCACAGTGATCCCGTTCGACACCCCGGAGGAAGCTATCACCATCGCGAACGGGACAGCCTACGGTCTGGCTGCCTCGATCTGGACCCGCGACGTATCGCGTGCCCATTCGTTGGCGGCGCAGGTTCGCGCCGGCGCGGTGTGGGTCAATGGTTGGGCTGCAATCGATCCCGCACTCCCGTGGGGCGGCATGAAGACCAGTGGTACCGGCCGCGAGCTCGGTTGGGCAGGTATCGAGGCGAACACCGAGGAGAAGGTAGTCACGATCGTCCTGTAGTGCGGCTCCGCCGCCCGTGTGCGCGTAGTAGGTGCAGAGACCGACTACGCACGCACGGGCGCGGAACGCGCAGTCCGCGGCGAGACGCCGTACGTTTCCTTGAACACCCGGGAGAAATGCGCCGAATCGACCAAACCGTAACGAGCGCAGATGGTTCCGATGCTGTCGCGAGCGAGCCGCGGATCCTCGAGATCGCGTCGACAACGGTCGAGCCTGCGAGACCGAATCCACGCCGCGACGCCTCCATCGGCCTCGAACAGCTTCTGCAGATAGCGCGGCGAAATATGCTGGGCGGCAGCGACCATCGAGGTATTCAAGTCCGGGTCGTGCAGAGAGTCCTCGATGAACGAGTGCGCCCCCGCGAGGATTACCGCACCGGGCGACTGGTTCTCGTGCGGGGACCGCTCGTCCAACGCCGCACTGACGAGATCGAGAACTCCGTCCTCGAACATGCGCGAGGACGCCAAGGCGCCGTCGGACAGGCCCTTTCGCAGTCCTGCGAGGAAGGGTGAGATGAGCGAACCGACGCCGTCGTCGCCGTCGATCCGAAGAGCCGAGACCTGCGCCAGGTCGTTGGGTCTGATCTTGAGCGACTCGCGCGGAAACATCAGCACGAACATCGCAAAATCCCCGGCGAAATGCAGTGTGTACGGCTCGCTGGTGTCGTAGACCGCGAAATCACCCGGTCCGAGTACCGCCTGGCGATCGCGCTGCACCACAACGCCGGTGCCGCGCAACTGAACCCCGACCTTCACCAGGCCGGGGTCGCTTCGTTTGATGGCCGAGGGCGTCCGGCGCACGTCGACGGCGCATCCGGACACCTCACTGATGTGCAACGACCCGACCGCACCGGAACTCAGCCCGCCGTCGAACGAGCTGCCGGGCGCATTCGAGGAGGCATCGAGCGGCACGAACGCCGCCGACACCTCCTCGCGCCATCTGTCGAACTGCACTGGTTACCTCATGAGGTCGGTCGGTTGTCGATCAGACGACGAGCTTTGCCGATGGAACGTTCGAGCGCCGCGGGGGCCACCACGTCGACCTGAACGCTCACTCCGATTCGGTCCTTCACCAGCTTGCGCAGGGTTGCCGCCGCCACGGGATGCACGTCGAGAGGAGCGTCGGGACGCGCCTCGACGAGCACCGTCAACGAGTCCATCCGCCCGGCACGCTCGAGTACACACTGGAACTGCGGTGCCAGCGAGGGAACCGTCAGGATGAGCTCTTCGATCTGCGTCGGAAACAGGTTGACTCCGCGCAGGATGATCATGTCGTCGGTGCGCCCGGTGACCTTCTGCATCCGCCGCATCGTGCGGGCGGTGCCGGGCAGCAGGCGCGTCAGGTCGCGGGTGCGGTACCGGATGATCGGCATCGCTTCCTTGGACAGCGATGTGAAGACCAACTCGCCCTCCTCGCCGTCGGGTAGAACCTCGCCGGTCACCGGATCGATGACCTCCGGGTAGAAATGATCCTCCCAGATGTGGAGTCCGTCCTTGGTTTCGACGCATTCCATCGCAACGCCCGGTCCCATGACCTCGGACAGGCCGTAGATGTCGACGGCATCCATATCGAGAGTCTTCTCGATCTCCTTGCGCATCTCCTCGGTCCACGGCTCGGCGCCGAACACTCCGGTCTTCAGCGACGTCTTCGCGGGATCGATGCCCTTCTTGATCATCGCGTCGACGATCGTGAGCATGTACGACGGGGTGACCATGATCGCGTCGGGCTCGAAGTCCTCGATGAGCTGGATCTGGCGATCGGTCATGCCGCCGGACATCGGAATCACCGTGCAGCCGAGCCGCTCGGCGCCGTAGTGCGCACCGAGACCACCGGTGAAGAGTCCGTAGCCGTAGGCGACATGCACCTTGTCCGACGGCTTGACCCCGCCGGCGCGCAGGCTGCGCGCGATGAGGTCGGCCCAGTTGTTGATGTCGTTCGCCGTGTACCCGACGACCGTCGGCCTGCCCGTCGTGCCCGAGGATGCGTGGATGCGCGAGACCTGGTTCTGCGGCACCGCGAACATGCCGAAGGGGTAGTTCTCGCGCAGGTCCTTCTTCGCGGTGAAGGGGAACTTCGCCAGATTGGACAGGTCCCTCAGATCGTTCGGGTGTACTCCGGCGTCGTCGAACGCTTTCCGATAGTGGGGAACGTTGTCGTACGCATGCTTCAGCGACCACTGCAGGCGCTGAAGCTGCAACGTCGAGATCTGGTCGCGCGAAGCGAACTCGATATCGGGCGTGTCGGTCGGGGCGGACAGCACACTGGTCATGATGGTCTCCGGATATTAGGCGTCGAAATCGACGGTCACGGTGTCGCTGACGGGGAAGGTCTGGCAGGTGAGTACGAAGCCCGCGGCGACCTCGTTGTCTTCGAGTGCGTAATTGCGACGCATGTCCACGTCGCCGAGAGTGACCTTGGCGCGGCAGGTGCCGCACACGCCGCCCTTGCAGGCGAAGGGGAGGTCGGAGCGCAGTTGCTCGGCGGAATCGAGGATCGACTCGTCCTGGGGCAGTGTGCCGGTCACGGTTCGGCCGTCGAGGGTGATGGTGACCTCGCTGCTGGGACCGGTGACTCCGGGCTCGCGATGCTTCTCCTGCGGCGGGGGAACGTCGTCGACGTAGAAGAGCTCGTGGTGGATCTGCGACTTCTCGACGCCGAGGCCTGCAAGGACGTCCTGCGCGTCGTTCACCATGCCGAACGGCCCGCACAACCAGAAGTGGTCGATGTCCGGCGTCGGGACGACGGTGTCGAGGATGTCCTTCAGCCGCTCGGCGTCGAGCCTGCCGCTGAAGAGTTCCACCTCGCGTGGCTCACGCGAAAGAACGTGGATGACGTCGAAGCGGCTGCCGTACTGATCTTTGAGATCGGCGATCTCCTCGGCGAACATCACCGAACGCGTACGCCGATTGCCGTACAGCAGAACCACTTCGGCGTCGGGATTGGCGAGGACGGACGCGGCGATCGACAGCATCGGTGTGATGCCGGAACCGGCGGCGATGAGGACGTGCCTACCGCCCGCAGCCGGATCGGCATGGAAGTTTCCGGTGGGACCCTGCACGTCGATCTTGTCGCCGGCTTTGACCTCGTGGACGAGCCACGAGGAGAACAAGCCGTCGGTGACCTCGCGAACGCCGACGCGCGGCTTGGCGCCCGCGGCCGCGCAGATGGAGTACGAACGACGATGCTCGACGCCGTCGACGGTCCGGCTCAGCATCAGCGATTGGCCGGGGAGAAAGTCGAATTCACCCTGGAGATCGGTCGGGACGTCGAAGGTCACGGCCGCGGCGTCGTCGCACAGTGATTCGACGTCGGCGACGGTCAGTGTGTGGAATGCCTTGTTGCGGCTGGAGGTGACCACAGGCTCGTCGGTGACGGTCATCAGATTTCCTTCACGTGGTCGAACGGTTCGAGGCAGCTGTCGCAGCGGTACTGGGCCTTGCAGAGCGTGGCCCCGAACTCCGAGGTCAAACGGGTATTCGACGAACCGCACTGGGGGCAGTCGATGACCCGCGGCTTGACCGTCAACGTCAATGGAACGGGGCCCGACGCGCGAGCCGGGGCAGGCCCGGGCGTCGAATATCCGGTCTCGCGAAGTTTGCGGAGACCGTCCTCGGAGATCCAGTCGGTGCTCCACGCCGGGGTGAGGCTGGTGACGATCTCGACGTCACGGTAGCCGTGGTCCAAGAGCTTGTGGGTGAGGTCGTCGCGCATCGTGGCCATGGCGGGGCATCCCGAGTACGTCGGGGTGATGGTCACCAGGACGCTGCCGTTGTCGCGGACCTCGACCTCGCGGAGCACCCCGAGATCGTCCAGGGTGAGCAACGGCATCTCGGGGTCCATTACGGATGCTGCTACCTCGTAAGCAGTATTCACCAGACTCCCTCCGGGTGGGCGCGGGCGACGGTCTGCATCTCGGCGATCAAGGGGCCGAAGGCTTCGGTATGGATGCCGCGACGGCCGCCGCGGCCACCGATGGTTCCGACTGACTTACCCTCGGGCGCTACGAGTTCCGCGGCGTGCAGAACCTGGGCGATCACCGAGTCGAATTCTTCCTTCACGTCCCGGGGGTCGACACCGACGCCGACCTTCGCGAGCGTGATCTCCTCGTCCGTCGGGAGGAAGAGTTCGGAGACATAGGGCCAGAGGCGATCGAGGGCGCCCGTCACGCGGCGCTTGGATTCGTCGGTTCCGCATCCGAGAGTGACGACCCAGCGGGCCGAGTAGTCGCGGTGGTAGGTGAGTTCCTTGATGCCCTTGTTCGCGACCGCAGCGAGGACCGGGTCACGCGAGGTGCGCAGTCGATCCAAGATCGCAAGGCGCCACGTCGACAGAATCAGCAGGCGTACCTGTGATTTCGCGAAGTCACCGTTGTCGAGCTCGGCGAGGCGCACGTTCTTGAACTCGGCGTCGGTGCGGAAGTACGCGAGAGCGTCCTCGGCGGGCGCCGGCGAGGTGTCCGAGATGTACGGAACCACAGTCGGATCGGCCTTGGCGGCGCGCGCGAGAAGCAGTCGTGCCTGTCCGAGAAGATCCAGTCCGACGTTGGCCAGCGCGACCTCTTCTTCGAGTTCCGGTGCGCGTGTGCTCCACTCGGCGAGTCGCTGGGAGCTGATGAGGGCGTCGTCGCCGAGCATCAGGCAGTACGCCGCAAGGGCTTTCAGGTCGACGTCGTCGGGGACAGTTGTGTCCACCCCGGCGAGAGGATCGTCGAAGCTGGTTCCGAATGCCCACTGCGATTGCGTGTCCTCGTTGACCAGGCCCTCGTAGGCGTTGTCGTGATCAGTCATCGTGCAGTCCTGTCCGAAAGGTGGGGCCTTACATGTGGGGAACGTTGTCGGGGATCTCGTAGAACGTCGGGTGCCGGTACACCTTGTCGCCGCTCGGCGCGAAGAACGGATCCTTCTCCGACGGCGACGACGCGACGATCGAGTTGGACGGCACGACCCAGATGCTCACGCCCTCGTTGCGACGGGTGTAGACGTCGCGCGCATGCCGGAGCGCCATGTGGTCGTCGGCGGCATGCAGGGATCCGACGTGGACGTGGTTGAGTCCACGCTTGCCGCGCAGAAAAACCTCGTACAGGGGCCAATCAGCTTTGACTGCTTCACGTTTCGGCTCGACGGGCACGCCCTCGGTGGGGACGGCGCCGTGGCCGCCCTCGGCGGTGAACTCTGTCATGATGCTGCGTTCCTTTCGGCGAAAGCGGTCGCGGCCTCGCGGACCCAGGCGCCGTCCTCGTGGGCTGCGCGACGATTGGCGATGCGCTCGATGTTCGACGCGCCGTTGCCCTTGATGACCTGCATGAACTCGCTCCAGTCGGGCTCACCGAAGTCGTGGGACTTACGTTCTTCGTTCCATTTCAGATCCGGGTCCGGGAACGTGACTCCCAGAGCCTCGGCCTGCGGGATCGACATGTCGACGAAGCGTTGGCGCAGTTCGTCGTTGGTGTGGCGCTTGATGCCCCACTTCATGGACTGCTCGGTGTTGGGGCTCTCGTCGTCCGGCGGGCCGAACATCATCAGCGCCGGCCACCACCAGCGATTCACGGACTCCTGGACCATCGCGCGCTGTTCGTCGGTGCCGCGCATCATCGTCGCGAGCAGCTCGAATCCCTGGCGCTGATGGAAGGACTCTTCCTTGCAGACGCGGATCATGGCGCGCGCGTACGGTCCGAAGCTGCTGCGGCACAGAGGGACCTGATTGCAGATGGCCGCGCCGTCGACGAGCCAGCCGATGGTGCCGACGTCGGCGTAGGTCAAGGTGGGGTAGTTGAAGATCGAGGAGTACTTCTGCTTGCCCTCGATGAGCTTGACCGTCAGATCCGCACGGTCGGCGCCGAGGGTCTCCGCGGCCGAGTACAGGTAGAGACCGTGGCCGGCTTCGTCCTGAACCTTGGCCATCAGGATCGCTTTGCGGCGCAGCGAGGGCGCGCGGGTGAGCCAGTTGCCCTCCGGCTGCATCCCGATGATCTCGGAGTGCGCATGCTGGGCGATCTGGCGGATCAACGACTTGCGGTAGCCGTCGGGCATCCAGTCACGGGGTTCGACACGCTGCTCGTGGGCGATGGTCGCGTCGAAATCCTCTTGCAGCGCGGTGGCGTCGAGGGTGTTTGACGTGGTCATAAGTCCTACTTTCATTACCGAATGATCGGTTGGTAACCAGTATGCACCGAAGTGACCCGGGGCACAAGCGGTGAACCCTCCCCATGTGCGTGCGAATACATGACGGGCTATGTATTCGCGCTCACATGCCGAGGAACGAGGGCTTCTCCTTAGCGAGGAACGCATCGACCGCAGCTTTGTGGTCGACGGTCTGGCCCAGCAGCGTCTGCGCCGTGGCCTCGCGGTCGAGGGCGTCGAACAGCCCGGACGCGGATGCCCGAACCAGGCTCTTGACCTGCCGATACGCCGCGGTGGGTCCCGCTGCCAGCTTCTGTGCCAGCGTCAGCGCGGTGTCGCGAACCTCGTCGTCGGGAACCAGGCGGTGCACGAGTCCCCAGTCGAGGGCTTGCTCGGCGGTGATCTTGTCGCCCAGCAACATGAGGGCAGTGGCGCGGCTGCTTCCCAGTGATTCGACGAGCGAGTAGCTCAGTCCGGAGTCGCTGGCCAGGCCGATCCCGGTGAAGGCGGTTCCGAATGAACTCTTGGTGCCGGCGACCCGGACATCTCCGGCGAGTGCGATCCCGAGGCCGGCGCCGACGCAGGCGCCGGGGAGGGCAACCACGACGGGCACATCGAGGTTCTTCAACGATCGGATCAGCGGGTTGTAGTGAATCCCGACGGTGTCCATCGCCGTCGCCGGATCCTTCTGCAAAGCCTCGACGTGCTCGCCCAGGTCTTGCCCGACGCAGAAGTTCTTGCCCTCGGCGGTGATGAGGACGGCCCGTGCGCCGGAGACCCCGTCGACGGCCTTCTGGAACGCGAGTTTTGTCTCGATGTTCAGAGAGGACCGCTCGAGCGTGATGGTTGCGAGATCATCCGAAATATCCAGTCGAACCGTCATTTCTTCTCCCAATCGTAGAAGCCCTTGCCTGACTTACGTCCGATTTCCCCGCGAGCAACCTTGTCGCGCAGCAGCTGAGGCGGGCTGAAGCGCGCGCCGAGCGTCGACTCCAAGTGCTCGGCGATGGCGAGCCGCACATCGAGACCGACCAGATCTGTCGACCGCAGCGGTCCCATCGGATGCTTGTAACCGAGTTCCATTGCTCGGTCGATGGATTCGGCATCGGCGACGCCTTCCTCCAGCATTCGGATGGCTTCCAGGCCGAGGGAGACCCCGAGGCGGCTGGTGGCGAACCCGGGGGAGTCGTTGACGAGCACCTCCGACTTGCCGAGCAGGGCCACCCAGTCGCGCACCTTGTCCACGACGGCAACCGAGGTCGAGGGTGCGCGAACGATCTCCACCAGGGTCGATACCGGAACGGGGTTGAAGAAGTGCATTCCGATGAACCGCGTCGGATCGCTCAGTGCCGCGCCGAGCTCGGCGATCGAGATGGAGCTGGTGTTGGACGCGATCACCGTGGACGGCGAGACCGTCTTGTCGATCAGCGCAAGCACCTCGATCTTGAGCGAGGGAATCTCGGGAACAGCTTCGACGACGAGGTCGAGATCCGACGGCAGCTCGTCCGGCGCTCCGACGGTGGATACGCGGGCCAGGATTTCATCGGGGGTGCTGTCCAGCTTCCCGCGTTCGTGCGCGCGCGCCAGACCGGTGGAGACCCGCCCCCGCGCTGCATCCTGATCGGCCGCTTCGGCGATGACGACCGTCGATCCGAGCTGGGCGAACACCTGGGCGATTCCGGCGCCCATGCGCCCGCCGCCGACGACGCCTACCTTCGAGGGAACTGTCATTTCTTTTTCTCCAGAAATGCCGTCATGCGGCGTTGTTTGTCCTCGGTCTCGAAGAGGACGGCTTGGGCGATGTCGTCGGCCCACGGGTGTGAGCCGGGTGCGTCGAGAATTTTCTTGGTGAGCTTGAGTGCCAGCGGAGCCTGCTTCGCGACGCGGTCCAGAAGCGAATGCGCCGAGGCCAGCGGATCTTCCGAGATTTCGAGGATCAGGCCGGACCGCAGCGCGGCGTCGGCGTCGATCAGGTGGCCGCCGAGGAGCACCTGCTTGGCCACCGATAGCCCGACCAGCGTCGGGAGGCGGTAACTGGCGCCTGCCGCCGCCATGATGCCGAGGCCTGGCTCGGGATTGCCGAACTTCGCGGTGGACGACGCGATCCGAATATCGCAGGCGTAGGACAACTCGGCACCGCCGCCGAGGGCGTATCCGCGAATGGCCGCGACTGTGGGAAGAGGGAGGGAAGCGATGCGGTCGAACAGGTTTCGGTTGATCCCGCGCAGAGCGTCGTCGCGGGTGCGGGAGCGCAACTGGTTTATGTCGGCACCGCCCGCGAAGTGATCACCCTGACCGGTCAGCAGCAGAAGCTTGGGTTCGTTCTCGACGAGGGCGCAGACCTCGTGCAGTTCGGAGATCATCTCGGAGTCGATCGCGTTGCGTTGCTTCTCGCGGGACAGCGTGACGACGACGCGGTCCGGAAGCTCTTCGACGTTGAGGGTATTCACGGCGCCTCGATCAACATCGACACACCCTGGCCGACGCCGACACACAGCGTCGCGAGTCCGCGGGAGGCTTTTTCGCGTTCCATCCGGCCCAGCAGGGTCAGCAGAATCCGGGCACCCGAGGAACCGAGCGGGTGGCCGAGTGCAATGGCGCCGCCGTCGGCGTTGACCTTGGCTTCGTCGAGCTTCAGCTGCCGGATGACACCGAGCGACTGGGCAGCGAAAGCCTCGTTGAGCTCGATGGCATCCAGATCGTCGATGCTCCACCCGGCGCGGGCGAGTGCCTTCTGCGTGGACGGCACCGGACCGAGGCCCATGACCCTGGGCTCGACTCCGGCGCTTGCGCTGGTCACGATGCGTCCGCGGACCTCGAGGTTGTACTTGCTCACGGCATCCTCGCCGGCCACGACGAGAGCCGATGCTCCGTCGGTGAACGGGGAGGAGGTGCCGGCAGTAACGATTCCGTCCTTCCGGAAGACGGTCTTCAATTTCCCGAGCTTCTCGGGTGTGAGGCCACGACGCGGGGTCTCGTCCCGCGTGACGTCGCCGTCCTTCGTCGGCACGGCGACAATCTCGTCGTCGAAACGCCCAGCATCCTGGGCGGCAATGGCCCGTTCCTGGCTGCGTAACGCGAAGGCGTCGGACTCCTCGCGGGTGATGCCCTCCTGGGCTGCCACTTCCTCGGCGGTCTCACCCATCGACAGCGTCGTCGGAGCATCGAAGCGCGGGTTGGTGAATCGCCAGCCGAGTGCGGTGTCGAAGATTTCTCCTGGCTTCGCCCACGGTGTTCCCGGCTTGGCAATGACCCAGGGTGCCCGCGTCATCGACTCGACGCCACCCGCGACGATGATGTCGGCTTCGCCGCTCCGGACCGAGGCGGCGGCATTGGCGACGGCGGTCAGGCCGCTCGCGCACAGGCGGTTGACGGTGTAGCCGGGCACCGACACGGGCAATCCGGCGAGCAGTACGGCCATTCGAGCCACGTCACGATTGTCCTCGCCCGCCTGGTTCGCTGCACCGAGAATCACCTCGTCGATCGCTTCGGCGGGAACGCCGGCGCGGCGGACAGCCTCGGCTACGACGATTCCCGCCAGATCGTCCGGTCGGACGCTCGCGAGTGCACCGCCGTATCGACCGTGCGGCGTTCGAGCTCCCGATACCAGAAATACTTCGCCCACTATTTGCTCCTTCGACGGATTACCCTTCATTAATAACCGAACATTCGGTCGTTACGCAAGAGCGGCGAGTCGCGGTGCTGTGGAATCGCGTCGAGCCTGGGAGGATGAACCCCATGACAACCGCACGTGCCCCGCGTCGCACCGGCCTTCCCGGCCGCCCGGGCTACGACCTCGACTCCCTTCTTGCCGTCGCGGTGAAGGTCTTCAACGACAAGGGGTACGACGGCACCTCGATGGAGGTTCTGGCCGGCCGACTCGGCATCACGAAGAGCTCGATCTATCACCACGTGTCGGGTAAGGCCGAGCTTCTCGAGCTGGCTCTCTCGCGTGCGCTCAACGCGCTGTTCGCGGTTACCACCGAGGAGCGAGCCACCGAGGGGCGCTACATCGATCGACTCGAATATCTGGTCAGGCGCAGCGTCGAGATTCTCGTCGCCGAACTGCCCTACGTGACGCTACTGCTGCGAGTACGCGGAAATACCGAGGTCGAGCGACGTGCCCTCGCGAGACGCCGCGAGTTCGACGTCTTCGTCAGCGACCTCGTCGTCGAAGCTGCCAAGGAGGGCGACCTTCGCGCCGACATCGATCCGGCGCTCGTGTCGCGGTTGCTGTTCGGAACGGTCAACTCGCTGATCGAGTGGTACAAGCCGCGCACCGGTGGATCGGCAAACGACCTCGCCGACGCGGTGGTGGCGCTGACGTTCGACGGTCTGCGTAAGGCCTGAATCAGCCCGTCACGAGGCCGATCACGACGATCAGCACGGCCGCGATCACGGCGGTGGCGACCCACCCTTCCCACGTGCGCGGGCTGATTCCCCAGCCGACTTTCTTGGCGCCGAACCATTCGCGGGGTGGGTGGAAGTTCATGTCTGAAACCCTACCGTTTGCCGGGGTAACGATCCACGATGCTTGACAAGTTCGCGGCCTAGGGGCGATGGTAATTACCGACCGAACGTACGGTGAGACGGAGATGCTGTGAGCAGAATGCTGGAGAGCTACGCCCAAGGACAATGGTTCGCGGCGAGCGACGAGGGAACACCGTTGCTCAGCGCGATCGACGGAACCGAGGTCGCTCGGATCTCCTCGACCGGACTCGATGTCGCCGGAATGATCGACTACGCCCGCACCGTCGGTGGCCCGGCTCTCGCCGCACTGACCTTCCACGAGCGCGCCGGATTGCTCAAACAACTCGGATTGACGCTGATGGCGGGCAAGGACGAGTTCTACGAGGTCTCGACGCTCACCGGCGCGACGAAGCGCGACTCGGGTGTCGACATCGACGGCGGCTTCGGCACGGTACTGAGCTACGCGAGCAAGGCGCGTCGCGAACTGCCGAACGACACCGTCTACCTCGACGGGGCCATCGAGCAGCTCGGCAAGAAGGGCACCTTCCTCGGCCAGCACATCTACACCTCGCGCAAGGGCGTGGCGGTGCAGATCAACGCCTTCAACTTCCCGGTGTGGGGCTTCCTCGAGAAGCTGGCGCCTGCATTCATCGCGGGCGTCCCGTCCGTCATCAAGCCCGCCAGCCAGACCGCCTATCTGACCGAACTGGTGTTTCGACGCATCATCGAGAGCGGACTTCTCCCCGAAGGCTCGGTTCAGCTGATTTCGGGGAGTGCTCGAGGAATCATCGATCACCTCGGTGGCCAGGATTCGGTTGCCTTCACCGGCTCGGCCGACACCGCGGCGTCGCTCCGCTCGCATCAGAACGTCGTCGGCGAGGGCGTGCACTTCACCGCGGAAGCGGACTCACTCAATGCGTCGATCCTCGGATCCGATGTCACGCCGGAAGACCCGGAATTCGATCTCTTCGTCAAAGGTGTCTTCGCCGAGATGACGGTGAAGGCGGGGCAGAAGTGCACGGCGATCCGCCGGGTGCTGGTGCCGTCGCCGCTCGTCGACACCGTCGTCGACGCGTTGAAGACTCGGCTCGACAAGGTTGTCGTCGGCGACCCTCGTACCGAGGGTGTGACGATGGGAGCCCTCGCGAGCATCGAGCAGCGCGATGAGGTCCTCAAATCCATTCGGGGACTGACCAAGTCCGCGACGGTGGTCTACGGAGATCCCGAGACCGTCGACCCACGGCCCGGCGCGTTCATGGCACCGGTCCTGCTGAAAGCGGGCGACAAGAGCGCCCCCGAGCCGCACGAGATCGAAGCCTTCGGCCCGGTGTCGACGGTGGTGGGCTACGAGGACACCGCTGATCTCCTGGATCTGGTTGCTCGCGGCAAGGGCTCGTTGGTCGCCTCGTTGGTGACGAAGGATTCTTCGATCGCGCGTGAGGTGGTGCTGGGATCGGCGCCGTACCACGGCCGAATCCTGGTGCTCAACAGCGAAGACGCCAAAGAGTCGACCGGCCACGGTTCGCCGCTTCCGGTCCTCGTCCACGGCGGCCCCGGACGCGCGGGCGGCGGTGAAGAGCTCGGCGGGATGCGCGGAGTGCTCCACCACATGCAGCGCACCGCAATTCAGGGAACACCCGACGTACTCACGGCCGTCGGCAACAAGTGGGTCACCGGATCTGCGCAGATCACCGGCGACGTTCACCCGTTCCGTAAGAACCTCGGTGAGCTGAAGCTCGGAGACACCATCGTCGGCGGACCTCGCCAGGTCACCCGCGCTGACATCGACCACTTCGCCGAGTTCACCGGTGACACCTTCTATGCGCACACCGATCCCGAAGCAGCAGCGGCAAATCCGCTGTTCGGCGGCATCGTCGCGCACGGCTACCTCGTCGTCTCGCTCGCTGCAGGGCTGTTCGTCGATCCCGCGCCGGGCCCGGTGCTCGCGAACTTCGGCGTCGACAGCCTTCGATTCCTGACGCCCGTGAAGGCCGAGGACAGCTTGACGGTCACGCTCACGGCCAAGCTGATCACGCCGCGCCAGAGCGCCGACTACGGCGAAGTGCGTTGGGATGCAGTCGTTGTCAACCAGGAGGGCGATCCCGTCGCCACCTACGACGTGCTGACGCTCGTCGCCAAGCCGGAGGGTGAGAACTGATGAGCTTTCGAGTCGCCGTGTGTTACGGAACGCCGGAGGATGCTGCGGCGTTCGACGAGCACTACACCTCGGTGCACGTTCCTCTCGCCAATGCCGTACCCGGTCTCACCGAATTCACCTGGGGCAAGGTCAGTTCGATGGACGGATCCGAACCGCCCTACTACGCGGTGGCGAACCTGTACTTCGCCGACGAGGACTCCCTGAAAGCGGGGCTTGCGTCGCCCGAGATGACGGCTGCCGGCAAGGACCTTCGGAACTTCGCTTCGGGTGGGGTCACCATGTTCACGCAAGAGGAAGTCAGCGTTCGCTGATGGGGCAGAATCAGATTTCGCTCGACATGTTCGAGAACGACGCCGCGTCGCGCAAGCTCGGAATCGAGTTGGTCGAGCTTGCCGACGGCACCGCCACGATGTCGATGACCGTCACCGAGGATATGGTGAACGGTCACGGCATCACCCACGGCGGTTACGTCTTCATCCTCGCGGACACTACGTTTGCGATGGCCTGCAACAGCCGCGATGACGCGGCTGTTGCAGCGCGGTGCGACATTCGGTATCTCAAGCCCACGAAGTCCGGGGACGTCCTGACCGCTCAGGCGGTCGAACGGGCACGATTCGGTCGGAACGGGATCTACGACGTGACAGTGTCGTGCGGCGCTGATGTCGTGGCCGAGTTCCGCGGTGACAGCAGAACCATTCCGATACCGAAATAGACTGTTCGGCAACGAATGTGGCCATCTCGGCACTCGAACAGCGTGTAGTCTGCAAGTAAACAGATTGCCAAGAATTAGTTTTGTGAAATCGATGACACGCGCCGAAATTCTCGTTACTCTTCACTCGCAGACCACCGAATGATCGGTCGGTAATCACGACCGTCAGAGGTGCGTGAACGCGTGAACCAGGAGACGAGAAAAGATGACTGCAACTGAGGCAGGCGTCGCCACCCCGGCGAAGAGCGACTACAAACGTGCTGCATTCGCCAGCATGATCGGGACCACCGTCGAGTGGTACGACTTCTTCATCTACGCGCAGGCAGCCGCGATCATTTTCGCGCAGCTCTTCTTCGCGCCGATGGGGACGGCTGGTCAGCTCGTCTCGTACGTGACCGTCGGAATCAGCTTCGTGTTTCGGCCTTTGGGCGCCGTGCTCGCCGGATACTTCGGTGACAAGATCGGACGCAAGAAGGTTCTCGTCGCCACGCTCGCAATGATGGGCGTCGCGACGGTGGGCATCGGTCTGCTCCCGACGTACGCGACCATCGGTATGTGGGCGCCTGCCCTGCTGATCCTGCTGCGCATCGTGCAGGGCTTCTCGACCGGCGGTGAATGGGGCGGTGCCGCACTGCTCTCCGTCGAGCACGCGCCGTCGAACCGACGCGGAATCTTCGGTGCCGCGACGCAGATGGGCGTCCCGTTCGGCATGCTTCTCGCTACCGGCACCCTGACCCTCTGCACCGTGCTGATGACGGACGAACAGTTCCTGGCGTGGGGCTGGCGAATCCCGTTCCTGCTCAGCTTCCTGTTGATCCTGATCGGCTACTACATCCGGCGCCGCGTCGAGGAGAGCCCGGTCTTCCTGGAACTGGCGGAACGCAAGCAGCGCAGCACGGCTCCGGTTGGTTCGCTGTTTCGCAAGCATCCCAAGCAGGTGTTCCTCGCAGCCTTCTCCTTCGTCGGTACCAACGGCAACGGCTACATGATCATCGG
Source organism: Rhodococcus sp. (in: high G+C Gram-positive bacteria) (assembly GCF_023264675.1). GTDB lineage: Bacteria > Actinomycetota > Actinomycetes > Mycobacteriales > Mycobacteriaceae > Rhodococcoides. The sequence continues at coordinate 165,949 of NZ_JAHFVG010000010.1, forward strand.
CGGCTTCCTCGTCGCGTACATCACCAAGACGTTCGGCTTCAGCAAGACCGAGATCCTCGTGGCGACGCTGGCGAGTGCCGTCGTGTGGGGAGTGTTCACGCTGGTCGGCGCCTGGTGGTCGGATCGAACGGACCGCACCATCGTGATGAACGTCGGTAATGCGCTGATGGTGCTCTTCGCCGTCCCGTTCTTCCTGCTGATCAATACCGGCCAGCTCGGCTGGATCTATGTCGCGATGCTGCTGTTCGCGGTCGGCCTCGGATTGTCGTACGGTCCGCAGCCTGCGCTCTTCGCCGAGATGTTCCCGGCGTCGGTGCGGTACAGCGGTGCCTCGATTGCCTACGCGATCGGCGCGATCTTCGGCGGCGCCTTCGTTGGGACGATCTCGCAGTGGCTGTTCGACGCCACCGGCGGCACCATGGCCATCGCGATCTACCTCCTGCTGCTCGCGGCCGTGTCCTTCGGTGCCACCTGGGCGATCAAGGATCGGTCCGGCGCGAGTTTGACGGACTGACTTGGGCGGCTGGCTCTTCTCGTGCACAGTGGTTCCGGACGGAGTTACCACCGAAAGGAACCGCTTGTGTCTGACGATCGAACAACAGTAGGACCGCTCTGGGCGCTCGACGCAGGAAGTCCGACGGTGGACGCCGAGGCCTGGGTCGCGCCGACCGCGACCGTCGTCGGCCGAGTGAACATCGCTGCTTCTTCGGGCATTTGGTACGCGGCGGTGCTGCGTGCCGAATTCGAGGACATCACGATCGGTGAGGGAAGCAACCTGCAGGACGGCGTCGCAGCGCATGTCGATCCTGGGTTTCCCCTGAAGGTCGGCGCCAACGTCAGCGTCGGGCACAACGCGGTGCTGCACGGCTGCACCATCGGCGACGGGACGCTCGTGGGCATGGGCGCCATCGTGATGAACGGTGCAGTCATCGGTGAGGGCAGTCTCGTCGCTGCCGGCGCACTCGTGCTCGAAGGCATGCAGGTTCCGCCGCGTTCGCTCGTCGCCGGTGTGCCGGCCAAGGTTCGGCGCGAGCTCAGCGACGAAGAAGTGTCGCACTCTGCGTTGAACGCAGCGGTGTACCGAGAGTTGTTGAAACAGCATAAGTCTGCACGTCCCATCTGATTCTTCTTAAAAGGGTGGGGGTTGGAGGTCGTCGGTGTGGCGTTGTCGTAGTCGTTGGATTGCTTTGTGTTGGCGGAATTTGCGTCTGATTCTGCGTATCCGGTTGCGGGCAGCGTTGTCGGCGGTGGCGTGTTCGTCGGCGGCTGTCGGGGGTGTGTGGTCGGTGGGCATGTGGTTTTCCCACCAGGTTTTCTGGTTCGGGTCGAATTCTGGTGTGGGTTGGGGTTGTCGGCGGGGTGTGATGGCGGTGGGGAGGGCGAAGTCGGGGAGGGTGATGTGGGTGATGCCGGTGTTGCTGGTCCAGATGATGACCCCGTCTCGGTGCATGGCGGCGTCCCAGAATTGCGCGGTTTTGGCTTGGTGGTGGCAGGTGCAGACGGGGTGGAGGTTGGAGGCGATGCTCCAGCCTCCGGCTTCGGGGTTGCGGTGATCGAAGGGGACGATGTGGTCGAGTTGGCATCGTGCGGAGGGGATATCGCAGTTGGGGAAGGTGCAGGTGCGGTAGGCGGTGCGGACGGCGGCGGCGGTTGCGGCGGA
>NZ_JAHFVG010000093.1 GCF_023264675.1 Rhodococcus sp. (in: high G+C Gram-positive bacteria)
AGGTAGGTGAAGAACGGCACCTCGGTGGTCGCCTCGGAATAGTTCTCGGGACGGAACGAGCGGGGCCACCACGTCACGGGCTGGGTGTAGATGTCGCCGCGTTCCTTGAACGAGGTGATCAGGATCCAGAACAGCGGGAGGCCGATCATCAACAGCACCAACACCATTGCGATGTAGCCGAACACCGTCGACAGGCTGCGCCGACGCTGCGGATCTTTCGGGGCGCTGCGAATCTGCGTCTCGACGGGTGTCATCGTTGTGGTCATCGCTGATCGTCTCGATCCATGATTCGTACCTGCACGAGGGTGATGATCAGCAGAATCACGAACATGATGGTCGCGACGGTGGCGCCGTAGCCGGCACGGAAATTGCGGAAGGTCTCCTCGTACACCTGGAAGACCATCGTCGTTGTGCCGTTGCCGAGCGGCCCACCGCGCGTCATGACGTTGATGATGTCGAACACCTGCAGCGAGTTCAGCAGCACCGTGATGGACAGGAAGAAGGTCGTCGGGCGTAGCTGTGGCAGAAGCACTTTGTGGAAAGTGGTCCACTTGCTCGCACGGTCGATTTCAGCTGCTTCCAGCAACTCCTTGCGAACACCCTGAAGGGCAGCAAGGTATATGACGAAGGTGTAGCCGAGGTTCTTCCACAGGTAGGTGACGGTGATCATGAACAGTGCCCAGTGCGGATTTTGATAGAAGTCGGGTGAGCTCAGCCCCACTCGGTGCAAAAGATCCTGCACGAGGCCGAAGTTCGGATCGAACACGAACTGGAAGGCGATGCCGATCGCGGCACCGGAGATGACGAACGGTGCGAACACCGCCGACCGAACGAAGTTGCGGCCACGGAGCTTTCGATCCAGCAGCATGGCCAGCACCAGGCCGAGCACGAGGCTGCCCACTACGGCGGCGACGGTGAAGACGACGGTGTTGCCGACGATCACCCAGGTGTCGTCTCGCGAGAACCATTCCCGGTAGTTCGCCAGGCCGACGAACGTGGACGTGGGAGAGGAAAGATTCCAGTCGTAGAAGGAGAACTGGAAGTTTTCGATCAGAGGTCGGTAGGTGAACACGACCAGCAGGGCCAGATTCGGCCCGAGAAGAATCAGAAAGAGTGCATAGTCACTCCACGGCCTGCCGAAGAAGGTCCTTCGGCGTGCCGTGGGCAGCACTCGTTCCGTTGTTGTACTCACTGCGGGGACTGTGCTCACCCACCGCGAACGGTGGGTGAACTAGGCCCGAACTACATCGAACGTCGAAACCAAGACCTTGCGGAGAGGCCCCCTTCTCAGCGGTTCCAATCACCCAGTCCGTCGGATCCGCTGAGGGTTCCGCCTGCAGTGTTCACCACGACGACCGGATCGCCCTTCTGGGCGTTGTCGAAGAACCACTGGCCGTCCTCGGTGCTGACGTTGAGGCAACCATGGCTGGTGTCCTCGGAGCCCTGTGCCCACTCCGACCACGGCGCCGCATGGACGAAGATGCCGCTGTAGGAGATCCGGGTGGCGTACTCGACGTACGTCCGGTAGCCGTCGGGGGCATCCACCGGCACACCGTAGGTGGACGAGTCCATGTACATGTCGCGGAATTTCTCACCGACGAGGTAGGTGCCGTTCGGGGTCTCATGGCCGGGCTTGCCCATCGACGTCGGCATGGTCTTCACGACTTCACCGTTGCGCGTGATGGTGATCGTGTGAGTTGCGTCGTCGGCGGTGGTGACGACCGAGTCCCCGGTGGAGAAGTCTGCGCGAGCTCCGCCCGCCTCGACACTCACCTGAGTGTGGGCCGGGTAGAACTCGTTCGGCAACCACCGCACCTGGGTGTCGTTGATCCAGTAGAAGTGCCCGGCGACCGCCGGAGTGCTCGTGACGCGGATCGCGGCTTCCGCGGCGCCGCGATCACCGATCGCCTCGTTGAAACGAATCGCGATCGGTTGCCCGACGCCGACGACCTCGCCGCCGTTCGGGCTGATCGAGGGATCGGAGAAGTTGGCGGGAGCGAGGCGCTGAATCTGCGGCTCGGGCGCGGGAACCGGCAGAGCCGGATCCGAGGAACCGAAACCCGGAACGTCGGGCCCACCGGGCCACAGCGGATCGGCCTGGGCGGGCGACACCAGCGCTGCGGCACCGAAGCCTGCGATCGCCGTCGCAAGCGAGAGCCGAACCAGCAGACGTCGCGCAGTTCTGCTGACGACGGGGCGACCACCTGGTGAACGAAGTGCCATAACTTTCCCGATCCATCCTTCTACTCACGAACACGGCCGCAGCACCGAAAAGAGCCCGAGCCGAAATCAACAGTCATTAACACATAACCGGCGGTCAATAGCCAATCGAATTCCCGCGGTATCGCGCTACTGCAGCACCCCTGCTTTCTTGGCAGCCGAACGTACCTGAAATGCGGAGACGACGAAAAGGACACCGAACAGAACGGCGAATACTCCGACCAACCATACGATGCTGAGAATGCCGCTGACCGGGAAGAACACCAAGACGATGCCGAACAGCAGCTCGAGAATTCCAGCGACGAGAAGCACGATCCAGTGCGCCGCACCGTCCAGTTTGCGCAAGCGGAAAGATCCGGCTATTTCGAGAATTCCACCCATGATCGCCCAGATACCTATGACGAAAACGGCAGCGAGTGCGGTAATTCCTGGCCAAACGAACGCGACGATTCCAGCCACGAGCGATACGACGCCGCCGAGCAACCACCAGATCCATCCGGATTCGACCTTCCGGGCCTGGACCGCCCGAACGATCGCCGAAATACCGTCGACGATCGCGTACGCACCGAAGACCACGACCAATGCCCACACCGTCACCGACGGCCACACGAGGGCGACGATGCCGAAGACCACGGCGAAGACGCCGCGCAGCAAGACCGCCCACCAGAGGTCTTTACCGATTCTCAGTAGTGCTTCTTCGTTTGTCGAGAACTGTGTTGACATGAGATGACCCGCTCTCCTTTGTAGGTAGAAGTCCAGCTTCTAGGGGTAAGTCCAGGTGTTGACGCCGTCGGACAGACAGAATCGGCCGGTAGTGAAGTTGAGCGCGAATCCGGGTCCGGCGTCGCAGCGGACGCCCTCCTCGGCAGTTCCGACGAACGACTGTCCCGTGGCCAGTGACACCGCCAGCGCGATCGCGCCGGGGTCGGGGGAAACGATCGACACGGCGTCGGGACCGATGGCCGCTGCAGCAGCTCGGCCTGCCTGGGTTTCCGCGGCGGCGACGGCACCGTCCTGTGCCAGGCCGATCGCCCCTCCGCCGTTGTCGGCACGCGCAAAAGCGACGGCGTCGACGGCACGGGCAAATGCTCGGCTCGTCGAGTCGGCGCGCACACCGCACGCCTGGAGACCGTCGACCGAGACCGCGGCGCCTCCCGGCGTTCCGTCACAGCTCAGATCGGCCGCCTGCGAGACTCCCAGCGAGACCGGCGCAAGGACCAGACCCGCCACCGCCCCCGCCAGCACCACGACACGGGTCGAAACCACCACGCTGCGCATGAGCACCCCCGACGATGTCCGTAGGGCGGCTACGTGCACGCCCCATGTTTGGATTGTGCCACTACGGGGCATCAAAGTGCGGGTCTATGTTGACTCGCTTGCATTCCGTCGAGCCACCGGCGGCACAACATCGCCGGCTCGGATGCGCAAACGTCGACTTCCCGGACATTTTCCATGGTCAATGGGTTTTTTGGCGCGCAGCAGAGAGCGGCACCGTCGAGGGGTGGACACCACGTGATCGATGAGCAGCCCGACATTCAGCGGGTGGTTGTCGTTGTGCCGGCTCACAATGAAGAGTCCGTTCTCGACCTCTGCCTCGCGTCGGTGGCCGAAGCGGGAGAGCGTGTGAGCATCGACACTGTCCTGGTGGTGGTTCTCGACGCCTGCAGCGATTCTTCGGCGTCCATCGCCGAGAAATGGGCCAAGAGAACCGAAGGCCATGTCGTCGCGATCGACCGTCGCAACGTGGGAGCGGCCCGCGCCGCAGGGTTCTTCGCTGCCTCGCACTCCGCTGCAGGCTCGGACACGTGGTTCGCCACGACCGACGCCGACAGTGTGGTTCGACCCGACTGGATCGCTACTCAGATTGCCCACGCGCGGCGCGGCGCATCCGTGGTCGCCGGAACTGTGCTTCCCGATTCCGTCGGTTTCGACGCTCGTGTCGCCACGAATTACTTCGCCGGGTACCGGTTCGAGCCCGGCCACCGCCACATCCACGGCGCGAACCTCGGGATGCGCGCCGATGTGTACTGGAACGTCGGCGGCTTCGCGGGACTGCGTACCGGTGAGGACGTGGATCTGGTTCGCCGATTCGAGCATGCCGCGCATTCGGTGCTCTATGCCTGCGATTCGCCGGTCACGACGTCGACGCGCCGAGTGGGGCGTGCGCCCGATGGCTTCGCCGCGCACCTGCGCAGCATCGAGACGGATCACGACATGGCGGTTGCGCAGTGAATTCAGCATTGACCGACCGACTGAAGTCGTGGGTGATCGAGGAGTCCCCTGACCTTCCACTTCCCGGCGCAGGCTTCACCGACACTCGCTGGCTCACCCTCGCCGCCCTCGGCCGCGAGGACACCGTTCTCGGACGATTCGCCGAGGCACATGCCGACGCGATTGCCATTCTCGACGAACTCGACGGCCCGACGCCCAAGCGCGGCCACATCTGGGGCGTCTGGGCAGCGGAACCCCCGTCTCCGGTCCTCGAAGCGAGCCATGGTGTGCACGGCTGGAAGCTGACAGGCGTGAAACCGTGGTGTTCGGGTGCGAGCCTGTGCACCGATGCTCTGGTCACCGCACGCGTCGGAGATCGATCGATGCTGTTCGCGGTGGACCTGACCCAGGATTGGTGCAGGCCTATCCCCAACACGTGGCATGCCGTCGGGATGTCGAGAAGCGACTCCGGCTCGGTCAGGTTCGACGGCGCTCGCGCCGTCGCGGTGGGCGATGCAGGGGCCTACGTGGAACGCCCGGGTTTCTGGCACGGCGCGATCGGTGTTGCGGCGGTCTGGTTCGGCAGCGCCTGCGCTGTCGGGGACGCATTGCACACCGCGGTGCGCTCGGGTGCCGACGCCCATGCGAGTGCGCATCTGGGTGCAGTCGCGGCATCGCTCGGCGCCGCCTCGAGCGCTCTGACCACAGCGGCCGCCGAGATCGACTCCGATCCGAGCGATTCCGCCGATCGAGGCCGAACCCGGGCGCGCGTCGTCCGAGCCATCGTCGAGGGGGCCGCAACGGACTGCATCGACAGAGTTGGCCGCGCTCTCGGCGCAGCGCCGTTGTGCTCGAACGGTGTTCACGCCAGACGCGTCGCCGATCTGACGGTATATCTGCGGCAGAGCCACGCGGAGCGTGACCTCGCGGCACTGGGAGAGGACATCGCGAAGGAGGACAACCCGTGGTGATCGACGAGAAGGAGCCGCGTACTTTCGATGCTGCGGAATTGGGAACTCCCGAGGCAGAATGGTCGTCGTGGAATCGCTCACTTCCACCGCTGGATCTGAGTCGATGTCGCGAGATGATCGTCGTAGCACCACATCCGGACGACGAGGTCCTCGGTGTAGGCGGGTTGATGTCGATCGCCGCGTCGGCCGGTATCCCGGTGTCCGTGGTCGGTGTCACCGACGGCGGCGCGTCGCATCCCGGTTCGCCGACTCTGACGCCTGACCAATTGGTCGACGTCAGACCGCGCGAAGCGAGGCAAGCCCTGTCGACCCTCGGACTCGACGTCGATCCCATCCGGTTGGGATTCCCGGACGGCGGCGTCGCCGAGCACGAGGACGAACTTGCCCGCGCGCTCACCGAACTCCTCTCGGGTGGGCCCGGCACATGGTGCCTGACGCCGTGGCGCGGCGACCGACATCCCGATCACGAGGCGACGGCACGCGCGACGCTCACCGCATCCCGACGGGTGGGCATCGCGGTGCTCGAATACCCGGTGTGGATGTGGCATTGGGCACGCCCTGACGGCACGGATGTTCCGTGGAGCCGCGGGTTCGAGATCGATCTCGGCGAGCGCACCGCAGGGATCAAGAAGCAAGCCGCACAGCGGTTCACGACTCAGGTGGCCCCGTTGTCGGATCATCCGGCAGACCGGCCGGTGTTGCCGACCCACGTACTGGAGCGTCTTCTGCGCTCGTACGAGGTGGTGTTCGCGTGAGCCTTTCCCGGGACTACTTCGATGCGGTGTACACCGACAACGTCGATCCTTTTCGGCTGCAGGACAATTGGTACGAGACTCGGAAGTATGCGATCACGATGGCGTCGTTGCCGAGGCGGAGCTATCGCCGCGCTCTCGAGCCGGGGTGCTCGATCGGCATTCTGACCGCGGAGCTCAGCGCTCGGTGCGAATCGCTCGTGTCGACCGATGTCGCCCCGGCGGCGTTGGAGATCGCACGGTCGCGAGTGGGGTCCGACAGAGTGCAGTTTCTGGAATGGTCGCTCACCGGCGACTGGGATGCCGTGTGCGACGGTGACACATTCGATCTCGTCGTACTCAGCGAGGTCGGCTACTATCTCGACGAGTCGGATCTACGGAGTGCGCTCGATTCTGCAGTCTCACGTCTCGACGCGGGGGGCACACTGCTCGCGGCGCACTGGCGACATCCTGTCGCGGACTATCCGCTGTCCGGCGATCAGGTCCACGCCGTTGTTGGGGCTACGTCCGGACTGACTCGGATCGGCGGGTACGTCGACGAGGATGTGATACTCGAAGTGTTCGAATGTTCGACCGAGAGACCTGACTCGGTGGCGAGAATCGAGGGATTGGTATGAACGGCGGGACATCCACTCGGTCGTACGACGGTGGCGGACTCGAATCGATCCTCGGGCCCAACAGTCTCCGTACCGATTTCGCACCGCTGGTGGATTTGTCGACCAACGAGATCATCGGCTACGAGGCCAGCGTCAGCGGTCCTGCCGACTCGGCATTCGCCGAACCGTCGGCGCTGGCGTCCGCGGCGCGAGCGATGGACATGACCGTGGACCTGGATCTGGTCCGGTGGGCAGGCGCCGTCGAGGGCGCGGCACGAGTGAAGGCTCTGGAGGGTTTGCCGCTCTTCATCGCCATCGACCCGGACACCCTGCCGCATCTGCCCGACCGCGGTGACGTCGATGCGGGCACGGCCGTCCTCCAGCTCGACGAAACCTCACTCATCCGGCGCCCGGCGCAACTTCTGCGGGCCGTGGCCGACGTACGACGACTCGGCTGGGCCATCGCCGTCGACCATGTCGGTGTCCGTCCCGAGTCGCTCGCATTGCTTCCACTTCTCGAACCAGACGTGGTCAAACTCGACCGAAGCCTCATCACGCGCAAGCCCGGCAGCTTCACGGCGCGCGTGGTCAATGCCGTTGCCGCGTACACCGAACGCACAGGGGCCATCGTGATGGCCGAGGGCATCGACACCGAGGACGGCGTCGACCTCGCCGTGGCCCTCGGGGCCAGAGTCGGCCAGGGACGCTTCTTCACCGAGCAGCAGATGTCGCCGGTCGAACCCTCGGCGCGGTTGTCTCCATTGAACTTTCGGACCTCACCCGAGCGGGGTTCACTACCGCGATCGTCGCCGTATCAGCTCGCCGCTGCTGGTCGCGATTCGAAGCCGTCGTCGAAGCGGTTGCTCGTCGAGGTGAGCAAGGGACTCGAATCCATCGCAAGTCAAAGCCTCCAGACGGCGGTCATTCTCGGCTCGTTCGAGAAGCGAGAACATTTCACACCGCTCACAGCCCGCCGCTGGGAAGTGATGGCAGCGAGTGCTGCACTGGTGGGTGCACTGGCCGCCGGGATCGATCCCGAACCTGCTCCGCGCGTGCGCGGAGCCGATCTCGAACCCGACGACCCTGTCCGCGACGAGTGGGTGGTGGTGGTTCTGTCGCCGCACTTCTCGGCCGTGTTGGCGGCGAAGGACTTCGGCGACACCGGGCCCGACATGGAGCGCCGCTTCTCCTACGTGCTGAGCCACGATCCACAATTGACCGTCGACTGCGCCCGGAGCCTGCTGCTTCGGCTGCCCGTCGAGCGAACGGGCCTCTAACCTCTGGCGTCTCGTTCGGCGTCGGCGACGACCTGGTTGGCGAGATCGGCAAGCTTGGTATTGGTGTCCTGAGAAAGCTTGGACAGCAAGGCGAATGCGGCCTGGGCGCCGAGTTTGTACCTCTCCATCAGCATGCCTTTGGCCTGCCCGATCACGTCTCGGCTCGTCAGCGCCGCTCGAATCTGCTGCTCCTCGCGTGCGCTGGAGAACGCGATCGCCGCATGCGCCGCGAACAGAGAACCGATGGAGACGGCGTCCTCGCCGAATGCTGCGGATTGCGACGAGTGCAGGTTGAGGGCACCGAAGTTGAATCCCTCGACATAGAGCTGGAAACAGATCATGCTCTTGACTCCGAGTCCGGAGGCCTGGGCGGCGAACCGAGGCCACCGGACGTCGGAGTCCATGTCGTCGATCCGAATGGTTCGCTGCTCGATCGCGGACTCGAGGCACGGACCCTCACCGAGTTGCCGCTGGATCTCGTCGCATTTCGCCGCCACGTCACCCGCGAGGGCAGCACTGTGGACGAGCTTGCCCTGCAGAACGGTGGTGATGCTCGCGTACTCGGCATTGGGCACATTCATCAATGCCGACTCGGTGATCGCCTGCAGCGTCCGCTCGGGATCGCCGTGCTCGCGTCGCAGATCGCGAGCGACCGCAGCCATGCGCTGACCCAGGTCGATGTCGGTATCGACGACCTCGTCCCCCAGAACCTGCTCGCTCATCCGTTGCTACCTCCGCCACATCACCAGTCCCGACCGGAACAGTGAAGAATACTCCGCTGACATGATGAAACTTCTCGTTCAGACCGCGCTCGGTGCAATCAGCTGATGAACGAAGCGCATCTTGTCCATCACCGTCGGCGGAAGCACGAACGGGTAGAGATCCTGGTGCCCCATCGAGCGGTTGATCTGGTTCAGAGCCCACGACAGCGGTAGCCACCACTCGATGATCTGATCGAAGCCGACATCTCCCGGAAGCGGGCTGTCGAGCGTCGACCCGGCAGGCGCCATTCCGAACGCGGCAGCAGTGTCGAGCGTATCCCTGATGTGCAGGTAGTGGGCGAAGGTCTCGGCCCAGTCCTCGGCCGGATGCATCGTCGCGTAGGACGAGACGTAGTCCGCTTCCCAGTTCTCGGGAGATCCCTCGTTGTAATGGCGGTCGAGGGCAGCCTGGTAGTCGGTGTCGGGATCGCCGAAGAGCTCCTCGAATCGCGGACGATCGTCGCCGGTTCCGACCAGAACCATCTGGTAGTAGTGGCCGATCTCGTGCCGGAAGTGCCCGACGAGTGTGCGGTACGGCTCGGACATGGACACGCGGAGCTGCTCGCGGTGGACGTCGTCGCCCTCGGCGAGATCGAGGGTGATCAACCCGTCGGCATGACCCGTCATCACCTGAGTGTTGGCACTCGAGAGCAGATCGAACGCAAGCCCGGTGGTCGTGTCTTCCTCGCGCCCGACGATCGGTAGACCGAGCTCGGTCAGCTCCAGGATCACGCGACGCTTGTTCGTCTCGGCGTCGGCGTAGGCCGCCATGGCATCGAGATCGTCGTCGGCAGGGCGAGTGCGCGTGAGTCTGCACGAGAGGCACAGCTCCTCGCCCTCCGAGGTGTCGACGAGCCAGTTGCACTTGGCCGTGTTCAGGTTTGCGCATGTCTTCCACGCGGTCTCGTCCACCTCGACCTCCGCGGCGCCGTCGTCGGCCTGGTCGGGCAGTACGAGTAGCGCCCGCGACGGCAGATGAAATCCGAGAGCACTGTGGCAGTTGAGGCAGAGCGAATTCTCGAACGAAAGTTTCTGACCGCATTTACGGCAGATCAAAGCACGCATGTTCCCGACTTTCGTTGCTTGGCACCTGAAGACGACAGAACCATCAATGCTTGCCTGCGAATATGTCGGTTTACCCCTACCAACGCTACCGGCAAGATAACAGAATCATCACAATAGTGTAACCGCACCGCGAAACCATGGAAGCAATCGGCCCGATCGTGCGTTGGCTCCCTGTGCGCAGTGAGCACGAGGCTGCCACAGTAGTCCGGACATATCGAAGAGTCCGGACGTATCGGACACAGAAGAGTTCGACTCGAGACACAAGGGGACTTTTCGTCGATGATCACACCACGCCACCCCATCCCCGGAGCTGTCACCTGATGGCCGACATGACACCGACACTCTCACCCGTACGGCGCCTGGCCCAGAAACTGAAAGAACCACGCGGGCCCCGCAACAGCGAGACTCTCGCCGCCGGCTTCCTCCTCGGCGCAACTCTGCTGGCACTGCTGTGGGCCAACTCGCCCCTGGGACATACCTACACCACCTTCTGGCACACCGAACTGTCCGTCTCCATCGGCAATCACGGCATCGCCCTCGACTTGGCCCACTGGGTCAACGACGGACTGATGGCCCTCTTCTTCTTCGTCGTCGGACTCGAGGTCAAACGTGAGTTCGCGATGGGCGAGCTCACCGATCGCTCGCGGGCAGCCATCCCGATCGTCGCGGCAATCGCGGGCCTCGCCGTTCCCGCTGTGCTGTTTCTCCTGCTCAACCCATCGGGCGAGGCGGCAGGCGCGTGGGGCGTCGTGATCTCGACCGACACTGCCTTCGTCCTCGGCGCCCTTGCCGTCATCGGACCCAAGAAGGCCGCCCGGCTCCGGATCTTCCTCCTCACACTCGCCGTCGCCGACGACGTCGGAGCGCTGGCGATCATCGCCTTCTTCTACACCGACAAGCTCGAAATCCTGCCGCTCGTGTTGGCGTTCGTCGGGCTTGCACTCATCGCGCTTCTGCGGCGTCTGGAAGTGTGGCGAGGCGTCGGGTACCTCGTGGTCGCGCTCGGGACGTGGATCGCGTTCTACGAATCCGGTGTCCACCCGACGCTTGCAGGCGTCATGATCGCGCTAATCCTTCCGGTGTACCCACCGCGGCGGCGCGAGGTCGAACGGGCAGCGGACCTGACCCGCGCATTTCGGCAGTCCCCCAACCCGGAGTACGCGCGTGCCGCGAGACTCGGCCTGGATCAAGCGGTCTCGGTCAACGAGCGTCTGATGCGGCTGTATCAGCCGTACACGGCGTTCATCATCGTGCCGATCTTCGCCCTCGCCAACGCAGGCGTCGTACTGAGCGGCGAGACGCTTCGTGCGGCGGCCACCTCGCCGTTGACGTGGGGCATCGTCGTCGGGCTGGTGCTGGGCAAGCTGATCGGAATCACGGGGGCCGCTGCCATATTCGCCAAAGCCAAGCCGTCGGCGCTGGCGCCGGGATTGACGCTCTCGCACATCGCGGGCGGAGCTGCGCTGTCCGGAATCGGATTCACCATCTCACTGTTCATCGTCGACCTCGCCCTCGACGACGAACTGCTCGCCGACGAGGCACGCGTCGGGGTGCTCGCGGCGTCGGTGATCGCCGCGGCTCTCGGCTGGATGCTGTTCCGCATCGACGCACGGCTCCATCCGCCA
>NZ_JAHFVG010000057.1 GCF_023264675.1 Rhodococcus sp. (in: high G+C Gram-positive bacteria)
AACGGTAGCGGTGGTGGTGCCGTCGCCTGCGACGTCGTCCGTCTTCTTGGCGACCTCCTTGACGAGCTCGGCACCGATCTTCTCGTAGGGATCTTCGAGCTCGATCTCCTTGGCGATGGAGACGCCGTCATTGGTGATCGTGGGAGCTCCCCACTTCTTTTCGAGCACAACGTTGCGACCCTTGGGTCCCAACGTCACCTTTACTGCGTCGGCGAGGGCGTTGAGGCCTCGCTCGAGGCCACGGCGTGCCTCTTCGTCGAACGCGATGATCTTGGCCATTGCGAAGTGATCCTCCGGATTGGGGGTGACACGCAGAACGAAGCGTGTGTCGCCTCGTTCATCTGCACTTGCTCGGCCGAGTTCGGTGCCCGCGACGGACGACCAGGGGTGTCGATGATTCCCAGTCTCACCGTCCCGACCTGGCACTCACAAGGCGCGAGTGCCAACTGCATTTCTAGCACTCGACCATGGCGAGTGCAAGGTCGCACCCTCGGTCGACGGCAGTGTTCGCCCAGGGCGCAGCCACCCGCGCCCGAAGACTGCGTCACACCGAAAGCGGCGTCTCTGAGCAGATGCTCACGCTGTCGACCGCGCTTCACGCATTGTTTACACCCAGCCGTTTTGTTTACATTCAGCGCCTTCCGTAGCGCAACAAAGGGGAAATACCGTTCGAGACAGCAACATTCAAGATCAACAATTCGGACAAAACGCCCTCACGCATTTCGACAGCAAGGAATCAGATATGTCCGATTCGGTCGACACCACCTACGACAACTCAGCGATGGATCACGAGGAAGAGGGCTATCACAAGAGCCTCAAACCGAGGCAGCTCCAGATGATCGCCATCGGTGGCGCCATCGGCACCGGCCTGTTCCTCGGTGCAGGCGGACGTCTCGCGAGCGCAGGCCCCGGCCTCTTCCTCGCCTACGCCCTGTGTGGCATCTTCGTCTTCTTCATCCTCCGCGCCCTCGGCGAACTGGTGCTGCATCGCCCGTCCTCGGGATCGTTCGTCTCCTACGCGCGCGAGTTCTTCGGTGAGAAGGCCGCCTTCGTCGCAGGCTGGATGTACTTCCTCAACTGGGCGATGACGGCCATCGTCGACGTCACCGCCATCGCCACGTACATGCACTACTGGGGATCCTTCGAGGTCATCCCGCAGTGGGCGATCGCACTGGTCGCACTGGTGATCGTGATGTCGATCAACCTGATCTCGGTCAAGTGGTTCGGCGAGATGGAGTTCTGGGCCGCGATGATCAAGGTCATCGCTCTGGTGACGTTCCTGATCGTCGGCATCGTCTTCCTCGCCGCGCGCATCCCCGTCGGCACCGAGATGCCCGGCATCAGCCTCATCACCGACAACGGCGGACTGTTCCCCTCGGGCGCCTGGCCGCTGGTCATCGTCATCTCGGGTGTGGTCTTCGCGTACGCCGCCGTCGAGCTCGTCGGTACCGCTGCCGGTGAAACCGAGAATCCCGAGAAGATCATGCCGCGCGCCATCAACTCCGTCATCGCGCGTATCGCACTGTTCTACGTCGGCTCGCTCGTCCTGCTGGCTCTGCTACTCCCCTACACCGCGTATGCCGCCGGTACGTCGCCGTTCGTGACGTTCTTCTCGAGCATCGGCCTCGGCGGCGCGGGCACCATCATGAACATCGTCGTGCTCACCGCAGCCCTGTCGAGCCTCAATGCAGGGCTGTATTCGACGGGTCGCATCCTGCGGTCGATGGCCATGAACGGCAGCGCTCCCGAGTTCACCAAGAAGATGACCAAGGGCGGTGTGCCGTTCGGCGGCATTCTGCTCACGTGCTTCATCACACTGTTCGGTGTGGCACTCAACGCCATCGCCCCCGGCGAGGCATTCGAGATCGTGCTGAACATGTCGGCACTGGGCATCATCGCGTCGTGGGCGACCATCGTGCTGTGCCAGATCCAGCTCTTCCGCTGGTCGCAGAAGGGCATCGTCAAGCGTCCGAAGTTCCGCCTCTTCGGTGCCCCGTACACGAGCTACGCGACGCTGGTCTTTCTGTTCGGTGTCCTGGTCCTCATGGCGCTCGACGCGCCGATCGGTACGTGGACCATTGCAACGTTGGTCATCATCATCCCGGCGTTGATCGGCGGCTGGTACCTCGTTCGCGCCAAGGTCCTCGCTGTGGCCGAGGAACGGATGGGCTACACCGGTAACTACCCGGTCGTGGCGAACCGGCCACTGGAGGACGACGAGTTCAACGCCTAGCAGTTCGATACTCAGCGGCGTCTTTTCGCGAAGGTCCGCCACCCCGCCCCGAAAGGAGACTTTCGGGGCGGGGGTTCCGGCGGCGGGGCGGCAAGTGCATGCGCGACGGCCTCGCTCAGCTCCCGGCACGTGGTGAATCGATCCTTGGGATCCTTCGCCAATGCCGTGGCCACGACACCGTTCAGGCCTCGCCTCAGCGATCGGCGGCGCTCGGTCACAATCGGCGGCGACGCGTTGAGCTGCGCATCCATGATCGCCAACGGAGTCGCCAACGGGTACGGCGGCTTTCCGGTGAGCAATTCTACGAGCGTCGCACCGAGCGCGTACACATCGGTTTGCGGTGAGAGCCGCTCTCCCCGAAGCAGTTCCGGGGCAGCGTACTGAATCGAAGCCAGTACCGTACCGCCTCGCGCCAAAGGCGTCACGTCGTCGATCAAACGCGCGATTCCCCAGTCCGACACCATGACCTGCTCGTGCTCGTCGGATCGAGTTTCGGTACTGATCAAGATGTTCGACGGCTTGACGTCGCGGTGCAGTATTCCGTGCGTGTGCGCGTAGTCGAGTCCCTTGGCGACTTCGCTGACGATTCGAGCAGCGCGCCCGACTTCCAACGCGATCTGCCCTCGTGCGACCAATCGTGCTGCGCTGTAACCCTCGACGTAGTGCATCGACATCCAGAGTTGCTGCTCGAATTCACCGTGCGCGTGCACCGACACGATGTTGGGGTGATGAAGCCGACCTGCCAGTTCGGCTTCCATGACGAATTTCGCGCGCAACCGTTCGCTCTGCGACGCTTGATGATTGAGGATCTTCAAGGTTTCTCGGCGCCCCTCGTACGATACGAGGTACACCTCGCTCATTCCGCCGATCCCGAGCAGCCGCTCCACCGCACGGCCGGCGAACATGTCTCCTGCAGACAACCGGCCCGTGGTCATGAGACGGACACTCTCGAGTCGTCCGTCGAGGTACGCGCCAGTGCGATCGTTGCCGCGATCATGGCGAGCACCGCGAGGACGAGGATCGCGGTGACGCTTCGATCCACGGCCAGGTATTCGCCGAGCACGAGGAATCCGAGCATCGATGCGACCACAGGTTCCATCACCGTCGTCGCGGGCAGTGACGCTTGAAGTGCGCCGGCCTGAAAGGCCGATTGCTGCAACGTGATCGCCGCCACCGCGACAACGATCAGGGCGTAGAGCTCGAACGAGCTCACCAGCGGGACGATTCCCTGCGAGACGAGATGGACCACACCCTTCGTCAGGACGGCCGCGACGCCGAACAGCGTGCCACCGGCAATGCCGAGCAGCAACGCTTTTCGCGAGCCGCTGCTGCGCTGACCAGCGAAGACACATAGCGCGACGATCGGAATGCCGACGAGACAGATGACGGCCCAGTGCCGAGCCTCGGCTCGTTCGATCCCCGGCTTCGGATTGCCGACGAGTACGAGAATTGCCACCGACACGGTGAGCGCGGCGGCCCACATCCATTCCCTCGCACCGATGGTGCGGCCGGCGAACCGCGCCCCAAGCGGTAAGGCGAACAACAAAGACAGCACCAGCAGTGGCTGGACCAGCAACAACGACCCGAGTCCGAGGGCCGCGGCCTGCAATGCGTACCCGCCGATGCCCACCAGGGTCCCGATCCACCACACCGGCTGTTTCACCAACGTGGTGATGGGCCCGAGCACGCCGACGTCGTCGATCGGCACGACCGCCGCGGTCCGCTGACGCACGACCGTGCCGATGGCGATACACAGCGCAGCACCCAGCGCGAGGACCACCACGAGGAGTGTTTGCGGCACAACGAAACAGTAATCGCAGCTCCGGCAGTTCGCATGCGGCGGCGAGGTCGGTTAAGGTGTTTACCGGCACTTGACCAAAGTTATGGAAGAGCAAGAGAACCCGATAGTGGTCGGCCCGTTGTGGTCACGACCGCCGGCAGCCGCCCACGATTCGCATACGAAATTGTGAGGACGAAGCGCTCCGTGAATTCAGGTAAGAAATCCAACGCAATCAAAGAAGCGTGGGACGGGCTACGTAAGCCCGTCTTCATCCCCGCGTCGATCATCATCTTCGTGATGATCGCGTTCGCCGTCGTCTTCGCCGGAACGGCCGAGGGTGCGTTCGACACCCTCAACAAGGCGATCACCGACGGAGTCGGCTGGTGGTACATCCTCTCGGCTACCGGCTTCGTTCTCTTCGCCATCTACTGCGGCGTGAGCCGCGTCGGCAACATCCGCCTCGGCCGTGATGACGAGAAGCCGGAATTCGGCGTGCTGTCCTGGTTCGCGATGCTCTTCAGTGCAGGCATGGGCATCGGGCTCGTGTTCTACGGCGTCGCCGAGCCGTTGTCGCACTATGTGGTTCCGCCGGAGGCAGGCGGAGTCGAAGGCTCCACCGATGCCGCGGCCAACCAGGCGATGGAGCTGACGCTGTTCCACTGGGGCCTGCACGCGTGGGCGATCTATGTCGTCGTCGGCCTCGGTTTGGCCTACATGACCTACCGCAAGGGCCGTCCGCTGTCGATTCGCTGGCTGCTCGAACCCCTGCTCGGCCGTCAGCGCATCGAAGGAGCGATCGGCCACGCGATCGACACCATCGCGATCGTCGGCACGCTGTTCGGTGTCGCGACATCCCTCGGCTTCGGTGTTCAGCAGATCTCGGCGGGCCTCGATTATCTCGGTTGGGTCGAGACCAACAACTGGCTCACCGTCATTCTGATCGCCTGCGTCACCGGCCTCGCGACGTTCTCCGTCGTGTCCGGCGTGTCCAAGGGCCTCAAATGGCTGTCCAACATCAACATGGGTCTCGCTGCCGGACTGGCACTGTTCGTGCTGATCCTCGGCCCGACCCTGTTCCTGATGCAGTCCTGGGTGCAGAACCTCGGCGGTTACGTGCAGGCACTCCCCGAGCTGATGCTTCGCACCTCACCGTTCGCCGACGACGGCTGGGCGGGCGCGTGGACCATCTTCTACTGGGGCTGGTGGATGAGCTGGGCGCCGTTCGTCGGAATGTTCATCGCGCGTATCTCACGCGGCCGCACCATCCGTGAGTTCGTGTTCGGCGTTCTGCTCGCACCGACGATCATCGGTTCCCTCTGGTTCACCATCTTCGGAGACTCCGGCATCCTCCGTCAGCGGGACCAGAACGACATGCTGGTCGACGGCGCCGTCGACACCAACACCAGCCTCTTCGAGCTGCTCCACGGACTCCCGCTCGGAATCATCACCAGTGTGCTCGCGATCCTGGTCATCGTGTTCTTCTTCGTGACGTCCTCGGACTCGGGATCACTCGTCATCGACATTCTCTCCACCGGCGGAGATCTCGACACCCCGAAGATCACCCGAATGTACTGGTCGATTCTCGAAGGAATCGTCGCGGCGATCCTTCTGATCGTCGGCGGGTCCGGATCACTGACGGCATTGCAGACCATGTCGATAGCCACGGCGGTACCGTTCTCGGTAGTCCTTGTGCTGGCGTGCATTTCGATGCTCAAGGCGTTCCGCTACGACGTCGCCACCACCCCACGCTACGTCCGCGTGTCGGCGACTCCGAACCAGGAGAACGGCGAAGCGCCCAAACCTCGACGCGGCTCGGGAATCTCGTCGACGTTCTCCGGACTGCGGCCGTCGCAGGTCGGTGTGAGCGCGCCCACCGAGAACGGACACGTGGTGCTCGCCGTTCACGAGGTGTCCACGGAGTCCTTGGAAGTCGACCCCGAAACCGGCAACGTCGAATACTCGGGCGACGACGGACTGGTCGACCCCCTGCGCGGTGAGGTCTTCGACTCCCAGGAGTTCGCGGACTCCCACGAGGGTCAGTCGCAGGCCTGATTCACTGCTCCGCGAGGTGACCGAATGAGGCATTCGGTCACCTCGCGGGGACCGAATGACGCCCTCGCTCACTCAGAGTGACCCACTGACGCATTCGCTCACCACCGAGACCGAATGAAGCATTCGGTCACCTCGCGAGTCAGTCCAGATTCGCCGCAGCCCAGGCCGTCAACTCGTCGAGCGCCGGAAGCAGGGCGCGGCCCGAGTCGGTGAGCCGGTATTCGACGGAGATCGGTGGGCCGTTCTCGACGTTGCGCTCGACGAGCCCTGCCTTGGCCAGCTCCCCGAGCCGCTCCGAGAGCACCGAGTCGCTGATTCCGGCTACGGCTCGGCGCAGCTCGGAGAATCCGGACGGCCCACTCATCAGGGTTGCGAGGATGATTCCGTTCCATCGCTTGCCGAGGAATCCGAACGCGCGAGCGAGGGCACCGTCGCAGGCCTTCACGTCATGTTTGTCGTCACCTCTGGCCATACTTTCCAGTCTACCGAAGGTGCTACTCTTCGGAATGCCACTCTGTTTTTACTAGTCGCATCAGAAATGGAAGCACTATGACACTGTCCACGCTCGACACCTCGGCCCGCGAGACACTCTTCACCGAGGCCCGCACCGCCAACTCGTTCGCCTCGACGCCCGTCACCGACGACGAACTCTCGGCAATCTGGGACCTGGCGAAGTGGCCGCCCACCGCCGCGAACACCCAACCGCTCCGCGTCGTCTACGTGCGTACCGATGCCGGGCGCTCCCGCCTGCTGACACACATGAGCGAAGGCAATGTCGCCAAGACCCAATCTGCCCCGGCCGTCGCAATTCTCGCCGTCGATCAGGCTTTCCACGACCATATCCCGACATTGCTACCGTTCCGCCCCGAGCTGAAGGACGCCTTCGCCGGCAACGACGCGCTCCGGACGAGCACCGGATCCTTCAACGGCGCACTCCAAGCCGGCTACTTCCTGCTCGCCGTTCGCGCACTCGGACTCGCAGCGGGGCCCATGGCCGGGTTCGACAAGGACACTCTCGACGCCGACTTCTTCCCTGATGGCAAGTGGAAGTCCATACTTGTGGTCAACATCGGGCACCCCGGTGAAAACCCGTGGTTCGACCGCCTTCCGCGGCTGGACCCCCACGACACAGTAGATTGGGCCTGAACTCGATGTTCATTGCAACCCTTATCGTTTCGGTCTTCCTGGCGGTAGCGCTGACGTTCTCCGCGGTGGGCAAACTGACGAAGAACCCGTCGGTGATCCCCATCATGGAGGCGGTCGGCGTGCCCGCCGACAAGATCCCGGTCCTCGCGTACCTCGAAATCGCAGGCGCGATCGGTCTCCTCGTCGGGCTGTTCTGGTGGCCGATCGGCGTCGCCGCAGCAATCGGAGTGATCCTGTACTTCGTGGGTGCTGTCATCGCGCACCTGCGCGTCAAGGACACCAAGGGCATCGGACCGGCAGCGTTCTTGACGCTCGTCGCCGTCGCCGCGCTGGTCCTGCGGCTGATCACCACCTGATCCGCTCCCCTGCCTCCACCGGGACGGTCAGACGCGAGGGTCCCAGTCGTACTCCATCTGCCGCGCGGTGAGCACCGCTACATCGGTGCTCACCAACCGCGCGACAAGATGCACGGCGAGATCCAGCCCGGCACTGATCCCGGCGGACGTGGCGATGTCGCCGTGGTCCAGATATCGAACGCCCTCGCGCACATCGAGTTCCGGCCACCGCAACCGAAGTTCTTCGATGTCCTCCCAGTGCGTCGTCACCGGCCTCGAATCGAGCACGCCCGCCTGCGCCAACAGGAACGCGCCCGTGCACACCGAAGCTGTCAATTCCGTTGCAGCCGAAACCTTCTCGATCCACCCGATCACAGCAGGGTTTGCGGCCACTGCATCGACAACGCCGCCGGGCACGAGCACGATGTCGTAGTGCCGCTCGTCGGCGATCGTCGTATCGACGGAAATTCGCATTCCACCGCGCGCGGACACGGGGTGGTCGTCGACACCGACCAGTACGACATCGAACGCCGGACCGTCCCCCGCTCGCGTGGTGATCCTGTTGGCCACCGAGAACACCTCGAACGGACCGCAGGCGTCGAGAACCTCGACGTCGTCGAACATCAGAATTCCCAGGGTCCGCGTCATACGCGGAATTCTAATGAGCCGTGCGGATGGTGCACAACGTAATTCACAGCCGGATAGGGTTACCCGATGGGAACGCGCACACGAGTCGAGCTGGGTCGTCGCGAAGACTTGGGCGCCGACTGCGCCAACTGCTTCGGATTATGCTGCGTCGCATTGGCATTCGCGAAGTCCTCCGACTTTCCGTTCGACAAGCCGGCAGGCGACCCGTGCACCAACCTCGACGTCGGTGACGGGTGCAGCATCCACCCGCATCTGAGAGACCGCGGATTCAAGGGCTGCACTGTTTTCGACTGCTTCGGCGCAGGCCAGAAGGTGTCTCGCCGGACGTTCGGCGGACGATCGTGGCGGGAGGACCCACAGACGCGAGCCGCGATGTTCGGCGCATTCCCCGTCGTCCGACGCCTCCATGAGCTTCTGTGGTATCTCGACGAAGCCATCACTCTCGTCGAACCGAGCCGTGATGCCTCCACGTGGTCGGCGGCGTTCGAGCGTGTACGACGCCTGAGCGACGCCTCGGCCGCGGAACTCGTCGACCTGGATGTCGACGCCGAATACGATGCAGTCCGGGATCTCCTGGTGGAGGCAAGTGCCATAGCCCGCGCAGTCACCCAGCCGTCCCGGACAGGCAAGCGTGGCCGACGCCCGGCGCCGGGAAGCAACCTGATGGGAGCCTCCCTCGCCGGAGCCGATCTGCGGGGCCTCACGATTCGCGGAAGCATCGCGATCGCCGCCGATCTGTCGGGCGCCCAGTTCCGCGCATGCGATGTACTCGGCGTCGACATGCGCGACGCCGACCTACGCGGCGCCGACCTCGACGGTGCGATCTACTTGACTCAGATGCAGGTCAACAGCGCGCGAGGCGATTCTCGTACCGTCTTGCCCGACGGGTTCGAGCGGCCTTCGCACTGGAGTTAGCTAGGAACTGGTGGTGGAGACGATGACGGGCACCATGACGGCGGCCATGACCGCAGCATTGACGTCGCGGACGGCTTTGCGCACGGCCTCGCTCGCCCAGTCGCCCTCGGCAATCTCCTTGGCGCGCTGCTTCGCCGACTTCTTGTCCGCGCCGGGCAGCACCTTGGGGATCGCATCGATCGCCGACACCAGGGCGATGACCGCCGACGTTCCGGGGAGCGGCGTCGTCCCGTCGACCACCGCACTACCGATCCACTGAAGTACCGCGTTTCGGCGCGACGAGTCCTTGGCCGGCCACGCCGTGGTCGGGAACAGTCCGAGCATCTTGTCTTGCTGCTCGACGACGAACCCCTGCTGAACAAGCCTGGCAGCGACCTCTTTGTCGAGCTTCTTCTGCAGCTTCTCGATGATCTTCTGCGGTTTGAGCGGGCTCTTGGCCGACTTCACGATGTCGTAGCCGCGGGCCAACAGCGGATCTGCAGGCGCAGGACCAGCGACTACGACGCGGTCCTTCTCACCGATCTGCACCGCGCCGTTCATCGCGAGCTCGAGAATCACCGCCCCGGCCAGCACCCGAGGCAGCTTCGTGCTGTCCACGATGGGCTTGCCCGTCTGTTCGTCCAGGAGCACCGACAAGAGGTCTTCCGCGATCAGCGTCATGACCCGAGCGTACCGACGACGAACGGATACGACAGCTCGATCATCTCTTCCAGGACGGCCGTACCGACTGAGCATCGCCTGCGCGGCCGCTGGCGTAGCGATAGTGGTACTCGCCGTAGCCGATCATCGTCGGGCCCCACATCACGGCCGGTTCGCCGGTGATGCGGGTGAACATCTCGTGCACAGCAAGACCGTCCGCCCGCCGCACCGGATGCTCGATGGCATCGAGCCACGCCCCGGCGTTCGTCTCGGTCGGCTTGGTCTTGTTCTCGCTCATGTCAGTTCAGGTAGTTCTGCCAGTTCGGCGGCACCAGATCTTTCGGGCCAGGAGTGCTCTGATCGAGCGGATGATGCTGCGGCGCGGCCAGATCGGGGCCGTCGTACATCTGCTCGTCCGCGTAGCTGTAATACCAGTCCTCGCCGGGCTCGAAACTCCGAATGAACTGGTGCTGCGTGCTTTCCGCGTGCTTGCTCGCGTGCTGCGACGGCGACGAGTCACAGCAACCGACGTGCCCGCACTGTGCACAACGCCGAAGGTGGAACCACCAGCCCTTCGAGTCGGTACATTCGGCGCACCCCGGTCCCGACGGGGGTACCGCGGTGTCGATTCCTGGAATCGGCTCGCTCATCGATCTTCCTGTCTTTCGGATTCGAGGGGGAGTCTGACGATGAATCGGGTGTTGCCGGGCACCGACTCGACGGTCAGATCACCCTGATGCTTCTTGACGATTATTCTCCACGAAATATCGAGCCCGAGACCGGTACCCTCTCCCACCGGCTTGGTGGTGAAGAAGGGCTCGAAGATGCGTGATTTGATGGCGTCGGGCACTCCGGGACCGGTGTCGCCGATCTCGATCCGTACCTGTTCGTGGTCGAGAAATGTTCGGACCGTGAGGGTTCCGGCGCCGTCCATCGCCTGGACAGCATTGTCGATCAGGTTGGTCCAGACCTGGTTCAGTTCCGCCGCGTACGCCGGAATCGGCGGCACCGCCGGATCGTATTCCTTGACGACGGTGATGCCGTCGCCGATCTTGCGGCCGAGCATCACGAGCGTGCTGTCCAGCAGTTCCCGAACGTCGATGGTTTGGTACGGCGCCCGATCCATCTGCGAATACTGCTTCGCCGCACCGACGAGCGTGGAGACACGCGTCGTCGAATCGGCGATCTCGTTCATCAACAACTCGGTCTCGACGGTGTAGTTCAACCACCGAACAGCTCCTTCGAGCATGTCGGGAGCCTCGACCGTGGCGGATACCTTTTCGAGCCAGGGAACGTCGAGGCCTGCCTGCACGAACGTCGGCGCAAGATCCCAACCGCCGCGAATATCATGGTCGTCGAACCAGTCACCGAGCTCGTCCTCGCGGTCCGACGCTTCCATTGCCGTCAGTTTGGGAGCCTTCGCGACCAGCTCGACGGCCTCGTTCTGTAATTCGACGAGCATCGCCATGGACGTCCGATCGAGCTTTCCGCCCGCGATCATCGCCAGCTTCTGACGCATGTGCCCGACGCGATCGCGCAATGCGGACGTCGCCCGAACCGCCGCCGCTGCAGGGTTGTTCAGCTCGTGAGTCAGCCCGGCCGACAGTGAGCCCAACGCGAGCAGACGCTCACGCTGATCGACGATCTGCTTGGTGTTGGCAAATCCGATGAACAAGCCTTCCAACAAGTGAAGAGCCATCGGGAACCACTCGGAGATGATGTTGGCGAAGAGGTCGGCGTCGAGCACGAAGAAGCGAGACGTTGCCGTCACCCGCATCGAACTCGGGTAGACCTGCGGCACCCGCTCTCGCAGATACGCCTGCCACGCACCCGCGTAGACACCACGCTGAGACGTCCGCGAGATCACCAGATCTTCGCCGCCGGACAGCTTCGACATCACGAGCGAGCCCTCGATCATCACGTAGAAGCACGTCGCCGGGTCGCCCTCGGCGAACACCGGACCCGGTTCGATTATCTCGACGTGCCCCTCCTGGCACAGTTCCTCCAGCTGATCGTCGTTCAGATGCTCGAACAGGAACAGCGTCTTCAACTCGGCGGGACTACACGTCGGCTTCGAGAGATTGCTCTCGGCGTCCTCCCCGTTCATGGGTTGGCCAGATATCGGTGTACGAGCATCACTGCCATTGCTCCTTCTCCTACCGCCGACGCGACGCGCTTCGCCGAATCGGATCGAACATCCCCTGCCGCGAACACCCCGGGAACACTCGTCTCGAGGTGGTGCGGCAGCCGATCCCGATCCCAGCCCGACGGGCCTTTGCCGTCGACGACCAGATCCGGTCCCGTCACGACGAAGCCATGTTCGTCGCGAACGACGAAGCCGTCGAGCCAGTCGGTTCGAGGTGCCGCTCCGATGAACAAGAACAAATATTGGGCCGCAACAATTTCGTCGTCCGCGGTGACGCGGTTGTGCAGCGTTATCGACTCGAGGTGGTCGTCTCCGGCCACTCCGACCACCTCGGTGCAGGTGCGCACCGTGATCCGAGGATGCTCTTCGATCTGCTTGATCAGGTAGTACGACATCGACGCTTCGAGCGACTGCGCACGGATCAGAATGGTGACCGATTTCGCGCCTCGCGCCAGGTAGATTGCCGCCTGACCGGCCGAGTTGGCGCCGCCGACGATGTAGACGTCCTGTTCGGCACATCGCGCGGCCTCGGTCATCGCCGAACCGTAGAAGACCCCGCGGCCGGTGAACTTGTCGATGCCGGGCGTCGCCAACTGACGGTAGGCGACGCCGGTCGACAGAATCACCGTCTGCGCGTCGATACTCCGACCGTCGGCGAATCGCACCGTGCGTGCGGCGCCGTTCGCCTCGAGACCGACGACGTCCTGCGTGGTCACCACCTCCGCGCCGAATTTCAGCGCTTGCCGGCGCGCCCGCTCCGCCAACTGGGCACCGGAGACGCCGTCGGGAAATCCGAGGTAGTTCTCGATGCGAGAGCTCTGGCCCGCCTGACCACCCGTGGCCGTCCGCTCGATGAGCGTCGTCCGAAGCCCTTCCGATGCGCCGTAGAGCGCGGCGCCAAGGCCCGCGGGGCCTCCCCCGATGACGACCAGGTCGTAGAACTCCCCGGACGGCGTGGTGGTGAGACCCAGATGCTCGCCCAGTTCGCTGTCCGACGGACCGCACAGCGCCTTGCCTTCGGACGTGACGATGACGGGACACACCGTGTCGTCGACGCCCGCCGAAGTCAGCAGCCTGACGCCTTCCGGCTCGTCGGCCATGTACCAGCGGTACGGCAGCTGGTTGCGGGCAAGGAATTCGCGGACTTCCGACGATCGAGCCGACCACCGATGGCCGATCACCTTGGTCTCCTCCACCGGCCGATGATCCGAGCTGCTCCAGGCTTCGAGTTGGGCGTCGAGCACGGGGTAGAGCTTCTCCTCGGGCGGATCCCACGGCTTGAGGAGGTAATAATCGAGATCGATGACGTTGATGGCGTCGATCGCGGCATCGGTGTCCGCGTAGGCGGTCAGCAGAATGCGCCGCGCCTGGGGGTACAGGTCCATCGCCTGTTCGAGGAATTCCATACCGTTCATCTGCGGCATGCGGTAGTCGGCCAAGAGAATCGCGACGGGTTGCCCGCGCAGCTTCAGTTCTTTGAGTGCATCGAGTGCCTGAGCACCGGATTCAGCTCGGATAATGCGGTAGTTCTCGCCGTAGTGACGACGAAGATCGCGGGCGACGGACCTGGAAACACCTGGATCGTCGTCGACGCTGAGAATTGCAGGCTTCATGACCCTCCCGGTCGGGCTGTTACTCACCTATGAGTATGCCGCGCCGGAGAAATCCGTGCCTGCTACCGACAGGGTCCTGTTCAGACCTGTCCGCGCCGGATCATGTCGAGCTCGCCTGGCGTCAACAGACGCTCCAACTGCTCACTCGGCCACTTACGTGGGCTGCCGCTCATCCGCGCCGACTCGAGCAGCGGTACCGCCGAGCTTGGTCGCGAAAAGATCGAATGAATGTTCACGATCGATCACTCCGAACAAAATTTGTTTTGGCCTGATTCCTCGTCCGTTCTATCGACCAGTGTTCGCCTCTCGTTACCGGTTGTGTGTGAGGCGCGCCGCTTCGGGGTACAGGTCGTTCACCACTATGGAACGGGGTCCAGCGGTGAATACAACTGCAACAGGTGCGGCCGAGAACGTGCAGAACAGCGATCTGTTCGAGAAGGCAGCGCGCGCCGGCCACTTCGTCAGCGGGCTTCTGCACATACTCATCGGCTACATCGCCATCCGTCTCGCCTTCGGCCAGGGCGGCAACGCCGATCAATCCGGTGCACTCCAGGAGCTCGGCAGCAAGCCCGGCGGCTCGATCGCACTGTGGATAGCCGTCGTCGCCTTCGTTGCACTTGCGCTGTGGCGAGTGATGGAAGCAATCGTCGGCAAGAGGTCCGACGAGGATGCCGGCAGCGCCATGGACCGGTTGAAGGCCGGTTCGCTCGCCGTCGTCTACCTTGCGTTCGCATGGTCGACGTTCGGTTTCGCGAGCGGATCCGGTAAGTCGAGCGGTCAGCAGAACGCCGGGATGACAGCGCAGCTCATGGGGAACAGTTTCGGCAAATTCGTGCTGATCGTCGTCGGTCTGGTCGTCGTCGGTGTTGGCGGCTACCACGTCTACAAGGGAGTGTCGAAGAACTTCCTCGACGACCTCGAGGGCTCGCACAGCAAGGGCATCGAGGGGCTGGGGATCGCCGGATATGCAGCCAAAGGGATTGCGTTGATCGGCGCAGGCGCACTGGTCATCGTTGCGGTCTTCACCTCGGACCCGTCGAAGGCGACAGGTCTCGACGGCGCGGTCAAGACGCTCGGTTCGCAGCCGTTCGGCCAGATACTGCTCGTGTTGGCAGGCGTGGGGATCGCTCTGTACGGGCTCTACGCCTTCGTGCTCGCCCGCTACGCGCGTATGTGACCGTAGGACTCGACCAGCTCGGCACCGATACGGGCGAGCTCGTCTCGCACCGAATCGGAGTCGACTACGTCGAGGATGTTGCCCCAGCCGGCAAGGTGTTGCGCGATCATGACCGGCGCCGGGGCCGATACCGTGGCTCGTAGCTTTCCATCGGTGACGCTCTCGACGACGCAGTGTTGTCCGAATTGATTCTCCAGCACCGACAACAACCTCTCCGGAATCTCGACCGTGGCCGAGCATCGACGCTGCTTCCCCTCCACCGAATCCACCACCGATGCCCATGCTGCAGCAAGGTCGAAGTCGGCTGGTCTGACGAAGGCGTTGTTCGTCAACGCAATGTCGGTCATCCGGTCTACTCGATAGGTGCGCTGTCCGCGTGCTGTCGCGGCGATCAGATACCAGTAGCCGTTCTTGTCGACGAGGCCGAGCGGACCTACCCTCCGCTCGCCCTTACCTGCATAGCCGAAGGTGACTTCGACGCGGCCGACAACGGCCCGCTGCAGGCTTATGACCTCGTCCGGCCGATCCGTGGGAGTGTGACCCCACCTCGCCGGGTCGATCGTCGTGGCCTCGGCAGCGGCCTGCGCCTCGTCTCGGAACGGCGCCGGAAGAGCTTTGACCAGCTTGCGCAAGGCCGCCTTGGCGTCGGGAGTCAATGCTGCCGCGGGCCCGACCAGTGTGAACAATGCCTGCGCCTCGATCGATGTCAACCCGGTCAGGTCCGTCCTGGCACCACCGACGAGCTGCCAACCACCGCCGCGCCCCATCTGCGGGTACACCGGTATGCCTGCCGCGGACAGCGCTTCCAGGTCCCGGCGTGCCGTGGCGATCGAGATCTCCAGTTCCTCGGCGATCTCGGCGGCGGTCACCCTTCCGCGCGTCTGCATCAGCAGGAGGGTGGCGACGAGTCGGTCTGCGCGCATACCGAAAATTCTCCCGCACAAAGTGCTCACAAGGTGATCACTTTGGGCGGAATAGTCGTCTTCACACCGACGACAGGAGAAGGCAATGCTCAGAGGACTCAGCACCATCAGCTTCTACGCCGACGACGTCACCGAGGCGTCGAAGTGGTACACCGAGTTGCTTGGAATCGCGCCCTATTTCGAGCGCGGCAATCCGGACGGAACACCCGCGTACGTCGAATTCCGAATCGGAGACTTCCAACACGAACTGGGCATCATCGATCGCCGGTACGCCGTACCCGGCACCGCGCCCGCCGTCGGGGAATCGATCACCTTCTGGCACGTGGACGACCTGGCTGAATCGTTGGATCGTCTGGTAGCCATGGGGGCACAGGTTCACGACGGGATCCGCGAACGCGGCGAGGGCTTCGACACAGCGTCGGTGATCGACCCGTTCGGCAACATCCTGGGGATCATGACCAACCCGCATTACCTGTCGATGATCCGGTAGTGCGGGAGTGGTGTTCCGACTACGCCGATACCACGTGGGATCCCACGCGAGGATGCCGTAACCGGAACACCACACCCGTTCGTCCACAGACCGGACGATCATCCACAGGGTTTCTGTTCGCCCAGTTCGAGCCAAAGGCCGCCACGGGCAGATCACTGATGCTCGTTCCCCATGCGCCCCGAAATTTTCACCCGCACACAGCTGCTCGACGCCGGAGTGGCCAGCAGCACGATCGCGCGCCGATACACCAGGTTGCTTCCGCAGCTCTACTGTCTCGGAGACACGACGACGTTCGCCCGTTGCTGCGCCCTGACGCAGTGGCAACCGACAGCGGCGCTGAGCCATCGGACCGCAGCCTGGCTCTACGGCTGGATCGAGGAACCCCGAATCGTCGAGGCGACAGTGCCGACCGCTACGAAGGTCCGCGCACCGCGCTGGCTCACCGTGCATCGAAGAACCTTGCCCGCAGGCGAATCGACGGAAATTCAAGGACTTCCCGTCGTCGGTCGTGAACGGACGGTGATCGACTGCGTGGCGGTCATGGACTCTGACGAATCGGCACGAATCGTCGACGAGCGCCTGGCGTCCGGCATCGAACGCGAGACGCTGGAGTGGCTGATCCACAGCACTCCCAAGCTGCGAGGCAACCAACGCGCACTGAAGCAACTGCGTGACGCCTCACGAAACTTCGCATCCGAACCGGAACGAGTGCTCGACCGCGCGATCATTCGACTGGGTTTCAGGATGAAGACGAATCACCGGGTCGGGCGATACATGTGCGATTTCGTCGACGAACTCGCGAAGTTGATCATCGAAGTCGACGGGAGAGAGTTCCACATCGAGCCGGGTGTGTTCAGCAAGGATCGCCGGAGACAGAATCGGCTGGTCCTCGATGGCTGGATGGTGTTGCGGTATTCCGCCAGCGATGTCATGGCAGATCCGGACAAGATCGCCCGCGCGATCGTGGATGTGTTGCGGAAACGGAGGGGCGCTCGGCGATGATGGGAGTGATGTACCGATTACGCCTCCAGCAGGTGGGATCCCACCCCGGAACTCGATAATCGGAACACCTCGCCCATCTGCACGTATACGATCTGCCCAACTATGTGTGACACCCGGTTGCACTCATTTCCCCGGAGGTAAGCGTGAGCAAGACTCTCGAAGCCAGCATCGACGTCGACGCCAGCCCCGAGCAGGTATGGAAGGTCGTCTCGGACCTGCAGCGCATGGGCGAGTGGAGTCCACAGTGCAAGAAGATGAAGGTCTTCGGAGGCGACGTACGCAAAGGCACCACCACCGTCAACGTGAACCGCAAGGGCTTCCTCGTCTGGCCGACCACCTCGAAAGTCACCGTGTTCGAACCGAACCAGGCGATCGCGTTCCGCATCGTGGAGAACCACACCACCTGGTCGTACACGCTGACCCCGAACGGTGCAGGAACCACCATCGTCGAGAAGCGCGAGGCTCCGACGGGCACCACCGCGATCTCCGGCTTCCTGGTCGACAAGGTTCTGGGCGGCACCGAGCAGTTCGACGTCGAACTGGTCGACGGGATGAACAAGACCCTCCAGCGGATCAAGTCCGAGAGCGAGAAGCACTGAGAAAGTTTCGAATTCATCGAGTGTGGGCATTACCCCTCAGCATCATTCACGGCTAATACAAGAGGGGGCACCACATGTTGGGCCTAGGAATCATCGGCTGGATCATCATCGGCGGCTTGGCCGGATGGATCGGTAGCAAGATCATGAAGACAGATGCCTCGATGGGCATCGTCCTGAACATCGTCGTCGGCATCATCGGCGGACTGATCGGTGGATGGCTTCTCAAAGTCTTCGGCGTGGACGTCAACGGCGGAGGGCTGATTTTCAGCTTCCTGACCTGCCTGCTCGGCGCCGTCATCCTCCTGTTCATCGTCAAGGCGGTCACCGGTCGATCGAAGGTCTGACCTACCGCGCACGTTCTCTACTGCCGGGGCTTCTCACGTACTGTGTGAAGCCCCGGCAGTGTCCGTTCCGGACCACTGCACACCCGAGTACAACGAGGAGCGACGTGGCACGCCGTCCCACCCCGATCGGTCAACCGCCCCGCACCGGCGTAGCGCATATCGCCGACCTGGTGAAGGAGACAGTTCCACCACTTCACCCCGCCGGTCTGCCGTTCGTCGCCGGCCCGCTCGCCGTTGCCGTTCTCGGCCGCCGGTACAAGTGGATTCGCCGAGCAGGGCTCACCGCGGCCGGGGCGTGCGCAACATTCTTCAGGCATCCGTCGCGAGTTCCGCCGAACCGCCCCGGTGTGGTCGTGGCACCGGCGGACGGTCTGATCACGCTCGTCGACACTGCAGTGCCGCCCGCCGAGCTCGACCTCGGCACTTCGCCGGTACCGCGCGTGAGCATCTTCCTGTCCGTCCTCGACGTGCACGTCCAGCGTGTCCCTGTCGCGGGCGAGGTACTCGAAGTGGTGCACCGCAAGGGCCAGTTCAAATCCGCCGATCTGGCCGAGGCCAGCGAGGTCAACGAACGAAACAGCATGCACATCCGCACGGCCGACGGCCACGATGTCGGGGTCGTGCAGATCGCCGGACTCATCGCGCGGCGCATCGTCAACAACGCCAAGGTCGGTGATTCGCTGAGCATCGGAGACACCTACGGGTTGATTCGTTTCGGCTCACGCGTCGACACCTATTTCCCTGATGGGACCACGGTGCTGGTCGAACGCGGGCAACGCGCTGTCGGCGCCGAAACAGTGCTCGCCGAACTTCCTCGGTAACGGGGCCGTTCGATGATCACGAGACGCGCTCGCCCGCCTGCTGCG
Organism: Rhodococcus sp. (in: high G+C Gram-positive bacteria); assembly: GCF_023264675.1. Classification (GTDB taxonomy): domain Bacteria; phylum Actinomycetota; class Actinomycetes; order Mycobacteriales; family Mycobacteriaceae; genus Rhodococcoides. Next base: position 18,909 of record NZ_JAHFVG010000057.1, read on the forward strand.
GTGCGCTTACTACCTTCGGTCGTCACGATTCTCGCGCTCTGCGCCGGCCTGTCGGCGGTGAAGTTCGCGCTGGAGGGCGAGCTGGGCGTCGCACTGGCCATGATCGGCGCTGCGGCCATACTCGATGCACTCGACGGCCGCATTGCTCGACTTCTGGACGCCACCAGCAAGATCGGCGCCGAGCTCGATTCGTTGGCCGACGCCATCTCCTTCGGCGTTGCGCCTGCTCTGGTGCTGTACGTGACGCTTCTCGAAGGCTCGAGCAGTGGCTGGATCATCGCGTTGGTGTACGCGGTCGCGATGGTGCTGCGCCTCGCTCGGTTCAACACCCTTCTCGACGAGGACGACACACCCGGTTATGCGAGCGAATTCTTCACCGGCGTACCGGCTCCCGCTGGAGCGCTGATCGTCCTCACTCCGATCGCCGCCTTCCAGGAATGGGGAGACGGGTGGTGGGCCTCGTTCTACGTCGTGGTCGGGTGGACGCTGTTCACCGCCGGGCTCGCCGTCAGCCGTGTCCCGACGCTGGCGCTCAAGACCGTGTCGGTGCCTCCCCGTATGGCTGCGGCGCTGCTGATCCTCGTCGCCCTCGCCGCGGCGGCACTGATCACGTATCCGTTGGTGCTTCTCATGGTGCTCGTCGCGATCTACCTGCTGCACATTCCCTTCGCACTCCGATCGCAGCGGTGGGTCGCCGCACGCCCGTACACATGGGACGCCAAACCCGCCGAGAGGCGAGCCGAGCGCCGGGCCATCCGCCGGGCGCCGAACAACAACGGGCGATCGGTCGCCAGGCTCGGGCTTCGCCGGCCCAAAAGTCCCCGATGACCACCCCTGAACTGACACTCACCGCGCGCCTCAACACATCGGCCGCCGACGCGAGACGCGGCGTGGTCCGGTTGCATCCCGAAGTGTTGGCAGCACTGGGCGTTCGAGAATGGGATGCCATCGCGTTGATCGGAGCGCGTCGCACAGCCGCCGTCGTCGGTGTGGCACCGGAGAACACTCCTCACGGGACTGCTCTGCTCGACGATGTCACGCTGTCCAATTCGGGGATCAAAGAAGACGGGTCCATCACCGTCGCCCCGGTCACCGTGTACGGAGCGAAATCCGTCACTCTCACCGGATCCGTCCTGGCGACCGGATCCATCGCCGACGCCACCCTTCGCCAGGCCCTGCTCGGCAAAGTGCTCACCGTCGGCGACACCGTCTCGCTCCTCCCCCGCGATCTGGGTCCCGGAACGAGCACGAGCGCTGCAACGCAAGCACTGTCACGCAATTTCGGAGTGGCGTGGACGTCGGAGCTCTTGACGGTCTCCGGCACCGAACCGTCGGGCACTCCGGTCAGCGTTCAGCCCAATTCTGCCGTGAGCTGGGGAAATGGACGCCCCGCCACCCCTCCGCCGAGTGCACCACCGGCCATACCGGTGACCGAGTTGGTCGGAGTGTCGGCGCAGCAAGCGAAACTGTCGGAGTGGTTGCGGCTCGCGCTCGACGAGTCGGAGCTTCTCGCCAGACTCGGCGCGACACCTCACCTCGGGGTTCTCATCACCGGTCCTGCCGGGGTCGGCAAGGCGACGCTCGCCAGGGCCGTGGTGAGCGGCCGAACCGTCGTCGAACTCGACGGCCCGTCGGTCGGCGCGTTGGAAGCGTCCGCGCGGGTGGATTCGATCGTCTCGGCACTCGACGAACTCGGCAGCGGCGGCGTTCTCCTGATCACCGATATCGATGCCCTGCTTCCCTCGACGCCCGAGCCTGCGGCGACACTCGTACTGGATCAGCTGCGTCGCGCCGTCGACACCCCGGGCATCGCGTTCGTCGCGACCACCGCACACCCGGAAGGCACCGATGCGCGGGTCCGCGCGCAGGATCTGTGCGACCGCGAATTGACGCTGTCGTTGCCGGACGGCGCCGGGCGAACCGCCCTCCTGCAGCATCTGGTTCGCACCGCACCGACAGATAGCCTGAATCTGAGCGAAATATCATCGCGCACACCCGGTTTCGTCGTAGCCGATCTGGCGGCACTCGTGCGCGAGGCCGCATTACGAGCTGCAGCACGGGCCAGCACCGAGAAGTCCGACCCCCAGCTCACCCAGGACGATCTCGTGGGCGCGCTCGATGTCATTCGCCCGTTGTCCCGCTCCGGCACCGAGGAACTGTCCATCGGCAGCATCACCCTCGACGACGTCGGCGACATGGTCGAGACCAAGCAGGCACTCACCGAAGCCGTGCTGTGGCCCTTGCAGCATCCGGACTCGTTCTCGCGCTTGGGCATCGAGCCTCCCCGCGGCGTCCTGCTGTACGGCCCGCCCGGCTGCGGCAAGACATTCCTCGTCCGCGCCCTCGCCAGCTCGGGACAGCTGAGCGTGCATGCCGTCAAGGGCGCCGAGTTGATGGACAAATGGGTCGGCTCCTCGGAAAAGGCTGTGCGCGAGCTCTTTCAACGTGCACGAGACTCGGCGCCGTCGCTCATCTTCCTCGACGAAGTGGATGCCTTGGCACCACGACGCGGCCAGAGTTCGGACTCCGGCGTCGGCGATCGGGTGGTGGCTGCGTTGCTGACCGAACTGGATGGCGTCGAGCCACTGCGCGATGTGGTCGTACTCGGCGCCACCAACAGGCCCGACCTGATCGATCCGGCATTGCTTCGCCCGGGACGCCTGGAGCGGCTGGTGTTCGTTCCACCCCCGGATGCGGACGCGCGCAAGGCTATTCTGCGGGCCTCGGGCAAATCGGTTCCGCTCGCCGAAGGAGTCGACCTCGACGCCCTCGCGGACGATCTCGACGGATACTCGGCCGCAGATTGCGCCGCGCTGCTACGAGAAGCTGCGTTGACCGCGATGCGGCGTTCCATCGACGCCATCGATGTCACCGCCGACGATGTCGCCGCCGCACGAAAAACGGTGCGCCCCTCGCTCGATCCCGAGCAAGTGGCGCACCTGAAGGCCTACAGCGACAATCGCTGAGACCCGATTTCGACCGATCAGCTCCAGCGAGCCAGGATCTTGGCGGCTTCGCCCGCAAGAGCGCCCTGGAACAACGGACCGAAGCTGATACGACCCACTCCGAGCGATGCGAAGTGCGACAGGTCGCCGTCGGCGGGGTTGGCGATCGCGTTGATCGGCAACGGAAGTTCCTCGGCGAGACGCGTGTAATCGGCGTCGTTGTGGAACCCGACGGGGTAGAGCGAGTCCGCGCCCGCCGCTGCGGCGAGCTTCAGACGCGCGATGGCGCGGTCGACGCGGTCGCTCTCGTCGCCGACCTGCTTGACGAAAAGATCGGTGCGCGCGTTGATGACGACGTGCACGTCGGTGGCGTCCGATGCCGCACGCAGCGCGCCGACGAAGTCGGCGTGCTCCTGAGCTTCACGCAGACGACCACCCTCACTGTGGACCGTGTCCTCGATGTTGAGGCCGACTGCGCCTGCGGCGATGAGACCGTCGATGAGGCGCTTGGGATCCTCGCCGTAGCCGGACTCGATGTCCACGGACAGTGGCACGTCGACAGCTGCGCTGATCTGCGAGATGCGGGCCAGGAGCTCGTCGAAGGTGATGCCCTCGTTGTCCGGCTTGCCGATCGAGTCGGAGACCGGGTGGCTGCCCACGGTGAGAGCGGCGAATCCTGCGCTGACCGCGAGGTTGGCGGACCATGCATCCCAGACGGTCGGGAGAACGACGGGGTTACCCGGCTTGTGGAGTTCGAGGAGGGTTGTTGCCTTCTGGGCCAAGCTCGTCATTGAGACTCCTAAAGCATCGATGTGGGGAGAACGTACGTTCTCCCGTCAACACCGTACCCGAGCAGACCATTCCCCTCAATCGATCAGATCCAGTTCTTTCATCCGGTCGAAGACCATCAGAGACCCGGGAGCGACGTCGGGCATGGCCGCATATTCGTCGCGAGTGAAATACCTGATCTCGGCGATCTCACTCGTCGGCGTCGGCTCCGACGCCAACCCCGCGAGAAAACACGTGATCTCCAATGGCGTGCCGACAGGATGACCCCAGGCTTCGCACGTGAACACCCCGAGGAACTGCACATCGACGACGGCCGCATCGAGCTCCTCGCGAATCTCCCGATGCAGCGCCTCCTCGGCGCTCTCGCCCGGATCGATCTTGCCGCCTGCCATGTAGAACGCAGATTTTCCTGCCGAACGAGCCTGGATCATCCGACGGTCCTTCACATACGCCAGGCCTGCAGTTCGAATGAGAGTCACGAGCCGATGGTAAATGCCCTCACTCCCCGAACCGACCCCGCGCATCGTGTGGGATGAGCGGCGACTCGGCCCGCACCTTCAGCTGCTGAACGGCCCACGTGTTGCCGTCCGGATCGGCGAATCCGAACAACGTCCCGCCGTCGCGCTCGTCGAACACGGTCACCTCGCTCGCCTCGACGCCGCGGCTCAGCAGCTCGTCGCGCGCCGCGTAGGCGTCGGCGACCACCAGCTGAAGGCCCTTGAGGGAACCAGGGGCCATCTCGTTCTGGGACGGCAGTGTCCCGATGACGATGGAGCATCCCGATCCGCGTGGAGTCAGCTGCGCGACGGTCATGTGCTCGTTGACGGTGTGGTGGTCAAGATCGAAACCAACCTTGTCGCGATAGAACTCGATCGAAGCATCGAGATTCGACACCGGCACGACGACCACTTCGAGTGTCCAGTCCATGGCGGATCAGCCCTTCTTCACGATGACGTCGAGACGCTCGTAGCCCTCGGTGACGCCCTTTTCCATACCGCTGACCGCCATGCCGTCGCGCGCCTCGATCGACGGGTAGGTGCTGTGAATCTCGAGGCGGCTGCGGCCGTCACCGAGATCGACGAACGTCAACGACTCGATGCTCACGACATCCGGGTATCCGCCGAATTCGAAGGTCTGGATCGCGAACTCGTTCTCGCGGACGACGTGGAAAACTCCGTTGAACTCGAAGCGAGATCCCTCGGGATTGGTGTGGACGTAGCGATAGCGGCCTCCCGAACTGAAATCGTAGTAATCGATGTCCATCTCGTAGCCGTTCGGACCGAGCCACTGCTTGATCAGCTCGGGCTCCCGGTGAGCGCGGAACACCGCCTCGACGGGTGCGTCGAACTCACGCGTGATGAAGATGAACGGGACGCCGTCGGGCGTGGTGACGGTGACAGGATTGCTCATTGTTCTTCCTCTTTCGATGTGGCCAGCAGCGCGTCGAGCTTTCTGAACTGCTGTTCGTGGATGATTCGGTACTTGTCGATCCAGGCGGTCAGTTCCTCGAGACGAGCAGCATCGAGGTGGACGGGTCGACGCTGCGCATCTCGTGACCGAGTGACCAGGCCTGCGTTCTCGAGCACTTGAATGTGCCGTGACACTGCCTGCTTGCTGATCTCGAACGGTTCGGCGAGATCGTTGACTGTCTGAGGTCCGCGACTGAGCCGCGCAACGATTGCGCGTCGGACCGGATCAGCGAGAGCCATGAAAGCCTCGTCGAGCCGATTCTCGGCGCTCATTGTCAACCAACTCCTTTATCAATGAATCTGTTGATTACAGTACGAGCGCTGCCCCGCGCAGTCAAGAGAAACGTCCAATTTGTGCCGAATGGCAGCGTGTCGGCCCTGCAAAGTAGGATGAAGGGACCTAGTCCTCGCCGGCCGAACAAACGGCTCGCGAGCACATTTCTACTTTGTTCGACTACTCGACGCCGCCCAACGACCACCGTGTCTCCCACGAGGACGACGCGACCAGAGACGACGGAGTACCTTTTTGCTCGCAATTTTGATCGCGCACACGGTTGCGGCCGTGATCGCGCCCCTGCTGGTCCGATGGTGGGGCCGCAACGCATTCTTCCCGCTTGCGCTCGTGCCGCTGGCCAGCCTCGGATGGGTGTTCGCCCACTGGAACACCGAACAATATCTGAACATCGAGTGGGTGCCCGGCCTCTCGATGAACATCGCCATGCGCTTCGATTCGCTGGCAGCGATCATGTCCCTGCTCGTACTCGGAATCGGCGCGCTGATCCTGGTCTACTGCGCCCGGTACTTCGAGAACGACGAACCCCGTCTCGGACTGTTCGCGGCCGAGATGGTTGCCTTCTCCGGCGCCATGTTCGGCCTCATCACCAGCGACAACATGCTCGTCCTCTACATCTTCTGGGAAATCACGACGGTCCTGTCGTTCCTGCTCGTCGGCCACTACGCCGAGCGCGCGTCCTCGCGCCGGGCGGCAACGCAGGCGCTGCTCGTCACTACCGCGGGCGGACTCGCGATGCTGGTCGGGATCATCATCCTGGGCCAGGTCGCCGGCAGCTACAACCTGTCCGACATCGTCTCGAACGCACCGTCGGGATGGCTACCGGGCGTCGCCGTCGTCCTCATCCTGATCGGCGCGCTGTCGAAGTCCGCGATCGTCCCCATGCACTTCTGGCTTCCGGGCGCGATGGCCGCCCCCACCCCGGTCAGTGGCTATCTCCACGCCGCGGCCATGGTGAAAGCAGGCATCTACCTCGTCGCCCGCCTGGCTCCAGGATTCGCCGATTCCGGACCGTGGCGCGCAACGATCATCACGCTCGGACTGTTGTCGATGATCCTGGCCGGGTGGCGTGCTCTGCGAGCCTTCGACCTCAAGCTCATCCTCGCCTTCGGCACCGTCAGTCAACTGGGATTCTTGATGGTCCTCGTCGGCATCGGAACCGAGAAGGCGATGCTCGCCGGGCTCACCATGGTGATCGCCCACGCGATGTTCAAGGCCACGCTCTTCATGGTGGTCGGCGTCATCGATCACACCACGGGCACCCGCGACATCCGCAAACTCGCTCACCTGGGCAAGAAGCTTCCGATCCTGGGCGTGATCGCGGCCCTCGCTGCCGCCAGCATGGCCGGCCTTCCGCCGTTCCTCGGCTTCGTCGGCAAAGAGACCGCGCTGTCCGCCGTGATCGGGACCCCCGTTCTCAACCCGGCCGTCAGCGTCGTCGTGGTCGCAGGCTTGGTGATCGGCTCGATCCTGACGGTCACCTACAGCATCCGCTTCGTCTGGGGCGCCTTCGGCCGCAAGCAACTCAAGCGCCCGAGCCCGGCCGTGAAGAATCTGCACGAGCCGACTGCCCTGTTCCTCGCCGCACCCGCATTCCTCGCGGTTCTCGGACTCGTCGCCGGCATCTTCTCCCCCGTCGTCGACACGATCGTCAGCCCGTACGCGCGCACTGTCGACAGCTACGGCCAGGCGTCGTACCACCTCGCACTGTGGCACGGCGTCAACCTGCCACTGGGCCTGACGGTCATCGTCGTGACCGGCGGTGTCGGGTTGTTCATCGCGCACCGCATGGTCAATCGCCTCAAGTTCGAGCATCCACCGCTCGGCAACGCCGACCGGGTCTACGACGCCGTCCTCAAAGGCATGGACACCATCTCCATCCGCCTGACCGGAACAACGCAGCGCGGTTCATTGCCGCTCACCCAGGGCACGATCCTGTTGACGCTGGTGCTGCTGCCGATGATTCTGCTGGCCATCGGCCACGAACCCGATCTCGATTTCGTTCTGTTCGAGACACCGCTTCAAGTGGTGGTCTCGCTGATCATGATCTCCGGCGCACTCGGCGCCACGGTCATGCGAAACCGTCTCGCCAGCGTCATTCTGGTCGGCCTGACGGGGTACGCGTGCGGCGTCATCTTCGCCGTGCACGGCGCACCCGACCTGGCGCTCACTCAGTTCCTCGTCGAGACCTTGACGCTCGTGGTGTTCGTACTCGTGCTGCGCAAGCTCCCCGCCGAGGTCGACGATCGAGGCGCTGCAGGCTCACGCACGCCGCGAGCCGTGCTGGCCATCGCGGTCGGCGCCACGGTGACCACCCTCGGTGCGTTCGCGATGAACGCACGCAACACCGCGCCCGTCTCCCTCCAACTCCCCGACGCCGCGTACCTGCTCGGCGACGGCAAGAACGTCGTCAACGTTCTTCTCGTCGACATCCGCGCGTGGGACACCCTCGGTGAGATCTCGGTCTTGCTCGTCGCCGCAACCGGCGTCGCGAGCCTGGTGTTCCGCAACCGCAGATTCGGTAGCGCCCCCCGCGTCGCCGACGCCCCGGCGTCCGGCGCGGACAACGGTGTCGGTACGGACACGACGTGGCTGCTCGGCGGCGATCTGATCGATCCGCGACACCGTTCGCTGGTCCTGGAAGTGACCACGAGGTTGATCTTCCCCACGATCATGGTCCTGTCGGTGTACTTCTTCTTTTCCGGACACAACGCTCCTGGCGGCGGATTCGCCGGCGGTCTGACGGCAGGCCTCGCACTCGTGCTGCGCTACCTGGCCGGCGGACGCTACGAACTCGGCGAGGCAGTACCGATCGACGCAGGCAAGATCCTCGGCCTCGGCCTCGTCCTCGCTGCGGGAACTGCGATCAGCTCGCTCTTTCTCGGCGCACCGGCGCTGTCGTCGGCGACGCTCGAGCTGACCCTGCCGATCCTCGGTGACATCAAGATCGTCACCGCGCTGTTCTTCGACCTCGGTGTCTATCTCATCGTTGTCGGTCTCGTACTCGACGTTCTCCGAAGTCTCGGCGCACGTCTCGACGCACAGGTGGAAATGCAGAGCCAGGTGAACGCCCGATGACCGCGAATCTTGGAATGCTGATCGTGGTGGGCATCATGGTCGCGGCCGGTGTGTACCTGCTGCTCGAGCGTTCGATCACCAAAATGCTGCTCGGTCTGATGCTGTTCGGCAACGGCGTCAACATCCTGATCCTGACCGTCGGCGGGCCGTCGGGAAATCCGCCGATCGTCGGTAGAGACACGTCGATCCACGACACGATGGCAGACCCGTTGGCGCAGGCCATGATTCTGACGGCCATCGTCATCACCATGGGAATCGCGGCGTTCGTTCTCGCTCTCGCGTACCGCTCCTTCACTCTCAACACGAAGGACGACGTCGAGAACGACCCCGAGGACACCAGGGTCTCCAAGCGGCGATCCATGGCCGAGATGCCGGACCGCGACCGCTCCGACGACCCCCTCACCGGCGAACCCAGCTTCAGCGGTGACGCATTCGACTCTCACGGCAACCCGATACCCATCGAGGATTTGAAGAACATCGAAGATCTGGAGTGCTACGAGGACCTACACGAGGGCGACTTCGACGATGACGACGACGAACCCGACATGAGGGGCCTCGACGGCATCGACAGCGCTCTGGAAGACACGTCGGCCGAGAAGGGAGACGCGAAATGACCGTCTCCACCGGCGCCATCGACGTCCTCACCCCCTTACCCGTCCTCATCCCCCTGTTCGCGGCAGCGTTGACGCTGGTTCTCGGCCGGAGGCCTCGTGCGCAGCGTTTCATCACCGTCGTCGCGCTGTCCGCCGTGGTGGCGGTCGCGGGAATGCTGCTCTATCTGGCAGACCGTGACGGTACGCACGCATTGCAGGTGGGCGGCTGGGATTCGCCCATCGGCATCTCGCTCGTGGTGGACCGACTCTCGGCGATGATGCTCGTCGTCAGCGCGATCGTGCTGCTGGCGGTCATGATCTACTCGATCGGGCAGGGCATTCGCGACGGCAACGAGAACCAGCCGGTGTCGATCTTCCTGCCGACCTATCTCGCGCTGACCGCGGGAATCTGCAACGCTTTCCTCGCCGGCGACCTGTTCAACCTGTACGTCGGATTCGAGGTCCTGCTCGCGGCATCCTTCGTGCTGTTGACACTGGGAGCCAGTGCCGACCGCGTCCGTGCAGGTGTTTCCTACGTCATGGTGTCGATGGTGTCCTCGCTGATCTTCCTGATCGGCATCGCGCTCGTCTACGCCGCGACCGGCACACTCAATTTGGCGCACATGGCAACTCGGCTCGACGACATTCCGACCGGAACCAGGACCGCGATCTTTGCGGTGCTGCTCGTCGCATTCGGCATCAAGGCTGCAGTGTTTCCGCTGTCGACGTGGCTGCCCGACTCGTACCCGACGGCTCCTGCGCCGGTCACCGCCGTGTTCGCCGGATTGCTGACGAAAGTCGGTGTGTACGCGATCATCCGCGCGCACACCCTGCTGTTCCCCGACGGCTCCCTGGACAACGTGCTGATGGTCTGTGGCCTGCTCACGATGCTCGTCGGCATCTTCGGCTCGATAGCTCAGAGCGACATAAAACGTCTGCTCTCGTTCACCCTCGTCAGTCACATCGGCTACATGGTGTTCGGCGTCGCGTTGTCCACGCAGTCGGGGCTGTCGGGCGCGATCTACTACGTCGCGCACCACATCATCGTGCAGACGACGCTGTTCCTCGTCGTCGGACTCATCGAGCGTCAAGCCGGATCGTCCTCGCTCCGACGGCTCGGCGGTCTCGCGGCGGCGAGTCCGGTGTTGGCCATCGTGTTCCTGGTACCTGCGCTCAACCTGGGCGGCATTCCCCCGTTCTCGGGTTTCATCGGCAAGGTCGCGCTGCTCCAGGCAGGTACCGCGCAAGGAAGCGTGCTGGCATGGATTCTCGTCGCGGGCGGCACCGTCACCAGCTTGCTCACGCTCTACGTCGTCGCCCGAGTCTGGACCAAGGCGTTCTGGCGTGCCCGCGCGGACGCACCCGAGGGTGACCTCGCGGACAACAGCCCGTCGGCACTACTCGACGACTCGAGCGACATCCAGCTCGCCGACCGCGAAGACGTCGGACGCATGCCGGTCTTCATGCTGATCCCGACGGTGGGGCTGGTGATCGTCGGGCTCGCGCTGACCGTCTTCGCCGGCCGCATCATCGACATCAGCGATCGGGCCGCAGCGGACCTGCGTGACCGATCGGTGTACATCGACGCCGTGCGCGGCGCAGAATTCGTCGGAGATCGCACCGCCGAAGCAGCGGAGGGCAAATGAAGTACTTCGACCGCTTTCTGCTCCTTCGTCTCTGGACTCTCGCGTGGCTCACTGCCGTGTGGGTGCTGCTGTGGGGCAATGTCAGTCCCGCGAACATCCTGGGCGGCATCGCCGTCGGACTCGGAATCATGGTGCTGCTGCCGCTGCCCAAGGTGCCCGTCGAAGGCCGGATCCATGTGCGGTCGATCCTGAAACTGATCGGCGTGTTCCTCTACTACGCTGCCGAATCCAGTGTCAGCGTCGCCTGGCTCGCGATTCGTCCGCAGTCGCCGCCGGTGACCGGGGTACTGCGCTGCCGCATCGCGATCAAATCCGATCTCGTCCTCACACTGTTCGTGGACGCGATGAACTTGGTACCGGGAACGATGGTTCTCGAGATCGATCAGACCCGACGTCTGCTGTACGTCCACGTGCTGGACATGGGCAGCCAGAAGGCCGTCGACAGCTTCTACTCCTACGTGCGTCATCTGGAGAAGCTCTTCATCGCGGCGTTCGAGCGCGACTCCGATTGGAAGCCGAGCCCGCTGCACTTCCAGGAGTACGAGCGTTACCACGGAGTCCTCGGCGACGACATCGCAACGCCGTCCGACGGCCGCCGCGACGACAAGAAGATCGACGACGAACGAGAGGGGAACTGGACATGACCGTCGTACTGACGATCGCGGGCGTTCTGCTGATCGCCGCAGCCGTCATCACTGCCTTTCGGTTACTCGACGGACCGAGCACCCTCGATCGACTCGTGGCCATGGACACCATCCTCGCGGTCTCGATGTGCGGGCTTGCCGTGTGGTCGGCGTACAGCCTCGACACCACCATCGTCCCGGCCATCGTCGCGCTGTCGTTGGTCAGCTTCGTCGGTTCCGTCAGCGTTGCGCGATTCAGAGTGAGGGACGAATGAACGCAGTCCTCGAAGTGATCTCCGCAGTCCTGATTCTTCTCGGCGCACTGCTGGCGTTCACCGCCGCCGTCGGGATCGTCAGGTTCCCCGACACGCTCTCGCGGATGCACGCGGCCACGAAGCCTCAGGTGGTCGGTCTCATCCTGGTGTTGACCGGGGCCGTCATTCAGCTACGCGGCAATGTCGACATCTGGATGCTCGTGTTGGTCGGAGTGTTCACCCTGGTGACCGCGCCGGTGATCGCGCACGCCGTCGGCCGCGTCGCCTATCGCGAGCAGCGGGGCCGTGACGGTCTGCTCATCGTCAACGAGATGGAGCCGGACGAGTCGGACTAGGCGCGCTCTGGCCGCCCCACGTCGCGAATGCAGTGCCGGGAGTAGCGAAGAACGTCGCATAGAACATCGCGACGACCGTTCCCATCAACGCCAGGATCGCCGGTCCGAACAGTTCGGGGTAGTCCGCGAACGGCAGGGCGAGGTAGCGGTAGCTCAGCAGGAGAGCAATCATGACCGCGGATCCGTACCCGACGAGTCGGATGCGTGCACGGTCCCACCCGCGCTCGGGGTCACGCAGAATCGACTCGAGTGTCAGACAGAGCACGACACCGGCGACGAGGTCGACACCGTAGTGGTAGCCGAAGCCCAGCGTCGCCGCCAGCGTGCATACCAGCCAGGTCGTGCCCCCGGCGCGCAGCCACCACGGGCCGCGACGCGAGTGGATGAACAAGCTCAGCGCCCAGGCAGTATGCAGGCTCGGCATGCAGTTGCGCGGCGTCTGCGCATCGAAGGGTATCGGCGTCGGTGATGCGTCGAACGGGACAACCGACGGCCACAGGTTGTCGATCTGAAATCCCTCGCCTGCCGGACCGAACGCGAACATGGGTCCGACCACGGGAAACAAGATGTAGAAGACCGGCCCGACGATGCCGATCAGAAGGAAGGTCCGCACCAGATAGTGCGACGGCCACGCCCGTCCCGACGCGACTCCGCGCAGCTGATAGACGGCAATGACGATCGCCGCCACCGGAAGTTGGATGTACACCCAGTGCAGCACCGCGAACGCCGGTGGACCGAGCGCTTCCAGCGCGCTTCCGACGACCCACGACGGATTGCCGAGGGCATGATCGGCGAGCTGGGCGTACTCGTCGAACACGTAGGGCCGAACGATGGTGGTGATCTGCAACCATGCATCGCCCGCCTTGGTCGCGAGGATCAGCAGGGCGCCGAGACATACCGCCCGCACACCGCCGACGTCTCGTCGCCAGACCGTGTAGACGGCAAGCCCAGCCAAGACGATGACGGCCCCGTTTCCCACGGAGAACGGACGGCCGGACTCGAGCCGCACCACAGCGCCGACGACGTCGATGGCCACGGCGATGGACAGCGCCCTGATGCGCGTGGTCATGTTCACCCCGACGAGGGCGAGAGCCAGTCCGCCCCACGGCACCGCCATCGATTTGGGCGTACCCGCGAAATCGTTCCAGATGCTGGGGAACGGCCCGGAGAAATCGTGGAGGAGGGCCACCAGCTGCAGCGATCCCAAGAACAGCACGACGACTGCAGCGCCGATGCCGTATATCCGTAGTGCCCCTGTCGCCGCTTGCTCGACGCACGTAGGCCTCTCGTCCCCCTGAAGCACGCCGTTCATAGTAAACGGTCGATGAACGGAGGATTACATCGGAACGATCACGATTGTAGGTCGGTCACCAGTGACTCGACGACGGCACGCAGGTTTCCGGGCGAAGCAGCAGCGACTTTCCGCTGGCGCTGGTACGACGCCCCGCGTCGCGGGATCTCGGCAACCGAGGCCAACTCGTCGGAGCATCCGAGGCGAGCAGCCGTCGGCGCCAGCTTCTCGAGCAAATCGTTCAGATCGTCGGTGACCAGCCGTTCGTTGCTGTCGGCATCGAGGATGATCTCGGCATCGAGGCCGTATCTCGCGGCACGCCACTTGTTCTCCTGGACGTGCCACGGCGGCATGCTCGGAAGCGTCTCACCTCGTTCGAGACGTTCGTCGAGATCGACGATCAAGCAGTGCGTCAGCGCGACGAGTGCTGCGAGCTCACGCTTGGTCGACGCGCCGTCGCACACCCGTACTTCGATGGTCCCCCACTTCGGGGCAGGCCGAATATCCCAGTGCATTCCGCCGAGCTGTTCGATGACGCCGGTCTTCATCTGATCGCGGACGAAGCCCTCGAACTGCGACCAATCCTCGAACTGGAAGGGAAGGCCCGCGGTCGGCAGCTGCTGGAACATCAACGCTCGGTTGCTGGCGTAACCGGTATCGTTGCCTGCCCAGATGGGCGATGAGGCGGACAGAGCGAGCAGGTGCGGATACTGCAGAAGCAGCGAGTTCAGGATCGGGAACACCTTGTCCGGCGAGGACACCCCCACGTGCACGTGCACTCCCCAGATGAGCATTTGACGACCCCACCACTGCGTGCGCGCGATCAACTCGTCGTAGCTCGGTGAGCGGGTCAGAACCTGGGTCGACCACTCGGCAAACGGGTGCGTTCCGGCGGAGAACAGATCGATGCCGAGCGGATCTGCCGCGCGCCTGACGAGATCGAGCGATTCACCCAGATCGTCCATCGCTTCGCCCACGTTCTCGCACACTCCGGTGACGAGTTCGACGGTGTTGCGCAGAAGCTCCTTGGTCACCCGTGAAGTGTCACCCGCAATGGCGGTGACACCCTCCATCACCTCGGCGGCGGAGTTGACCAGATCCAGTGAACTTCGGTCCACCAACGCGATCTCCCACTCGACGCCGAGCGTGGGGCGGGGCGACGAGTTGAAGTGGATCCGCGGCGGCGTCACCTATCCCAGAACCGCGCACGCGACGCGTGATCCGGCGTCGCCGGTCATCAGCGTGGCCATATCGGGAACGGCCGCGCCGTCGGCGAGCGTGTAGCGCGGCGGAATGTTGGCGAAGTTGTCCGGTCCGGAATGGATGACCACCGCGCGGCCGCCATCGGCGCGCAGGTCGTCCAGGGTCACGGCGTCGGTTGTGGTGACCAGCTTCGCGGTGCCGTCCTCGCCGACCTGAAGCGAGGTGAGGTCGCCGCTCGACGGGTGTTCGGTCCGGCCGTCGACCTGCAGATGCCCGCCGGCGGACAGGAAGTCGCCTGGCTCGCCGCCGGTGGGAGCGACGGAATTGGCTTCACACTTGCCGACGGTGTGGATGTGCAGTCCGTGGAAACCAGGGGTGAGACCCTCGGCTTCGACCGTGACGACGAGGTGATCGTTCTCCTCGACGAACGAGACGGTGCCGACAGAAGTGCCTGCAGCGTTCTCGAATTCGGCTTCCACCGTGCTCTCGGGTGCATCGGCTGCGACGCCGTTGCCTGTCGGATCTTCCTGGCCCGTCCACACCGGCGGCGTCGTACCCGCGGTGTCCGACGGAGTCTCCGGCGCGGAGCACGCAACCAGGCCGAACGCAGCGACAGCAACCACCGGGGTCACGAAGCGCCAAGACCGGATTGCTGATCGGGCTGAACTAGTCGGTGCCATGGAAAGTGCTCCTTCGTGGGGCAGGCTGAACGATTGCGTCGATCATAACTATGCGCGGTAGTAGTGCTGCGCTACTGGGTGACCATCACGATGACGCCGTCACCGAAGGTGGACAACGCGGCTGGTCGCGCTGCCGTCGTGGCGCCGAGCTGCTGAGCGATTTGCTGGGCCGCGGCCTGCGCTCCGGATGCAGTGCCGTAATACACGGTCGTGGCCGGTACCTGGGTCTCCGCGTAGTTGCCCGTATCGGTGACAGTCCAGCCTTCGGCGGTGAGCGTGGCCGCCGTCTCGGCGGCGAGCCCGGAGACGTCGCTGTTGTTGAGGACCTGAAGCTCGACGTCCGCCGGATCGACCGAGGTGGTCGGTGCTGCTGTGGTCGTGGGCGCTGCGGATGCAGCGGGAGCCTGCGAGGCCTCGGTGGTCGCTGCTGGTGCCGCGGCTTCGTCGCCGTCCGATCCGGTCAAGGACAGGGCACCGATCGCCGCGAACAGGATCGCGAGGGATATGAACACCATTGCCAATGCGCGGAGCGGAGGGCCGGACGATTCCGGATTGGGACTGCTCACACTCGAAGACACTAGTTGATCAGCCCGGCGCGGTTGAACACCGAAGCCCCGCCGGGGGCCGTCAGACCTCGAACCCGAGCCTGCGTGCGGCCCTGG
>NZ_JAHFVG010000011.1 GCF_023264675.1 Rhodococcus sp. (in: high G+C Gram-positive bacteria)
ACCCTGTGGATCGCCGTCCGCGCAGCGAGTTCGCGCCGGGCACAGGCGCTGGGCATCGGCGTCGTCGCCATCTACCTCTGGACGCTGCTGTCGATGGCAGCCACCGTCGCGGGCACCACCCTGCTATCCTTCCGTCTCGAATCAGTGCTGATCGTATTGCTTGGCGCTGCAGGAGTTTTCGGGTTCCTCGAAGGCTCGAAGGCGATCTACCAAGCCGTGAACGAGCCGCCGAAGTTCAAGATCGCGGCCGTCGTCGTCGCGGCCGTCGGCGCACTGTCCTTCGCTCAGAACATTCCGCAGGTCCTGCAATCGGAGATCACCGTCGCGTACTCCGATACGGACGGCGACGGTGTTCGCGCGGACAAGCGCCCACCGAGCGCAGTCTCCTACTACGGCGACATCGACGCCACGCTGACCGACCAGCTCGGCAAGCCCCGCGATCAGACGGTAGTGCTGACAGCGGACACGTCGTTCCTCAGCTACTACCCGTACTTCGGGTTCCAGGGTCTGACGTCGCACTACGCGAATCCGCTCGCACAGTTCGACCGTCGAGCAACCGCCATCGAGGACTGGTCGAAGCTCGAGACTCCCGACCAGCTGGTGGCTGCACTCGACAGCAGCGAGTGGCGCGCTCCCGACGCCTTTCTGTTCCGCCGGAGCGCCGACGGCTACACGCTTCGCCTCGCCGAGGATGTGTATCCGAACGACCCGAATGTGCGCCGATACAGCGTCACATTCGACGAGGCTCTCTTCGACGATCCCCGATTCCAGATCACCGATATCGGACCGTTTGCGCTGGTCACACGCACTTCTTAGGCAAATTCGATAACGTTCACGTAACGTTCACCGCGATGATAAACACCGACCAGACTGTTCTCGAGCAGCCGCGGACGGCCCTGTCGTCGAAAATCGAGGCCGCATCGTCGCGTCTTCACCGTGGCGACATGGCGGCTGCAGGGGCCTTCTCCCTCATTGCGTTCTTCGTGATGCAGGGCCAGTGGCGGAACCTCGGCAGCGGCTACCTGTACAACAGCGGCCAGGACCAAGCCATGTGGGAATGGTTCTTCTCCGTTGCCGCACACTCCGTGGCTCACCTCGAGAATCCGATGTCGAGCGACCTGCAGAACTACCCACTCGGTGTGAACCTGATGGCCAACACCGCGATGTTCGGGCTGTCGATTCCGCTGGCGCCGGTGACACTGCTCTTCGGACCGACCGTCACCTGGGCCATCGCGCTCACCGCCGGCCTGGCCGGCACCTCGTTCGCGTGGTACTGGCTGTTCTCACGGACGGTGGGCGCCTCTCGCGCGTCGTCCGCGATCGGCGGCGCGCTGTGCGGCTTCGCGCCCGGCATGATCAGCCACGCCAACGGGCACCCCAACTTCGTCGTCCTGTTTCTGCTGCCCGTCATCGCCGGCCTCGTCGTCCGCATCGCCAAAGGTGAGGGTACGAAGAAGACCACCCTCGCTCTCGGTCTTGTCGTCGCCCTCCAGATCATGCTCGGCGAGGAGCCGCTACTGATCTTCGCGATTGCATTCGCAGTGTTCGCCATCGTCTACTACGCCGGTAGCCCCCGCAGCATCTGGCCCGCTCTGAAGAACACCGCCGCAGCACTGCCGATCGCCGCCGTCATCGCGCTCGTACTCGTCGCCTATCCCCTGTACTGGCAGTTCTTCGGGCCGCAGAGCTACTCGTTCCTCGAACACGGCAACATGGGCAACGACGCCAAAGCCCTGTTCCAGTTCCCGTCGCAGTCCGTCGGTGGCGTCGCGACGCCGGGGCAGAACGTACGCATCAACGCCACGGAAGAGAATGCCTACTTCGGCTGGCCCGTTCTGGTGCTGAGCGGGGTGGCTGCGGTATGGCTGTGGCGATCCTCGCGTGCACGTGCCGCCGCGGCAACCGTCGTGGTGATGAGTGTTCTTTCTCTCGGTTCCGAGCTGTTCGTCGGAAAGAACGACGCCGACGTCGAACTGCCCTGGACCTGGCTCGCCGACAAACCACTCGTCGAATCCGTCCTCGAAACACGTTTCGCGCTCGCTGCCGTCCCGCTCATTGCACTTCTGTTGGTGCTCGCGACGGACAAGGCGTTCAAGGGCGGCGTCCGGCCTGTTCCTGCGCTGTGGTGTGCCGGATTGGCATTGGCGCTCGTGCCGTTGGTTCCGACTCCACTCGACACCGTGTCCCGAACCCCGACGCCGTCGTTCTTCGCGAGCGGTGAATGGAAGAACTATGTCGACGACGGGTCGGTCGTCACCGTTCCCCTGCCTCGCCCCGAGGACGCACGTCCCCTGCACTGGCAGATCGATGCCGACATGGGCTTTCCGCTCGCGGGTGGCTACTTCGTCGGGCCGAGCGATTCCGAGGACAAGAAGGCAAAGTACGGCGCCGTCGATCGCCCGACCGCTCTGCTCCTCGGGTCGGTACTGAACTCGGGAACGGTGCCGGAGATCACCTCGGATCAGAAGGCCGATGCACGCGAGGATCTCCAGTTCTGGGGAGCCGACGTCGTCGTGCTTCAACCGGGGCGTAACAGCATCGCGCTGCGCGAGACCGTAGACGACCTGCTCGGTATCGACGCCGAGTATCACGACGGCGTCTGGATCTGGGACGTCCGAACGTTCGTCCGCTAGCGCACGGTGTCAGACCGGCTGCCCCGTTTCGCAAGCGAACCAGGCGCCGCCGCGGCCGTGCCCTAGCATCGACAAGCGTGTCCACCGTTGCTGCTGCCTCACCCCGCCCGACTTCCCGAAACCCGGGATCACGCATTTCGGCAGGAGTCGTCGCCGTTGTCGCCGGCATAATCGCCGTCCTGGCTGCAGTCCTGACACCGCTGCTGCCGGTCACCCAGGACGAGGCGTCGATCTCGTGGCCGCAGAACGGGACACTGAATTCGGTCGAAGCACCGTTGGTGTCCTACGCCCCACTGTCCCTCGACGCGTCGATCCCGTGCTCGGTGATCGCGACCGCCGCTCCCGGCACGCTCGTCCTGTCCACGACAGCGCCTGGCGCGCCCGATGCACAGGGCGTCGGCCTCGTGGTGTCGCGTACCGAAGGCGGCCTGCAAGCGGTGCTGCGCGAGCGGGTACTGCTGACACTGACCGATGCCCAGCTGGCGGACTGCTCCTCGGTGGACATCAGCTCGTCGGCGTCCGGTTCGACCGCGTCGGCGCCTGGCACGGACGTGACAGAGACCATCGACGGCGATTCACGGCCCCAGACCGTCGGCGTCTTCACGGAACTTCGAGGCGCCGCACCTGCAGGCCTGAGCGTCGACGTCCAGATCGATTCGCGGTTCTCGTCGACCCCGACCGTGCTCAAGAAGCTCGCGATGGCAGCGGCCGTCCTCTTCACCATCATCTCGCTGATCGCGCTACACCGACTCGACCTGCGCGACGGTCGCCGTGGGCGTCGCTTCTTCCCCTCGCATTGGCTGCGCATCACGGTCGTCGACGCGATCGTCGTCGGTGTTCTCGTTGTGTGGCATTTCATCGGAGCGAACACCTCCGACGACGGTTATCTGCTGACGATGGCCAGGGTGTCCGAGCATGCCGGGTACATGGCCAACTACTACCGCTGGTTCGGCGTGCCCGAGGCACCGTTCGGCATGCCGTACTACGACATGCTTGCCGCCTTCGCCAAGGTGTCGACGGCCAGCCCGTGGATGCGACTCCCCGCGCTGATCGCAGCGTTGCTGTGCTGGGCCGTGATCAGCCGTGAGGTGATACCGCGCCTCGGCCGGGCAGTGCGTTCCGACAAGGTCGCGATCTGGACGGCCGGTCTGGTGTTCCTCGCATTCTGGCTCCCCTACGACAACGGTCTGCGCCCCGAGCCCATCATCGCGCTCGGCGCGCTGCTGACGTGGTGCTCCATCGAACGTGCGATCGCGACCGGCCGGTTGCTCCCCGCAGCCGTCGCCGTGCTGATCGCCGCATTCTCGCTCGCGGCAGGCCCCACCGGTCTCATCTGTGTCGCCGCACTCCTGGCAGGCGGACGCCCGCTCGTGCGCGTCGTCATCGCCCGGGCCCGCGCCGTCGGGTTCGTGCCCGTGCTCGCCCCGATTGCCGCGTCGGGATTCGTGATTCTCGCCGCGGTGTTCGCCGACCAGACACTCTCGACGGTCATCGAGGCCACCAAGGCCCGCGCCGCCGTCGGACCGAACGTGCCGTGGTTCGACGAGCGGACCCGGTGGGATTCACTCATGGAGATCACGCCCGACGGTTCCCTCGCGCGTCGGTTCGCGGTGTTCGTGATGGTGCTGTGCGCGATCACCACCATCGTGGTGATGCTGCGCCGCGGAGGCCGCATCCCCGGGGTCGCGCTCGGTCCGTCGCGCCGCATCGTCGGTATCGTCGTCGGCGCGATCGCGTTGATGATGTTCACTCCGACCAAATGGACCCACCACTTCGGCGTCTACGCCGGCTTGGCGGCATCTCTCGCCGCCGTCGCCGCGATCGCCGTCGCGTCGGCCACCCGCGACAACGCCCGCAACCGCACCCTCTTCACCGCTGCGGTGCTGTTCCTCACTGCACTCGCGTTCACCGGGTCCAACGGTTGGTGGTACGTCTCGAGCTACGGAATTCCGTGGTTCGACAAGCCTCCGATGATCGCGGGCAAAGGCTTCTCCACGATCTTCCTCGGACTGACCGTGCTGGCGCTGCTGTACGCCGGTTGGCAACATCTGCGAACGCCCTATCGAACATCCACACGCTCGGCGCGATTCGGAGTCTCGGCGTTGACCGTGGTCGCAGCATTCGTGGTCTTGTTCGAGGTGCTCTCGTTCGTCAAGGGTGCCGTGGCGCAGTACCCGGCGTACTCGGTCGCACGCTCGAACCTGAACGCCCTCGCCGGCAACTCGTGCTCGCTCGCGAACGACGTTCTGGTGGAACAGGATCCGAACGACTCGATGCTGACGCCGATCGACTCCTCCGTCGCGGACTCCCTCGCAGGACCCGACACCACCGGCTTCACCCCCGACGGCATCCCGAGCGACCTCACCGCCGACGCCGAGGACGTATCCCAGGAAAGCACGCGCGGGTTCAGCGACGACAAGGACTCCGACACCGATCAGCAAACCCCGACATCGGCCGGGTCCTCCGGTACCGAAGGTGGCACGACCGCCGAAACCGGCATCAACGGAAGTTCCGTCGCACTGCCGTTCGGACTCGACCCCTCGCGCACCCCGGTCCTCGGCAGCTACGACGCCGACACCTCGGAACCCGCGACCCTGACCACCAACTGGTTCTCGTTGCCTGCCGACCCCGACGGAGACTTCATCGCGATCAGCGCCGCCGGTCGCATCCGCTCGGTCGATTCGGACGGCATCGTCGCCTCGGGCCAGCCTCTGGAGGTGGAGTACGCGTCGGGCGATCAGGTGATGGGCCGAATCACGCCGATCGACATCGGCCCACAACCGTCGTGGCGCAATCTCCGCGTACCGCTGTCGGACATTCCCAGCGGAGTGGACCGTATCCGCCTGGTCTCGACCGACTCCGACATCTCTCCGGACCAGTGGCTCGCCGTGACACCGCCGCGCATCCCGCGCACGATCCCGCTCGTCGACGTCATCGGACCCGACGTCCCGGTGATGCTCGACTGGACCGTCGCGCTCGGCTTCCCGTGCCAACGTCCGTTCGACCACAAGGACGGCGTCGCCGAACTCCCCGAGTACCGCATCCTGCCGGACCGAAGCGGTGCCGCTGCGCACAGTCCGGTGATGGACGCATTCGGCGGTGGGCCGCTCGGCTGGCAGCAACTCGTCCTGTCGGCGCAGGTCGTCCCGACCTATCTGCGCGACGATCTCGACCGTGACTGGGGTTCGCTCGAGCAATTCACCCCGCTCGACCCGAGCGCCACACCCGCGGAGCTCAGCGTCGGGACGGTCACCCGCAGCGGATGGAAGACCGAAGGACCGATCAGAGTTGGTTGACGGCACTTCGGATGAAACGGGCACCGTCCCGGTTTTCGTCCGGTGCGGATGCGGGAAACGGATCACTTTCGCATAACATCGTGAACCGTGCCCGACGCCGTGACAGATACATCCGCCGTGCCCTCCGCTCCGTCGCCGAAGGGTTCAGTGGTGGATCTGCGTTCCCAGGTGCGTACGACGCGGCTGGTTGCCATCGTCACCGGCCTGCTCGGTGCTTTCCTCGCGATCCTGACGCCGTTCCTACCCGTCGTGCAGACCACCTCGACCATTCAGTGGCCGGACGCGGGTTCCATCACCGACATCGACGCACCGCTCGTGTCGCAGGCACCGATCGATTTCACCGCGAGCATCCCGTGCTCGGCCGTCGACCGTCTGCCTGCTTCGGGGGGACTGCTGCTCGCGACCGCCCCCGCTCAGGGTGACGGAGCCGCTCTCAACAGCCTCTTCGTTCGGGTCAGCGAAGGCTCGGTCGACGTGCTCGACCGCAACGTCGTCGTCGCGTCGGCACCGCGTGCCGACGTCCAGGGTGCCCTCTGTGGCTCCATCGAGATCAACTCGAACATCGACACCACCACCGCCGAGTTCACCGGGCTGGTCGACGACAAGGGCAACCCGCGCAGCGGCAGGCTCGACGGCGATCTCCGTCCCCAGGTCGTCGGTCTCTTCACCGACCTCGACGGCGCCGCGCCGGCAGGCATGGCCGTCACCATCGACGTCGACTCGCGGTTCTCCTCGACCCCGACGATCCTCAAACTGCTGGCGATGATCCTCGCGGCCGTCTGCACCGTCATCGCGATGGGAGCACTCGGACGGCTCGACGGCATCGACGGCCGCGGCCACCGCCGCTTCTTCCCCTCGCACTGGTGGAAGTTCACCGGCGTCGACGTCACCGTCATCGGCGTGCTCGTCGGCTGGCATTTCGTGGGAGCCAACACCTCCGACGACGGCTACCTCCTGACGATGGCCCGTGCGGCCGAGAAGTCCGGCTACATGGCCAACTACTTCCGTTGGTTCGGCGTTCCCGAGGCGCCGTTCGGGTGGTACTACGACGTCCTCGCTCTCTTCGCCAAGGTCTCGACCGCCAGCCCGTGGATGCGTCTCCCCGCTCTGATCGCCGCCGTTCTGTGCTGGATGGTCATCAGCCGCGAGGTCGTCCCCCGTCTCGGTCGTGCCGTCCGCAAATCCAACGTCGCACTCTGGACCGGCGGACTCGTCTTCCTCGCGTTCTGGCTGCCGTACAACAACGGCCTGCGCCCAGAGCCCATCGTTGCCGTCGGCGCGCTGCTGACGTGGTGCTCGATCGAGCGAGCCATCGCCACCGGACGACTGCTCCCCGCAGCCTCCGCGTTCTTGATCGGCGCCTTCACGCTTGCCGCGGCGCCGACCGGACTGATGTGTGTCGCGGCTCTGCTCGCCGGTGCACGCCCGATGGCCCGCATCGTCGTTCGCCGTCACCGACTCGTCGGGACCCTTCCTCTTCTGGCCCCGCTCGCTGCCGCCGGATTCCTCGTCCTCGTCGTCGTTTTCGCCGATCAGACGTACGCGACCGTCATGGAGTCCACGCGCGTGCGCACCGCCATCGGCCCCAACGAGGCGTGGTACCAGGACTTCCTGCGGTACTACTACCTGTTCGTGCAAACCGTCGACGGCTCGGTGGCACGCCGCTTCGCCTTCCTCGCGATGCTGCTGTGCCTCTTCACCACCCTGTTCATTCTGTTGCGGCGCAGGCGAGTTCCCGGAATCGCCAACGGTCCGGCCTGGCGCCTCATCGGCGTCGTGTTCGGAACGATCTTCTTCATGATGTTCAACCCGACCAAGTGGACGCACCACTTCGGCTCGTATGCGGGCATTGCAGGCAGCCTCGCCGCGCTCACTGCCGTCGCGATCTCGGCGAGCGCCCTGCGATCGCGGCGAAATCGAACGATCTTCCTCGCCGGGCTGATGTTCGTTCTGGCACTGTCGTTCTCGGGAATCAACGGGTACTGGTACGTCTCCAGCTACGGAGTCCCGTGGTTCGACAAGACCGTCTCGCTCGCCGGCAACCAGTCCAACACCCTGTTCCTCGTCTTGTTCGCTGCCACCCTGGCACTGGCCGCCTGGCAGTACCTACGAGAGGGATATGCACCACCTCAACCACGTGCCGGAACCGAACGAGGCAGGCGGATCAAGAAATTCGCCGCGGCGCCACTGACCGTCATCGCAGGCCTGATGGTCCTGTTCGAGATCCTCTCCCTGGTCAAGGGCGCGGTATCGCAGTATCCGGCGTACTCGCTCGCGCGCTCGAACATCCAGTCGCTGACCGGAAACACCTGCGGCCTCGCAAACGACGTGTTGGTGGAATCCGATCCGAACTCCGGAATCCTCAACCCGATTCCGGCGTCCTTCGACCCCGAAACCGGTCCGCTCGGCGGCGAGAGCCCGGCGGGCTTCACCCCCAACGGCATCCCCACCGACCTGAGCGCCGACGCCGTGGAAGTCAAACCCGGACAGGGCAACACCGATCAGCAGAGCGTCGGACCGGCCTTCGAGGAAGGCCAGAGCTCGGGTACGGGCGGCGGCATCGGAGCACAAGGCGTCAACGGTTCGACCGCAGCACTTCCGTTCGGACTCGACCCCGCCACCACACCCGTGCTCGGCTCGTACCAATCGAACATCCAGGAACCGGCGTCCGCGACATCGAGTTGGTACTCACTGCCCGAGCGCTCCGATTCCGCACCGCTCATCGTCATCTCCGCGGCCGGACGCATCCTGTCCTACGACGACACCGGGGCAATGACCTACGGCCAGTCGCTGCTCGTCGAGTACGGCACTCGCCAGCCCAACGGAACCGTCGACGTCAAGGGCACCTACCTACCGCGCGACATCGGGCCTGCACCGTCGTGGCGCAACCTCCGCATCCCCATCGCGGACCTACCCGCCGATGCCGACGCTGTCCGCATCGTCGCCAACGACCCCAATCTCACGGGCGATCAGTGGTTCGCGTTCACGCCGCCGCGGGTCCCGCAGCTCGAGAACCTCAACTCCCTCATCGGCAGCGAACAGCCCGTTCTTCTCGACTGGGCTGTGGGACTTCAGTTCCCGTGCCAGCGGCCGTTCGATCACCAATACGGCGTCGCCGAGGTACCCGGATACCGCATCCTCCCCGACCGCCCGCTCGCCGTCAGCTCCACCGACACCTGGCAGTCCGGCGACAACGGTGGCCCTCTCGGGTGGAGCGAACTGCTCGCCAAACCGGTCACAGTCCCGACGTACCTCAACCGCGACTGGGCCCGAGACTGGGGCTCTCTCGAACGGTACGAGCAGTACTACCCGGACGCCGTGCCCGCGACCGTCGAGACCGGCGAAGAAACCAGGTCGGGCTTCTGGACGCCCGGGAACTTGCGGGTGTTCGACAAGTAGGGATTGTTTGCTGGGTGGTCTGATCCTCCCTTTTCGGCATGAATGGACCATCGCAACGGCTAGACGGTTGTGGTGGTCCATTCATGTTGAGGTGGACGGACTTTCATTCAGCATGAATGGACCCTTGTAGCCGCCTGACGGTTGTGATGGTCCATTCATGCTGAGGTGGAGGGATCGATCGAACCCCTAGCACCGGTGACCGACAGTTTCGGTTCGATCGACGGTCGGCCAGGGCAAGTTGTCCACAACCCGAGCGAACATCCACAGGTCTGTCCCCTCGGCCTACTTCGACGAATTCGTGTCGGTCCCTGCTCGCACAGTGCGGTCATGAAGAAGCCGGCATGGGCCAGATCGCCCCAATTACTCCACGACCTCAGCACGCACGGGGTTGCAACGCGCGCCCAACTCCGTGAAGCGAAGGTGTCCGACAGCTCACTCACCGCGCGCACCCGACCGGGCGGTCCGTGGCAGCGCGTGCTCCCGGGCGTCTACCTGTTGCACAACGGATACCCGTCATCGTTGCAACGTTCCATCGCCGCTCTCGCCTACGGCGGCCCCGAATCCGTCGTCACCGGTCGAGTCGGATTGGCAGCCTACGGTTACGCAAACGACGCGACGTCGAGCGAAGTGCACATCTTGATCCCGGCAGGTAGCCGTCGGGCATCGAAGTCGTTCGTGCGCGTGGAACGGACCTGGAGAATGCCCGACGCGATGGAGAAGGGCAGCCTCCGCGTCGCGCCTCTCGTACGCAGCCTCACCGACACCACACGCGCCGTGAAGACCGACGAACACTGCGTACAGCTCATTGCCGAGGTAGTTCAGCGCGGAGGCGTGACGATCGACGACATCGCACTCGAACTCGCCGAGGGTCCGCGCCGACACGGCGCTATCAGCAGACGGGTAATCGAGGAACTTCGCGACGACGCCCATTCGGTGGCCGAACTACAAGCTCAGAAGCTGTACGCCGAGAGCGGGCTGCCGCCGATGCAGCGCAATGTTGCCATCTACACGGAGTCCGGCAGGCTGCTGTGCATCACCGATAATTGGCTCGACATCGGTTTCTGCTGGGAGATCGACTCCCTGGCTCATCACTTGTCGCCGGCCGACCACGCCAAAACCATTGCCCGACGCAACGACATGACCGGACACGGATTGATCGTCCTCTCACACCTGCCGCGGGACATCCGAGACAATCCCGCGAAAGTGCTCGCAGACCTCCAGTCGCACTACACGCTCGCGCTGGATCGGCCGTGTCCGCCGGTGACCGTTACCCCCCGTAACGACCGTTGACCGATTCCGTGCTCGCATGAATGGACCATCGCAACCGCCTGACCGTTGCCGTGGTCCATTCATGCGGTCCGGATGCCACAGCGGTCCAACATGAATGGACCATCACAACCGTCTAACCGTTGCGATGGTCCATTCATGCCGAAAGGGGGGGGGAACTACACCAAGCGACGGTCAGATCGGCAGCAGGTGGTGCTTCCGCGGATTCTTGAAGACCTCTTTGTCCTTCAACAACTTCAGCGCCTTCCGGAGCTCGAGGCGGGTGCTCGACGGCTCGATGACGGCGTCGATGTACCCACGCTCGGCCGCGACCCATGGCGTCGCCACGTGCTCGTTGTAGAAGTTGATGAGCTGCTGACGCACGGCGGGCGCGTTGTCGCCCGCGGCCGCCAACTGCTTACGGCCGATGATGTTGACGGCACCCTCCGCGCCCATCACAGCGATACGTGCTGTGGGCCAGGCGAAGTTGATGTCGGCACCGAGCTGCTTGCAGCCCATGACCGCGTAGCCGCCGCCGTACGCCTTGCGGACGACGACGGTGATCTTGGGAACCGAAGCTTCGATGTAGGAGAACAGGAATCGTCCACCGCGCTTGATGACGCCGACCTTCTCCTGATCGACACCGGGTAGGAATCCCGGGGTGTCGACGAGGAAGACCAGCGGGATGTTGTAGGCGTCGCAGATCCGGATGAAGCGCGCGGCCTTGTCCGATCCGTCGGCGTCGAGCGCGCCCGAAAGGTGCATCGGCTGATTCGCCACGATGCCGACCGACTTGCCGTCGACGCGACTCAGCCCCGTGAGGACGTTCGGTGCGATGCCCGACGACATTTCGTGGAACTCACCGTCGTCGAACAGGCGAAGGATGATGTCGCGCATGTCGTAACCGGCGTTGTCGGCGTCGGGCATGACCTTGTCCAGCAGAAGATCGGATTCGGTGATCTCCGGCTCCAAGCCGGGGTTCACGACGGGAGGGTCTTCCTGGCAGCTCGACGGCATGTAGCCGAGGTAGCTACGCACCCACTCGAAGGCAGCTTTCTCGTCGGCCGCGACGTGGTGGACGTTGCCGTACTCGGCCTGCTTGCGTGCAGACCCGAGGTCGTCGAGGCTGACCTCTTCGCCGGTGACGGACTTGATGACGTCCGGTCCGGTGACGAACATGTACGCCTCTTCGGTGGCGACCACGACGTCGGTGTTGATCGGGGCGTAGACGGCGCCGCCTGCGCATTTACCGAGGATCACCGAGATCTGCGGACACATGCCGGACAGCGGCTCGTGACGACGCCCCAGTTCGGCGTACCAGGCGAGCGAGGTCACCGCGTCCTGCACACGAGCGCCACCGGAGTCGTTGATTCCGACCACCGGGCAGCCGACCCTGATCGCGAAGTCCATGATGCCGGCGACCTTGCGGCCGAACATCTCGCCGACCGTTCCGCCGAAGACGGTCTGGTCGTGGGAGAAGACGGCGACCGGGCGTCCGTCGACGGTGCCGTGTCCGGTGACCACGCCGTCGCTGTAGAGCGCCGTCGGGTCGTTCGGGGCTTTGACCAACGCGCCGATCTCGACGAAGCTGCCCGGATCGAGCAGCATGTCGATGCGTTGTCGGGCACTGGGAATGCCCTTCTTGGCGCGTTTGGCGACGCCGACCTCACCTGCCGGTTCCTTGGCAAGTTCGAGATTGGCCCGCAGGTCGGCCAACTTTTCGGCGGTGGTACCAGTCAAAATTCAGGCTCCGGTTCTTGCAGACTCGATCTCGTCGAGCTTCTTCGTCATATGTGCGGCGATTCGTCCAATGTACGGCTCGTCGACGACCGCGAGATGGTCGCCTCCGATCTGAACGATCTCGAGATCCTTCACGTACGGTCCCCATCCGCCGTGCGGCTGACGTGTCCCGTGCGCGGGCTCGAGTGCGATGGCGTCGTCGTGATACTTGTCGGCCATGTACAGCGTCACGTGGCCGCCGTACTCCTTCAGCTCAGCAGTCTGAATCGCACGGTTGTCCAGCCACGATGTGCGCTGGTGTTCGATGATTCCGCCGGGAATCTTCGCGCCGCTGAGCTTGACGAGATCCATGATGGTGCGGATCTGACCCTCGTCGTCCGATTCGACGAGCTTGTCGTACGGGATCGGGTAGTCGACGCCGTAGGTCTTCTTCGCGAACTCCGCGTACCGCTCCCATCGGCGACGAACCTCGTCCTTGGTGTCGGGAATCGGCTCGCCTGGCATCACGGTGTCCAGCAACCCGACGTAGGCGACCTCGATACCGAGGGCCTCGAACTGACGAGCCACCGCGTAGGCCAGAACGCCGCCGAGCGACCACCCGACGAACACGTACGGTCCCTCGGGCTGGATCTCGCGAATCAGTGGGACGTACTCAGCGGCACGCACGTCGATCGGTCCTTCGACACGCTCTAGCCCGTACATCGGAGTTCCTGCCGGCAGCTTCCGCAGCAGCGGCTCGTAGGCGACTGTCGATCCGCCGGCCGGATGGAATACGAATACCGGTGTGGCCGTAGACCCTTCGGGCCGCACGCGCAGATTGCGGACGAGTCCGGTGATCTCACCGTCCTCGAGGTGCGGCCTGACTTTCTCCGCGAGCTGTTCGATGGTCTCCGAATCGAGGACGTCGTCGAAGCTGACCTCACCGCCTGCGCGTTCGGTCAACCGTGCCGCCAACTTCTCGGCGGTCTCGTCGTCGAGGATCGGAAGGGTGTTGAAGATGCCCTTGGCGGATTCCTTCGTCACCACAGCCCAGGTTGCGAAGGTCAGTCGCTCCGCCGCATCGCGTGGAGGCACGTCGGAACCTGCAGCCTCGGCAAATGCTTCCTTGCCGCTGAGATCGACCGGGGAATTCTGCGGCGTCACCGAATCCTGCGGTGCTGCAACCGGAGTCTCGGCGACAGCCTCTTCGACCGGTGCTGCCTCCATGGCCGGAGCCGCCTGCTCGGCAGCCTTCTCCGCCGCCTGCTGATCCGCCATCGCCTGAACCTCTTCGCGGTTCTCGAGGGCGTAACGCAGGTACTTCTCGACCTCGAGCAGGTTGGCATCGCGCACGGCCTGCAGCTGCACGGTCGGGATGTCGAACTCGTACTCGACACGGTTCTTGATGCGCACGGCGCTGAGGGAGTCGAGTCCCAGCTCGATCAACGGAATCTCCGGCGGCAGGTCCTCGGGGGCGTAGCCCATGGACTCGGCGACGATGATCGCGAGGCGATCTTCGAGCTTCTGGTTGCCACTGGGATCCCAGCGATCACCAAATGTCTCCACGACCTCCGGGAGTTCCTCCATTGGCGAACTGGACGGTTCGACCACGGCCACAACAGGTTCCGGCAACGCCTCACCCGAGGACACCACGGCCTCGTGCAGCAGCACGAAGGTCGAACCCTGATGCGAGTGCACCTGAACCGACGCGCCGCCGAGATGCGACGCCAGCGTGGTGACGACGGTTCCCGCGGTGGGAACTGCAGCGTGGGTCACCGAAACGCCGAGTGCGACCCCCGAGTACACCTGAGCTGCAGCGGCATTCACCAGATCGTCGAGCGAGGTGACCGCCGAGGCCTGGACCTCCCACACATACCGACCGTCGGGCAGTGCGACACGAGCACCGGGCACACGAGTGTTTCCCGACGAGCTCACGCGCGAGGACAGCCAGAACTCCTTGCGCAGGTAGGCAGTACGCGGGATTGCTGCATAACCGCCGTCGTCGAACAGCGTGGTCAGGTCGACAGCATGGCCGTGCACGTACAGCTGGGCGAGAGCCGACAGGAACGTCTCCGACTCGTCTTCCTTGCGCTTGAGCGTCGGAATCAACGTGGCGTCGGCAACCCCGGCCGCCCAGGCGGTCGCGGCGATGGACATCAACGCCACCGGATTCGGGGATAGCTCGATAAACGTCGTATGCCCGTCGCCGACAGCGACATTGACAGCCTGAGTGAAGTTGACCGGGTGGCGCATGCCCTTGGTCCAGTACTCCACACCGTGGATCGGATCGTGACCGACGCGGTAGTGCGCCTCCAGATCCACCGAGGAGTAGACGCCCGCCTTCAGAACACCCGGCTCGATTCCGGCGAGCTCGGCAGCGAGCTCACCGAGCAGCGGATCGACCGCAGCCGTATGGCCCGCACCCTTGACGTCGAGAAGCCGCGCCATCTTGCCTGCCGCTTCGGCGACCTGGACGAGTTCCTCGACCTGAGCACGGGGTCCGCCGACGGTGGTGTGCGTCGGTGCCGCGTAGACACACGGTTCCACGTCGGGGAACTGATCGGTCAGAGCCTTGACCTCGTCGGCCGAGTACTCGACGAGTGCCATCGCACCCTGCGACGCTGCGCCGAGTCCCTCTTGACCCTCGGCCAGCAGACGGGACCGTGCGTAGATGATCCGGACCGCATCTTCGAGATTCAGACCGCCGGCAACGTACGCTGCGGCGACCTCTCCCATCGAGTGCCCGATCACAGCCGAGGCGTCGGCGCCGTGCGCGCGAAGTGTTGCCGCCAAGGCGATCTGGATGACGAAGATCGCGACCTGAGAGTTCTCGAACTCGTAGGTCTGCGAATCGTCGAGGATGATCTCCTTGATGGAGTACCCGGCCTCGTCGATCAGAAGTTCGTCGACCTCGTCCAGTGCTGCAGCGAAGATCTTGTTGGTGTTGTACAGGGTCGACGCCATCTTCCGATGCTGCGAACCGAACCCGGAGAACACCCAGACCGCGTCGTTGGCTGCGGGAGAGTCGGCCGAGAAGACACCGTGCCCGGGCTTGCCTGCAGCGATGGCACGCAGGCCGGTGATCGCTTCGGCGCGGGTGGATGCGAGAACCACTGCGCGCGAACGCCCGTGATTCCGTTTGGCGAGCGCACGACCGACGTCGGCGAGCGGCGTCGTGCTTCCCGCTTCGGTTTCGAGCCAGTCGGCCAGATCCGACGCAGCACGTTTACGGCGCGACGGAAGGGCGGCCGACACGGCAAGGACGACAGTCTCGGGAGCACCGGAATCCGAAAGCTCCACCCCTTCCAGAATCTGCTCGGCCTCAGCAACCGGGTCGGTGGTCTCCACCTCGGACACCGGCGGAACACCTTCCACCAGAACAGCTTCCGGATCCACTGCGTCCGCGTCGAAACTCTCGGACGTCTCGTCGGCGACGTATTCCTTCAGAACGACGTGCGCGTTGGTACCACCGAAGCCGAAGCCCGAGATACCGGCGACGGCCTTTCCGGTGTACCGAGGCCACTCGGCACCCTCGGAAATGACCTTCAGGTGCGCCTTGTCGAAGTCGATGTACGGGTTCGGACCCACATAGTTGAGCGAGGCAGGCAGACGATTCTGCTGCATCGCGAGGACAACCTTGATCAGCCCTGCAGCGCCTGCCGCAGATTCGAGGTGCCCGAAGTTGGTCTTGGCCGAACCCAACAGTGCAGGCTTGTCCGCATCACGACCACGACCGACGACACGGCCGAGGGCGTCCGCCTCGATGGGGTCGCCGAGAATGGTTCCGGTGCCGTGCGCCTCGATGTAGTCGACTCCCGAAGGCGCGATGCCGGCGTCGCGGTAGGCGAATCGCAGTGCGTCGGCCTGGGCGTCGGGGCTCGGAGCCAGCAGTCCGTTGGAGCGCCCGTCCTGATTGACGGCCGATCCGGCGACCACGGCGAGGATGTCGTCGCCATCGCGCTTGGCGTCTTCGAGACGCTTGAGCACGACGAGGCCACCGCCCTCGGAGCGGATCATGCCGTTGGCGTCGGACGAGAAAGCTTTGATCTTGCCATCGGGCGCAAGGACGCCGGTCTGACCGAAGCCGACGGTGATGGGCGGAGCGAGCAACATGTTGACGCCGCCGGCGACGGCGAGGTCGGACTCACCGGTGCGCAGGCTGCGAACAGCCTGGTGCACTGCCACCAGCGAGCTCGAGCACGCGGTATCCACTGCAATGGACGGTCCGCGGAAGTCGTAGAAGTACGACACACGGTTCGCGACGATTGCCGTCGACGTTCCGGTGAGTGCGTACGGGTGCGCGTTGATGTCGCTGACCGCGAGGAGTTGGTAGTCGTTGGACGAGCTGCCGATGAACACACCGACCTGAGAACCCTTGATCGAGCTCGCCGGAATGCGCGCGTGCTCCAGCGCTTCCCAGGTGAGTTCGAGTGCGAGGCGCTGCTGTGGGTCGACGTTGACGACCTCGTTGGGCGACATCGCGAAGAACTCGGCATCGAACGTCTTCACGTCATCGAGGTAGCCACCCTTGGTGACGGTGGCGTCGACGGCGGCCTTGATGGCCGGATCCGAGGTGAATTCTTCCCAGCGGCCCTCGGGAAGATCGCGGATTCCGTCGCGTCCCTCGTCGAGCAGGGCCCACATCTCCTCGGGCGTCGTGCCAGCTCCCGGGAAGCGCGTCGACACTCCGACGATGGCGATGTCGTGTGACTCGCCCGGCTGCAGACCCCGCGTGTAGAACGCGTCGTCCACAGCGCCTTCCGGCTCCTCGGGCTCGCCCTCGATGATGATCTTCGCCAGCGACGCAATGGTGGGGTGCTGGTAGACCACCGTGGCCGTCAGCGTGACGCCGACCAATTCTTCGATCTCACCGGAAAGCGCAACCGCATCTCGCGACGACAACCCGAACTCTTCCATCGGGCGATCATCGGAGATCAGGTCGACGGATTGCCCGGTGGCGTCGGCCACCCACTTCCGCAGCCATTGGCGAAGCTCGGCGACCGTGAGGTCCCCGCCGCCTTCGGCACGTTGGATTTTGTCGGTTTCTTGTTCGGACATCACTCACCAAGTTACGTGTCGAAGGAACGGGACGAGCGGTACGTCAGTCCGGCAGTTCCGCGTCGGGGAAAGCCTGCTGCTGGTAGCCGCCGCGGAGGGTGCCTTCGATGTAGGCAGCCTTGCAGGCGCGACGAGCGATCTTGCCGCTCGATGTGCGAGGAATCGAGCCCGCTGGAACCAGCAGGACGTCGCGAACCGTGACGCCGTGGCGTGCCGAGATCGCGGTACGGACCACGTCGGCGATGGGCTCGGGATCGGCCTTGCCTGCGCCTGGTGCGCGTTCGGCCACGATGACCAGCTGCTCGGAACTGTCGTCCGAGTCCTTGGTCAGTGCGGCACCGGCGAACTCGAAGACGACGTCGGGAAGCTGATTGAGCGGAACCGAGAACGCAGCGACGAAACCGGGACGCAGTGCCTTGCTCGATTCCTGCGCCGAGAACTCGAGGTCCTGCGGGTAGTGGTTGCGGCCGTCGACGATGACGAGGTCCTTCACGCGGCCCGTGATGTAGAGCTCTCCGTCGTGGTAGACACCGAAGTCGCCGGTGCGCATCCAGTTGCCGCCTTCGGGCGCGCCCTCGGCGTGTGACCCTGCCGGGATGCGGCTGACGAGCTTGTTGTGGAACGTTTCGGTGCTTTCGAGCTCACGGCCCCAGTAGCCCTGGCCGATGTTCTCACCGTGCAACCAGATCTCGCCGACGTGATCGTCGCCCTGCTCGGTCGCGGAGTCGGAATCGACGATGGCTGCCCACTGGCTACGGGCGACCGTTCCGGTGGAGACCTGAGGGATCGCGCCTGCGGCATCTCGGTCGACGACGACGAAGTTGCCTGCGTTGAGCTCGGTGCGATCGACGTAGACGACCTTGGCTTCGTCGGCGTGCTTGCTGGTCGAGACGAACAGCGTTGCCTCGGCCATGCCGTAGGACGGCTTGATCGCCGACTTCGGCAGACCGTACGGGCCGAACGCGTCGTTGAACTTCTTCATCGACGTCGTCGTGACCGGCTCGCTGCCGTTGATCAGGCCGATGACGTTGGAGAGATCGAGGTGCTCGCCGTTCTTCGGCAGACCACGCGTGGCGGCGTGCTCGAACGCGAAGTTCGGAGCAGCGGCGAACGTTCCTGCACCGTCGGAGACAGCTGCGAGTTCCTTGATCCAGCGCCACGGCCGCTGCACGAAGGCACGCGGGCTCATGATGGTGATGTACTTGCCGCCCAGTGCGGGCAGGATGACCGTCAGCAGGCCCATGTCGTGGAACATCGGCAGCCACGTGACGCCGCGCGAGTCCTCGGTGATCTCCATGCTGTCGACCATCTGAAGCGCGTTGACGCCGACCGCGCGGTGCGTGATCTCCACACCGGCGGGAGTACGCGTCGAGCCGGACGTGTACTGGAGGTATGCGATGTCGTCGAGCTTCGCGTCGTGCTCGGTCCAGGTCTCACCGACGCTGTCCGGGATCGCATCGACCGCGATGACGCGGGGACGCTCGGCGGCGGGAAGCACGCGGAAGAAGGTGCGGACTCCGGCGGCGGAGTTGGTGGCCGTGAGAATGGCCGTCGGCTTGCAGTCTCCGAGGACGGCGTGCAGACGATCGCTGTGGCCCGGCTCGTCGGGATCGAAGAGCGGCACCGCGATGGTGCCCGCGTAGATGGCGCCGAAGAACGCGATGACGTAGTCGAGCCCCTGCGGAGCGAGGATGGCGACACGATCGCCCGGCTTGGTCACCTGCTGCAGACGCGCTGCTACCGCGCGGAGTCGGGTGCCGAACTCGGACCAGGTCAGCTCATGGGCTTCACCGTCACGCTCACGCGAATAGTCCATGTACCGGTATGCCAGGGTGTCCGCGTTCTCCGCGACGTTGACCTCGACGTGGCGAACGAGCGTCTTGCCCTCCGCGATGACGATGTGGCCGTTCTCATCGATGTAGTCATCGAATGTGTGGCTCATTGTGTTCAATCTCCTCCGACGGGAATCCGCTGCTGCTGCACTCTTCAAGACGAGCGGCCCGCGTCCCGATTTTTCTTCGGCTCACGTTGGCGCCAAACAGCGTGAATATTACTAGCTGGTAGCTAACTCGATAACCACTTCATCCAGACCACATCGGGCTACCCCGCGAGGAGCGACCCGATGTGAGCACGTTCGGTGGTCACTCGCCTTTCAACAGTTCGATGACCGGTGCGAACGCTTCCATCTGTGTGGGGAAAACCCCGACATAAGACATCGTCGTTTTTTCGCGAACGTTACGAATCTGATCGGCGATCTCCTCGTATGTCCCGAATGCGAGGTACGGGGACGTCAAGATGTCCTCGACACTGAGCTTGACGTCCACGTCGACGTTCGGGGGATAACCGTTGTCCAACGCAGCCAATGCCATCTCGGCCATCTGCTCGCGATCGTCGGTGACGACGATGGTGGTGATGGCCCAGTTCAGTTCGATCTCGTCGAAACGGTCACCGGCCGCCTTACGGATCAACTCGACCCGCTCGACGGTCTTCTCCAGTGTCATCCCCGACAGCTGGAGCTTGCCTTCCTTGGTGGTGCTCGGAACGACCGAGATGATGTCCGCGTACTTCGCAGCGAGTGCCAACATCCGAGGCCCACCGCCGCCGACGCAGATCGGGGGACGTGGACCCTGCCTCGGGCGAGGGCTGCCCTTCAAACCGGTGATCGTGAAGTGCTTGCCCTCGAAGTTGCACTCCTTGCCGCGAAGCAAGGTGTCGAGGATTTCGAGACTTTCTTCGAGCTTCTCGATGCGGATGCCGGGACGGTCGTAGGCGATGCCTGCCTTGTCGTACTCGTCGCGCATCCAGCCCGCGCCGAGGCCGAGTTCCAGCCGCCCACCGGACAGCACGTCGATGGTCGCAGCGTCCTTGGCCAGAATCGCCGGATGTCGGAAGCCGTTGGCGAGAACCGCCGTACCGAGACGAATCTTGTCGGTGGCCACCGCGAGGGCTCCGAGAGCCGCAATGGGCCCGACCTGGTTGCCGAGGTGATCCGGAATCATGAAGCTGTCGTAGCCGAGTTCCTCGGCCAGTTGCGCCAGCTTGATGAACTTGCGCGCCCCACCCTCCTCCGCATTTCCCTCTCCACCGGCGGCGAAGCGGAACTTGCGCAGCGCCGTCACGTGCCCATCAGCGGGCAGATCTGGGGCCTGGGCAGAACACATGTATAGGTCTCCTCGGTGCAGGTTCGTCTGGACGGGCGTGGCTGGTCCAAGGCGTCACTCTATCTGCTCACGACGTGGGAATACACCTGCCGGGGTGTCCTACGACGACCTTTGTGCCGATTCCTCAGAGGCCAACACCGGCCTTGTGAGAACTCCATGCAGGGTGTCAGGAGTGCGGAATCACCGGTGCGGACTCGATCAGACCAGCCGCCCAACCCGCCGTCCACTGCGTCGCCGTCGTGCCCGCATCGTCGACGACGAAGCTGTTGTACGACGAGTGGACCGGGTTGCCTGCAGCGCCGACGAGGATGCCGATGCTCTGCGGAATGTTGCGGAGCGACAACCCTTCCGAGGGCGCGGTGCAGATCAGATCGCCCGCCGCACAGATCTGATTGACCTGCGCGTCGAGAGTTCCGAAACCACCCTGACGGGGACCGGTCATCGTGATGCCGGGGAAGTCGAGGCCGCCGAGTGCGACCTCGGCACCGACGCCGTCGACGGGCGGTCCGATGTCGCGCCCCGACGTACCGTCACGCCTACCGTCGGCGATCAGTGTCACTCCGAGAACCTTGTCCGCAGCGACGGGACCGTTGCCTGCGCCGATGTCGGCGGCGATATCTCCCGCGATGACGGCTCCCTGCGAGAAGCCCGCAAGAACGTAGTTGGTCAGAGGGCAGTGTTCGCTTACCCGTGAGAGCTCGGCACGCGCTGCCGCAGCACCCTCGGTGCGAGAGTTGTTGTAGGACTGCTGACCGTCGGGCGGGAACGCGATGGGGTTCGAGAACTGCGCGACGTACGGCACGGTGTACACGGCCGCGCGGCCCGCATCGAACTGTTGCTGCAACGGCTTCGTGACGTTCAGCATCAACGATGCCGGGTTTGCCGTCGGGTTGTAGGGATCGTCGCCGGCCGACGACTCCCACGTACCGGGGATGGACATGACGAACACGTCGGCGCAATCGGCAGGCTGAGACTGCGGCTGCTCGGGACCAGGGCCGGGCAACGGCGTCGGAACATTGTTCGGCAGCCGCCCGGCGAGCAGGTACCACAGCGCCACGATGATCAGCCCGAGGACGACCACCACGGCGAGCAGCTTCGGCAGCAACCTTCTGCGCTTGGTTCGATTAGCCATATGGTTCGGCGTCAGCCCTTGCAGTACGTGTTCTGAGCGGCGGCAATGTAGATCTGCGCGGTCTCACCGGCTTGTTCGGCAGTGATCTGAGCCCCCGTCGCACTCGCCTCGACTCCGACGTTGGCGGTCACGAACGTCGAGATCTCGTCCGCGGGAACACCCTGCGACTGGGCCGAGCAGATGTAGGTCGCCGTCGACGTCGCGATCTCGCCGTTGCCGGCGACCGTGACGCCCTTGGCCTTCAGCTCGTCGAGAAATGCCTGGCCGCGGCTGTCGATCGGCGCTTCGGTTGGACCCGGGTAATCGTCCGGCACCGGCTGCGGCTGCTCGGGCGGAGCCGTCGCTGCCTCGCCGGGGCTGGTCGTGGGTGCCGGGGTGGTGCTCGACTCCGACGCCGACGCCGACGGCTGCGCCGACGTCGATTCGGCGGCGGTGGTGGTCGACGTCGTCGACGGTGAACCGGTGGCAGTCGAATCGTCGCTGCCGCAGGCCACCAGCAGTCCACCGGCCGCAAGCGCCAGTACGCCCATGGTCAGGGTTCGGGCCAGAGATGTTCGCATGATCAATCCAGTCCTAAGCATCTTTTGTTCCACGAGCCGAAGTTCCGAGTGACGGTACAGAGGCCCTCTGAGAAGATTCTGAGTGCACCGACCCTCACGGAGCGATGGTGACCTTGCCGTCCTTGAACGTGATGATGCCGAACTGGAAGTTCTGCTGCACTCCGCCGCCATCCATGTCGAACTGATCGCTCGTCATGTAGCCGAGACGACCGCCCTCGTACCCGACGCTCTTCCACGCATCGAAAATTTCGCCGTTGCGGATCGCCCAGGCGCCGGTGATCGGGCTCCAGTAGATGTTGCCGCCCTCGAACTCGTTGAAGCGGCCACCATCCTTGATCGGGCCGAGCTCGCTGCTCTTCGGGAAGCCGAGTTGTCCGTTCTCCCAACCGAGTTGGCCGTACTTGCCGAGGATCATGCCCTGCACCGAATGGGTGCCCAGATCGGGGCTGAAGTACATCGCGCCGATCTCGAAGCCCTGCACAGCACCCGGCTTGGACGGGGTCGCGACCTCGTCGAGCACCGGGTAACCCAGCGGGCCCGACTCGTAGCCCTGGCGTGCCCACTCGTCGAGAATCGCGCCGCGAACAGCGTGAGCCCCGGTCTGCGGGGTGAAGTAGACCATGCCGTTCTGGAAGGCGTTGGCGCGTCCACGGCCGTCGGGAGTGCCGAATTCACCGGTCTTCGGGAAGCCGAGCGGTCCACTCGGTCCGCCCGAGCCCTGGTAGTTGCCGCCGATGGCGCCCGCGACGGCCTGAGCGCCGGTGTCAGGGGAGAAGAACACGCGTCCGAAGCGGAAGTCCTGCGCGCGGCCGCCTGCGACGTTGTACTCGGCCGTCAAGCAGTCACCGAGCCACGAGTTGGCTCCGGCGGTGTTGCCGATGGCGCCGGACACGCTGCACGACGGCTTGTCCGCCTCGACGTCGAGCGCACTGGCGAGCTGCGGCCAGAGCTGATGAAGCTCGAACTGCCAGTACTCCCACGTGTGCAGTCCCGACGGGCGATATACGACCTGTGCGGGGA
The DNA here is from genome assembly GCF_023264675.1 of Rhodococcus sp. (in: high G+C Gram-positive bacteria). Classification (GTDB taxonomy): domain Bacteria; phylum Actinomycetota; class Actinomycetes; order Mycobacteriales; family Mycobacteriaceae; genus Rhodococcoides. The sequence goes on from NZ_JAHFVG010000011.1 coordinate 23,245, forward strand.
TGCCGAGCTTGTTGAGCTTGGTCGCGAAGGTCTGCGACGTGAGGCGAGCGAGAATCTCCAGGCCCATGCCCGCGTAGTTCGAGCTCACGCCGGGGATCCCCGACGGCGGGTCGTACGGGCCCGCGACGCCGTTGCCGCTGGAGACGTAAAGACTGACGCCCTTCAGGTTCTCGGCAAGCAGGTACGGATCGTGCTGTGCCCACAGATCGTTGGTCGGCGCGCCCCACATTGCCTTGGAGTCGAACCCACCGGCGTCCTGCATCGCATACTGGATCGCCTGAGGCATACCGAGCGAAGTCGTGGTCAGAATGCCCGACAGAGATCCGGCGAACTTGAAGAAACCCTGGTTCCGCGCAGCGAGCATCATCGCGGACGTTCCGCCCATCGACAGGCCGACGACACCGCGGGTCTGGTTGGTGCGCCAATCCTTCTCCAGGATCGACGGGAGTTCCTTCGTCAGGAACGTCTCCCACTGGTAGTTCTTGCCGTTGTCCTGATCGACCCAGTCGGAGTAGAAGCTGGACTGACCGCCGACCGGCAGCACCACGTTGACGTTCTTGTCCGCGAAGTACGACTCGGCGTCGGTCTCGGCCGTCCAGCCGTTCTCCATGTCGGTCGCGCGAAGCCCGTCGAGCATCCAGACCGAGGGGAACGTGGCCTGCGGGTTGATGTTCCAGTCACGTGCCAACAGCAACTGCACCTGGATGGGCGTGCCCATCGACGGCGATTCGATCCACAGGGCCACGCGACGGTCCGACAGCCAGTCCACGGAGGTGACCGTCGCCGCGGACGGCGCCTGCGTCGGAGCGGGAAGCGATGCGGCTACCGGCGTCGCCTGAGCGAGTCCCACCGCGCCGAAGGGCGAGAGCAAAGCGGCAGCGAGGACCACTGCGGTTGCTGTCCGCCGAGCCTGAATTCTCGCCGTGGAACGCCGGCCGAATCGAGCAAGCCCAGTGCGCATGATGGTGACTCTCTTTCGTTTGCTGCCGTCCATGACCGGCCCGACAAGCACGCGGACACAGACTTCTGTTGATCTCTTTTTACACGCGAACGACGCTCTCGCGGCCGAGACTCGCTGTGACTGATGATGCAATTGTTAATTGGACTGGTGACCGGCTTCGGGGTGCAGCAGCCCGAGTGGACCGCCGCCCGTCCCGGCCGGACGCACGAATGCCGCCCTGCGAGAGAGGCAGGACGGCATTCGAGAAGTGCGGTTACCCGGGTGGTCAGGCGCCGAGAGCCCCGAGGATCTGACCGCGAGCCTTGAACAGCTCGGCCGACCAGTACGGCCATGCGTGAATTCCGTTGGCCGGGAAGTCGAACGTCGCCGGGATACCGAGCGTCGCCAGGCGGACCTGGAATGCGCGGCTGTTGGCGAGTGCAAGAGCTTCGAGAGCCATGCCGTTTGCGGTGTTGTAGAAGTCGATCGGAGCCCGAGGGTGATCGAATTCGCCGGGCAGGCCGCTGGCCGCCGAGACGTACAGCGACAGACCCTTGAGCTGCGGTGCGAACACGAACGGGTCGTTACGCAACCACGCCGGGCTCCACGGGGGTCCCCACATGGAATCGACGTTGAACCAGGACTGCGAGAGCATCGCGACACGGATGGCTTCGCGCATTCCGGGAGCGGAGATGTTCAGGTAACCCGAGAAGGATCCGGCGAACTTGAACTGATCGCGGTGGTAGGCCGCCAACGTCAACGCAGCCGAGCCGCCCATCGAGATGCCGAGGACGCCGTTGTTGGTACGCGAGACGCCGTAGCCCTCTAGGTACGCCGGCAGATCCTGCGTCAGGAACGTCTCCCACTTGTAGGTGACTTCCTGGCCGTTGAGATTCGACGCCGCGTACCAGTCGCTGTAGAAGCTGGCCTGGCCGCCGACCGGCATGACGAGCGTGACGTCGTCACCGGCGAACTGATCCTGAGCGTTGGTCTCGAACGTCCAGGCGTTGCGGTCGTCGCGCGCCCGGAGTCCGTCGAGCAGGTAGAGCGCTGCACTGCCTCCGCGCGCGGCCCACTGGACCTGAACCTTGATGGGTCCCATCTCGGACGGAACCCAGAGGTCCTCGCGTCCACCGGCCGGAGCCTTGTGCACGATGGCGCTCGGTGCTGCCAATGCAGTAGCACCGCCCACCACGCCTGCAGCGATCGGAACGACGAGAGCGGCGGCTCCCACACCCAGGAGGCGCTGTCGCCATCGGGGAGACAACCTCGGCTTACTGAGGCCAAATCGCATGAATCGTGCTCTCTCTCGTTCTTCTGCGGTCTCCGCGTGGTGCGCGGCCCCCGGCATTCCAACAGGGCTGTCTTCGGCCCCGTCGGGCCGCAGTTCGGGTTTATCGAGTTGTAGCGCCCGCACCCGAGTCGAGGACTCCGGTGCGGGCGCGCCGAATGGAGGTTATTCCAATCCGGAAGCAAGATGCAAAACTGTGATGTACAGCTCAGCTTTGGTTGCTGGCCGAGATCAGACTGTGACAGTAACCTGCAGAACCCCCGCTGACCATCCACTCGAGCTCGTGAATTCTCACAAACCTGGACGGTAGCGGGGGTTCGGTCGGGAAACTCAGCCGATGTTGGCGCTCAGGTCCGGCGCCATGATGTGCGCCTGTTCCTGCCAGTAACCCCACTGGTGGGTGCCGACGGACGGGAATGCGTATGTGACGTTGTTCGCACCGATACTCGCCATGCGGATCTGGAACGCACGGCTGTTCGCGAGCGCGATGGCTTCGAGGCCCATGCCGTTCGCGGTGTTGTAGTAGTCGATGAAGCTCTGCGGCCTGTCGAGGCCACCGGGCAGACCGCTACCGGCGAACACCCACACGCGCGTGCCGTTGTCACGCAGACGAGGCGCGAACACGAACGGGTCGTTGCGCAGCCATGCCGGATCCCACGGAGGTCCCCACATGGCGTCGATGTTGTAGCGGCCGGAGTCGAGGAGGGCGAGGCGCATTGCTTCACGCATGCCGGGCGCCGAGATGTTCAGGTAGCCGGACAACGAACCCGCGTACGAGAACTGATCGGGGTGGTAGGCCGCGAGCGTCAGCGCCGCGCTGCCGCCCATGGAGATACCGACGACACCGTTGCGGTTGCGGTTGAACCCGAACTGGTTCGCGAGGTTGTCACGCAGGTTCTGTGTGATGAACGTTTCCCACTTGTACGTCTGCTTCTGCCCGTTGAAGTTCGACGGTGCGTACCAGTCGGAGTAGAAGCTCGACTGACCACCGACGGGCTCGACGACGTTGATGTTCCACGACGCGAGGTACGCGGCTGCATCCGTCTCGTGCTCCCAGCCGGAGATGTCGTTGGTGGCACGCAGGCCGTCGAGCAGGTACACCACGCGGTTGGTGTTGCCGTCCGCCGCGAACCAGACGCGACTCTTGATCGGACCCATGCTCGAGTCCGTCCAGACGTCGCGAGCGCCCGGGTCGAAGGCAGCGTTCGCGGTCGCTGCCGATCCCGCTACCGCCAGACCGACCGGTAGTGCCACAGCCATCACCAGGGAAGTTACCACCCGGCGGAGGCGCCCCCCGGCACCCTTGTTCGTTCTAAACAGCATGCAATTCGACCTCTCAGCAGTGTCGACGGACCGTAGGTGAAACCTACAGCCCGCCCGTATCAGCGGCGTGAACGAAGTCCCGAGGGTCCCCGCATTCACACACATCTTTCGCATACATCGGCGAGAAGACGACCTCCGTTACTAAAACGAGATATCCCATCTTGGCGACGAAACGATATCGACGCAACTCGTCCGTCCGATGTACGAGCTAATTGTCCGCCTTCAATATCGGCGGTTCCAAACCACATCTTTGTATTTCGTATTCGGGAACACGATCGATTCGGTACCCCGAATAGAACAGCGATCTCTTGATGTTGCGGATGAAAAGATCTTTCGTCAGCGGAGCGCGATACGACGCGATCAGCTCCTGCGTATCCGGGCACGAGAGAGCCACCCTGGCCTGGGTGACCCAGTCCTCGTCCATGTACCAGGGCAGGAAAGGATGCTCCCCGACCAGCCCGAGGTCGGCTACCACCCAGTCCGGATACAGGTTCTTGTCGTGTCCGATCCGGCCGTTCTCGAGGCGCGCCGTGTGCGACGCCAGCGGATACGCCAGCCCCATCTGGTCGATGACTCTCACGTCCAAACCGACGTTCATGCTGGTCATGCCCAGATTGAGGAAGAAGACCGTATGGCCGGCGCCTCCCGGAGGAATCGGTAACGGTGGCGGCACGACGTCCCAGTAAGTGAACTGCGCGCTCGGGAGCAGCAGGCCGCCGTCGGGAGTGTTCTCGATGGCCTCGACCATCGGACGTATGCGCGGGTAGTCCAGGTAGTCACTGGCGAGAATCGGGTGCGCATGGCCGGTGTTCAACGCGTAGAAGGCACGTTCGTCGACGATTCCCGAACGTCCGACGATCGATCCCTGCGGCATACCGGTGGTGTTCGCGGCGAAGAATGCCCACACGACCGTGGTGATCCAGGCCACTGCTCCGATCGCAAAAATCACGATTCCTCTGATGCCGGAATTCCGGTTCGGAATTGTCAGCGGCAGCACCGAAACCGGAAGAAGAATCGTGAACAGTGCAGGCAGGAGGGTTCGACCGTGCATGAAATCGCCACCGACACGCACGGCATACACCAGCGAAAGCGCGCCGCCGACCAGGACGAACACGACGACGGCCGTCGGTGTCCTCAGGACGCGCTGGGCATCGGACACGGATCGCGGCAGGTTCGACGTTCCGACGCGGCCGATCGAGGCGACACCGGCGATCAGAAGTACCACCAGAGGCAGCAGAAGCAGGTAGGGACCGAGCAGATTCCAGAGGTAGTCGAATCCCTGAGCCCACTTGGCGCCGCCTGCATCCTTGGACACCGCGGTGTTGGGATACGGGAGGCCGTAGTAGCCCATTCGCCAAATTTGGTACAGAACCGGAGTGGCTCCGGCAAAGGCGAACACCAGGAATCTGCTGAGCCAACTCTGGCGAGCGAGGAAGATCATCACCAACGCGAGGCCGGACATTATGACCAGCTCCGGGCGAACCAACGGCCCGAGACCTGCCCAGAACGAGAGGAACAACACCTCGACTCGGTCACCGCGCACGCCACGTGTGGGGACTTCGCGAGTGGCCCACCGGACCATGAGCAGCCACAGCACTGCGATCCAGAAGATGACGAGACACGTTTCGAGCCCGGACGTCGCGAAGTCGCGAGCCGGTGGGACGGCGATGTAGACCAGCACGCCTGCCGGCAGGTATGCCACTGCGCGGCCCGTGCGTGCGTAGTCGCCTCCGGCGCCTACCGCGCGCACACGGGCGCGGAGCGCATACGTTCCCCACATGGCGACGACCACCGCAGCCGTCGACAGAACCAAGGCGATGGTCAGGACGACGTACTCGAGGCGTGCATCACTGATCCAGCTGCCCGCGTAGACCAGGTAGGTCCAGATGGTGCTGGTGTTGGTTTCGACGCGTTCACCGGCGTTGAACACCGGCCCGTTGCCCGCGAGAAGATTCCTGACGGTTCGGAGAACGATCAAGCCGTCGTCGGCGATCCATCGTCGTTCCCACGCACCTGCCAGGAACAGAAGGCCGGTGACTGCGGCTCCGACGACGAATATCGCCGTCGTCAACCGGTTCGACGACCGGGAAGTCAGGTCCGAGGAGTCGGACGTTTCACCCGGCGACCCACTCTGTTCACCCGGCGACCCACTCTGTTCACCCGGCGACGTAGACAGCGACACCGACTACTCCGATCCACGCGAGGGCGAGTACCTGCAACACCCTGTCGCCGAGCGCGATCTCTTCGGGCTCACCGGCTTCTCCGCCGTCGACGTCGACCGCGTACCTGAGGATTGCGACGGTGAACGGGATCATCGAGATGGCGAACCAGTTGGTGTTCGTCTCGGCGTCTTGTTCGAAGGCCCACAGTCCATAGCAAATCACGACGGCGGTCGCGGAGAGCGTCCAGACGAACCGAAGGTAGGTCGTGGTGTAGTTCTCGAGCGATCTGCGGATCTTCGCGCCGGTCGCTTCGGCCAGCTGAAGCTCGGCGTAGCGCTTGCCTGCGGCCATGAACAGCGATCCGAAGGCCAGGATCAACAGGAACCACTGCGAGAGCGGAATCGATGCCGCAACGCCGCCGGCGATGCCTCGGAGCAGGAAGCCGGAGGAGACGATGCAGATGTCGAGGACGGCCTGGTGCTTGAGTCCGAAGCAGTAGGCGAGCTGGACGGCGATGTAGACGCCGATGACCAGTGCGAGCTGCCAGTTGGCGATGAACGAGAGTCCGATCGCGAGGCCGAGGCAGACCACGGACATCGCGTACGCCAGCTTGACCGGCAGCACGCCTGCAGCGATGGGCCGGAAGCGCTTGGTGGGATGCGCGCGGTCGGCTTCGACGTCCATGGCGTCGTTGACGAGGTAGACACCGGACGCTGCGAGGCAGAAGACGACGAACGCCAGCGCGACATGCAGCAGAACATCGCCCTCGGTCACCGAACCGGCCGCCAGCGGAGCTGCCAGTACCAGCACGTTCTTGACCCATTGACGCGGGCGAAGTGCCTTGATCACACCATCGGCAAGATTTTTCGGTGGGGCTCCGACGGCGGAGGCTTCCTCGCTCATTTGTCTCCTTCGAACTTGAGGACGGCAGCTGCGGACAAAGCGCCGAGCGCCGATCCTGCAAGTACATCTGTCGGGTAGTGGACGCCGAGAACGAGCCGCGACAGCAGCATCGGAGGCACTAAGACCGCTGGCAACGGTAGCCCGGTCAGTCGTCCGAGCAACACCGCGGCCGCTGTGGTCGAGGTGGCGTGGGACGACGGGAAGCTCAACTTGCTCGGTGTCGAGACGTTGATCCGAACGGAAGGATCGTTGGGTCGGGGGCGACGGACAACTCGCTTGATGACGATCGACGCGGCGTGCGACCCGACGGCACCGACGGCCACCCCGGCCCACTGACGCCCGCGAGGCTTGTCCAACGCTGCGCCGACGCCTGCGATGGCGACCCAGCCGAGCGCGTGCTCGCCGAAGTGCGACATGCCTCGGGCGACCGCGACGGCACCGGGCGCCGAACCGATGGTCTTCTGCACCGTCTCCAGAATGCGTACTTCCGCTGGAGCGTCGGTCTGGTTCTTACGCCTCGTAACGAAAGACACGTTCCCAGGTTTCCTTACTGGTGAGGTGAGGGACGGCGTCGCGGTAGCGACCCTTGAGTTCGGGGAAGCGACGCGAGAGCTCGGCACGAAGCGCGAGCGCTTCCTTGAGGAGTGCGGCTGCCTTCTCGCGGTCACGCTGGCGGTAGACGACGCCTCGGCCGTCGGCGGTGGTGACGGTGACGCCGTCGACCTGTGAGAGCAGGAACCACCGGGCGTCCAGGGTCGGCACGTTCAGCTGCGGACGCTCGTGGTGCTGAGTGTGCGCAGGCTTGACGTTGTGCAGCAAGCCTTTTGCGAGACGCGAGATCTTCGACAGCGGGTTCGTCGGCGTCCCGACGGCTCCGACTTCCTCACCGGTGGCGAGGGGAAGTTCTGTCGAGGATCCGACGACGACGGCGTCGGGGAACGTCTTGCGGAGTGCGTGGACCTCGCCGAGCGACGTCGGAAGGATCTCGAGGATGTGTTCCGGGCCTTCGAGAAAATCGCGAATTGCCTTGTTCTGGATGGCAACCGTGGAGTATTCGAGGCACAGCAGATGCTTGACGGTGGCCTTGATCGTGTCGAGCACGAGGCCACGTCCGTTGCCCGGCATGTGCAACGCCGCGACGACGAGTCGGTTACGCAGATGGAAGTACGCCTGCCAGTCGATGGCATCGTCCTTGTCGCTCCACGCCATGTGCCAGATCGCCGCGCCGGGCAGAGTGACCGTCGGGTAGCCGGCTTCTCGTGCGCGCAAGCCGTATTCGGCGTCGTCCCATTTGATGAACAGCGGCAGCGGCTGGCCGAGCTCTTCGGCGACGACGCGCGGGATCATGCACATCCACCAGCCGTTGTAGTCGACGTCGATGCGTCGGTGCAGCAGCTTGGAGGAACGCAGGGGCGACTCGCTGAAGTCGTGGTCGTATTCGACGTTCTGTGCGCCGGTCCACATGAAGTTGCCGCGATTGATCACTTCACCCATGACGTGCAGGTGGCTGCGTGCCTGCAGGTTCAGCATCTGGCCGCCGACGAGTGTCGGCACCTTCGCGAAGCGCGACATGGCGAGGGCACGAAGAATCGAGTCGGGCTCGATCTCGATGTCGTCGTCCATGAACAGGATGTGCTGGCAGTCGGTGTTGTTCAGCGCCTCGTACATGATGCGGCTGTATCCACCCGAGCCACCGAGGTTGGCCTGGTCGTGGATGGCCAGTCGTCCGCCGAGACCTGCTGCTGCCTCGTCGAAGCCGGGCTCGTCCTTGGCCTTCTTCGTGCCCTGATCCGGCATGATGACGGCCTTGATCACGTCGAGCACGAGTGGATCCGAACCAAGAGCCACAAGGGCTTTCACAGCGTCGGTCGGGCGATTGAAGGTCGGGATGCCGACGGCGACCGTCGCTTCGCCCGGTGCCTCGATCGGCGCAAACCAGCCGGCGCTCTCGAGTACGACCTCGGAGTCGGAGGTGATGTCGAACCAGATCCAACCGCCGTCCTCGAACGGCCCGAGATCGATCACGAATTCCTGGGTGGCGTCGCTCGCGACCACCTCGCGGCCTTCGACGTGAATGCGCGACGCGTCGGCCTTGGATCGGTAGACGTCGACGCGGCAGTGGCCGGAGACCTCCACCCGTAGGACGACGGACTGCAGCACGCTGTACCGACGCCAGTAGCTCGCCGGGAACGCGTTGAAGTAGGTGCAGAACGACACCTCGGACTCGCCGCCGATGGCGACCGACGTACGGGAGACCGAATGCGCCCGTCGGGCATTGGTTTTCGCTTCTTCGAGGTACAGAGTGCGCACGTCGAGCGGCTCGCCCGAGCGAGGAAGAAGAATGCGCTGTAGCAGCGACTTCCCGAGAATGGGAGCGACGTCGGCGATGCCGTCTTCCAGCAGATGCTTGGCTGTCATTTGTCCCCCGCCAGGGCTGTGCCCGACTCGAAGTGTGGAGCGAGCGTGTTGTCGTACAAGCTCAACGCACTGGCGATGGCCATGTGCATGTCCAGGTACTGGTAGGTGCCGAGACGGCCGCCGAAGAGGACGCCCTTCTCGACGGTTTCCTTCTTCGCGCGGTCGCGGTACGCCTCCAGTTTCTGGCGGTCGTCCGGAGTGTTGATCGGGTAGTACGGCTCGTCGCCGCTCTCGGCGAATCGCGAGAACTCGCGCATGATGACCGTCTTGTCGGCCGGGTAGTCACGCTCGGGGTGGAAGTGACGGAACTCGTGAATGCGGATGAACTTGACGTCGCCGTCGTTGTAGTTCATCACCGGCGTGCCCTGGAAGTCGCCGGTCTGCAGTACCTCGGTCTCGAAATCGATCGTGCGCCAACCCAATTCGCCCTCCGAGTAGTCGAAGTAGCGGTCGAGCGGGCCGGTGTAGACGATCGGAGCATTCGGGCTTTCGGCCGTCAAATCGTCCTTGACGTCGAACCAGTCGGTGTTCAGCCGAACATCGACGAGATCGCTTTCGGCCATCTTCTCGAGCCACGCGGTGTAACCGTCGACCGGCAGCCCCTCGTAGTCGTCGTTGAAGTAGCGGTTGTCGAAGGTGTAGCGCACCGGAAGCCGCGTGATGTTGCCTGCGGGCAGGTTCTTCGGATCCGTCTGCCACTGCTTGGCGGTGTAATCGCGAATGAACGCCTCGTACAGCGGGCGTCCGATCAGCGAGATCGCCTTCTCCTCGAAGTTCTGCGCATCCTTCGAATCGAACTCACTCGACTGTTCCTGGATGAGCGCACGAGCCTCGGCCGGCGAGTAGTACTTGCCGAAGAACTGCGAGATCAACCCGAGGCCCATCGGGAACTGGTACGACTGGCCCTTGTGCAGCGCGAAGACGCGGTGCTGGTAGCCGGTGAAGTCGGTGAACTGGTTCACGTAGTCCCAGACCCGCTTGTTCGAGGTGTGGAACAGGTGGGCGCCGTACTTGTGGATCTCGATGCCGGTCTCCGGCTCCGCCTCCGAGTAGGCGTTGCCGCCGAGGTGGTGGCGACGGTCGAGTACTAGTACGCGCTTACCCAGCTGCGACGCCGCGCGCTCCGCCACGGTCAGGCCGAAGAACCCGGATCCGACGACGATGAGGTCGTATCGGCCGGTCGCGGAGGCATCGGAAGAGGCGGCCCGAGGGCTTACAGCAGTCACGGGCAACCAGGGTATCCGACGTGTGCGGCTTCGCCGCCCGTGCGTGCGTAGTAGGTGTGGGCACCGACTACCCACACACGGCAGGAGTGGAGCCTGCGGAACGACCCAGCGCGTCGGGAGTGGAGCCCGCGGAACGACCCGGCAGGTCGGGAGTGGAGCCTGCGGAACGACCCGTCAGGGCACGAGTCGGCGCAGCAGGTAGGTATCCATGACCCAGCCGTGCTGCTCTTTCAGGGTCGCCCGCACCCGTTCGATCTCGTCGAGGACGTCATCGAGCGGGCCCGACACCAACTGTTCATCGACTGTCCCCAGGTTCGCACCCCAGTGGATGCCCCATATGCCCGTCCCGACCAGCTCGCGGCAGGCCACATTGCCGTCGAGCATCACGACGATGTTGTCGGCGCCGCCGGCGACGTCCTTCAGCAGTGCCCGGCCGGTGGTGATGACGATGGGGCCGCCGATGCAGTTGAGAACGAGCTTGTGCGCCGCAGCGAGCATGGAGACACTGCTCACTCCGGGTGTGACGTCGTACTCGATGTCCAGGGTCCCGAAATCGCGGACTCGCTCGACGACGCGGATGGTGCTGTCGTAGAGCGCCGGGTCACCCCAGACGAGAAATCCGACGGTCAGCGCCGGATCGAGCGCGAGCAGCACCTTCTCGTAGGCGCGGGCACGGGCGTCGTGCCAGTCCAGGACGGCGGTGCCGTAATTGTCGGGCTTCCGGTCGCGCTCGGGATCGGGCACCTGGATCACGCGATACTCCCCCGGCACATGACGCGCGAGTATCTCGGTACGCGCCTGCGCGAGATCGCCGACTCCTGCACCCTTGTCCGCGACGAGGAACACATCGACCGCACGGAGCTTGTCGATCGCCTGGACGGTGATCTGGTCCGGATGCCCTCCGCCGATCCCGACGAGGTGGATGTTCACGCGCGCGTCCGGCACGCGTCGTAAAGATGCGATTCGGCCCCGGGAGTCCGCCCGACCGCAGGCCCGACGAGGATGATGGCGGCCTGCTTCAGGCCTGCAGCCTCGACCTGGTCCGCGATGTCGGCGAGGGTGCCGGTGAGCACCAGCTCATCGGGTTTGCTTGCGTGGAACACCACCGCCGCCGGGCATTCGGGCCCGTAGTGAATGGTGAGTTCCTCGGCGATCACTCGAACGCGAGTGATCGCCAGATGCAGGGCGAGAGTGGACCCGGTTGCCGCGAAGTTGGCGAGCGCCTCGCCGTCGGGCATTGCCGTCGAGCGAGCCTGTGCACGCGTCAGGACGACCGACTGCGTGACCTCGGGCACGGTCAATTCGACGCGCAGCGTTGCGGCGGCGGCGGCGTATGCGGGAACGCCAGGGGTCACATCCCAGGGGACGCTGTGGGCATCGAGCCGCGCGGACTGCTCGGCCAGCGCGGAGTAGAGCGAGGGATCACCGGAACACAGCCGGGCTACATCCTCGCCGCGCTGGTGAGCCGCTACGAGCTCGGCGGTGATCTGGTCGAGATCGAGCGCGGCCGTGTCGATCTTGCGGACGCCTTCGGGACAGTGCGAAAGGATCGCCTCGTCGATGTAGGTGCCTGCATACACGCACACTTGGCTGGATTCGAGAAGCCCCACGGCCCGAAGAGTGAGCAGGTCGGCTGCCCCGGGGCCGGCACCGATGAAGTGAACAGTCACAACGGTCAAGCGTAGGCGTAGTCACGACTCGCCGAACCACCAGTCGATCCTCGACATGGCTAACTCTCAAGCTAAGGTTTACCCTTGTGTCGGATGGGGTTGATGTGACTCGTGTGACAAGAGTTTAGTCAGCCCGAAAGCAATTCGCAAGTCTGTTCGAATAAATACCGATCAGGCAGCAACAACAACCAGGGAGTACCGCCTTGCACCGTCGAACGAAGCCGTCGATCGTTCTCGGCGCTGTCGCCTTGCTTGCCGTCGCGAGTCCCGTGGCGGTTTACAGCATCTCAGGCGACACAGCGTCCACCGATGTTCGATCGGCCAACGAGACCACCCCTGTCACCGTGCCGACCAAGATCGTCGAAACAGCGCTGAACGCGGCACCGGACATCGTCATTCCCCTCCAGGAACTGACCGGTCTCCCCTTGCCGGACCTTCGCCTGTCCGATCTGAAGTACCTCCCCCTTCCGGACAACATCACGATCCCGCCGATCCAGATCCCCGAGATCCCGGGCCTGACGGTTCCCTCCCCGACCAGCCCGTCGGCACAGGCGCCGGTTCCGCCCCTGGCACGTCACGACGCTGCTGCTCCTCTCGCGGCCCCCGTCGATCCTTCGCAGCTCCCGGCTGGCGACGATCCAGGCGCGCCGCTCGGCGCCGTCGTGAAGGAACTGCGTCAGGACGATCCCTTCAGCATGGTTGCGTTGACGTCCACAGCGCTCGACGGCGCCGTGGCGCAGGTTCGTCGCCAGCTCGACGACGGATCATGGGGCCCGTGGATCGCCACCGAGCCGATCGACACCGCGTCGAGCGACGCGGCTCCCGCGCCGGACAAGAAGGGCACCGAGCCCGTCTTCGTCGGGGCGACGAAGGCAGTCCAGATGCTGCTGACGCCGCGCCCGGACGCTGCGTCCGCGCCTGCGCCCGAGGTTGCCCCGGCCCCCGAAGCTGCGCCGGCACCTCAGCAGGATTTGGGATACACCCCGGCGTCGGTCTCGAAGCCGCTTCGTCAGCAGGATGCACCGCTGGCCGATGCACTGTCCGACATCAGCGCGGTACTGATTCAGCCCGGTAGCTCCCCCGCTGATTCCGCCCTGGCCGACATCGCCACCCCGGTGGCGGGTAGTTCCGGACCCAAGGTCATTACCCGAGCGCAGTGGGGTGCCGACGAGTCCATTCGTTGCGCCACACCGACATACGACGACTTCCTCGGCGGTGCGACCGTGCACCACACCGCAGGCAGCAACGACTACTCCAAGAGCGAGTCGGCGGAGATCGTCCGCGCGATCTACGCCTACCACGCACAGACTCTCGGCTGGTGCGACATCGGTTACAACGCACTCGTCGACAAGTACGGTCAGATCTTCGAGGGCCGCGCAGGCGGATTGGACCGACCGGTTCAGGGCGCGCACGCAGGCGGCTTCAACGAGAACACCGTCGGTGTCGCGATGATGGGCGACTACTCGACCGAAGCGCCGTCGTCGGAGACGCTCGACTCGGTGGGCAAGTTCCTCGGGTGGCGTTTGGGCAATGCCGGTCTCGATCCACACGGCGAGACCTCCATGACCAGCGAAGGCACCGACTTCACATTCGTCGGCAAGGGCCAAAGTGTCGATCTTCCGGTCATCTTCGCGCACCGCGACGTCGGAAACACCGCATGCCCCGGCGACGGTGCGTACGCGAAGATGGACGAGATCCGCGACATCGCCGCAGCCAATCTGGGCGGCGGAAGTACTGCGCCTGCTCCGTCGGTCGATACCCCGGAACAGACGACGCCGGACGCAGCAACTCCGTCCTCCCCCGGTACCGACGCGAGTAGCGCTCTCGGAGAGAATATTCCGGGACTCGTCGACGAACTGGTCCGTCTCGCCAGCTCCAACCCGATCGCTCAGAAGTGGATGGCCTCGGGCGGCGAAGCCGGAACGCTCGGCACTCCGGTCAGCGGACTCGTCCAGGTCAAGGGCGGCGGCGAGGCTGCGCAGTTCGCCAACGGCTCGATCTTCACTTCCATTGCCGGACAAGCAGTTGCGGTAATCGGCAAGATCTTCGAGCAGTTCAAGGCGCTCGGCGGCGAGAACGGCGAACTCGGCTTGCCCACCACCGACGAGTACAAGGTTCCCGAGGGTCTGCGCACCGACTTCGAGAACGGCTCGCTGATCTTCAACGAGCTCACTGGCATCGTCACCACGGTCATCAAGACCTACAACGACACCTACGAGCAGGAGATGCAGAACCCCGTCGCGGCACCGGTCGAACCGGCACCCGTGCCCGAGGTAGCTCCGGCACCGGAACCCGCACCGGCCCCGTAGGTCCGATCGAACCTCGATGCCCCGCACACGAACGCGTGTGCGGGGCATCGTCGTAAGCACCCGGCCCACCACACAAACGCACGTGCTTTCGCGCAGAACCAGCGGCGGCACCCGGCCCACCACACAAACGCACGTGCCTTCGCGCAGAACCAGCGGACGCACCCGGCCCACCACACAAACGCACGTGCTTTCGCGCAGAACCAGCGGCAGCGCTCGGCCCCCCACGCAAACGCACGTGCTTTCGCGCAGAACCGGAACCAGAACCAGCGGCGGCAGATCAGCGCCGCGTCACCACCAGCGTTCGAGGACCCTCGCGACACCGTCGTCCGCGTTGCTGGCGGTCACCTCGTCGGCCGCGGCGATGGCCGCGGGATGCGCATTGCCCATGGCAACACCGAGGCCGACCATCTCGAGCATCGGTACATCGTTGGGCATGTCGCCGAAAGCGGCGATATCGGCGGCTTCCACCCCGAGACGATCGGCGACGATCTTCAGTCCCGACGCCTTGCTGACCCCGGGCGCGGAGAGTTCGATCAGACCGTTGTCGGTGGAGAACGTGAGGTCGGCTCGGCCGTCGAGAAGCGGTTCGATCGCGGCAACCATGGCGCCGCTGGACATGCTCGACAGTCTGATCAGGAGCTTCACTGCCGGGACGTCGAGGACTTCGCTCTGCGAGACCTCGGTGTTGTCGGGGTTGAGCCAGGCGTGCTCGTATCCGGGGGAGCTGACGAACTGCGGGGTCGCGGCGTCGTGCGCGGTGGCGCCGACGCGTTCTGCCGCGAGACCGCATCCCGGCAAGGCCCGGTAGGCGATGTCGGCGAGCCAGTGCAATGTCTCGCTGGCCAGTACCTGCGCATCCAGGATTCGATCGGTTGCGGCGTCGTAGATCACCGCACCGTTGGCGCACACGCACATCGGCGCGAAGCCGAGGTCGTCGACAACCGGCGCGATCCAGCGTGGTGGTCTGCCGGTCGACAGTACGAAGGGGGTGCCGTCGCCGATCATCGTGAGAACGACTCGGCGCGTCCGCTCACTGACCCTGTCGGTGTGATCGAGCAGGGTTCCGTCGACATCGCTGGCGACAAGACGTGGCTGAGGATGAGAGGTGGCAGGCATTGCTGCACATTCTGCCCTAGACGCAGGCATCCACGGATCCCACGCCACCCAAGGTGGGGAAAGTCCACCCCCACGGTGCACGCTTACCACCCGCGGGTTCGTGTCGGCGCCGCCCCGATCGGACGAACGTTGTCGCCATGGAATTCGACGACGCACAGGCAACGCTCTTCCCGCTGTCGGCTGCTCAGCGCGGAATCTGGTTCGCTCAGCACTTGGCGGGTGATGTGCCGATCTCCATCGCCCAGTTCGTCGAAATTCACGGCAACCTCGACGTCGAGCGCCTGACATCAGCGGCGATGACCGCGGGCCGTGAGTTCGGGACCGGCTATCTCAGGCTGGTCGAGGTCGACGGTCACCCCATGCAGACCGTTGACCCGACCGTCGACGACTCGGTGCCGTACCTCGATCTTCGCGCCGAGACGGATCCCGTGGCCGCAGCCCATGCCTGGATGTTCGACGAGTACTCCGCGCCGATCGACCCACTTCGCGACCGTCTCGTCTCGATGGCCGTCCTTCGCGTCGGCGAGGCCCGTACATTCTGGTACTCGCGGATCCATCACATAGCCCTCGACGGCTATGGAGCGATGACACTGTTGAAGAGATGCGCCGAGCTCTACACCAGTGGTTCCGACGCCCCTGCCAGCCGCGCCGACGATCTGAAGTGCATCGTCGACGCCGACGAGCTGTACCGAGCATCGGACAGATTCCACGCGGACCGTGATTACTGGTCGAACCATCTCGCCGGGCTTGCCGACCCGGTCAGTCTCGCCGGTAGAGCCGCACCGGCAGGAGCGCACCCTCGCGTGCACCGAGGCGAGCTCGACGAATCGCTCACCTCTCGTCTCGAAGCTGTGTCCGTGGAGGTCGATTCCAGCGTTGCACCATTGACGGTCGCGGCGTTTGCCGCCTATCTCGCTCGCGCCACCGACAGCACCGAAGTCACCCTGAGCCTGCCGGTATCGGCCCGCACCACGGCAGCGTTGCGCCGGTCGGGCGGCATGGTGGCCAACGTGGTGCCGCTACGGCTTCGCCTCGGGCCGACCACGTCGGTCTCCGAACTGGTACGCGATGCCCAGCTCGAACTCACCGGAGCACTGCGCCGCCAGCGGTACCGCCAGGAGGACATCGCCCGTGACCTGGGGGCACCGGCGTCGGGGTTCGGGCCATCGGTGAACATGATGATGTTCGACACTCGAATCATGCTGGGCGAGTTCGTCGGCCGACTCCACGTTCTCACGTCGGGCATGATCGACGACCTGTTCGTCAACGTCTACCCGGGGATCGGCGGCTCCAGTACGCACATCGACTTCCAGGCAAATCGCAAGCTCTATTCGGCCGACGATCTCGCACGCCATCATCGAGCTTTCCTGGCTTTCCTGACGCGCTTCCTCGAGAACCCGTCGGCACCCGTCATCGGGCTGTCCATGACCGACGACGATGCCGTACTCCGCGGGCGCGAAAGCGTCTCTCCTCGTACACTTCCCGATATTCTTGCGGCCGCCGTGGCGCGGAACCCCGAGGGAATTGCAGTCTCGACAGCCGGCGGGGACACCCGCTACCGGGAGCTGGATGCGCAGTCCAACCGGCTTGCCCGCTCGCTCATCGCCCGGGGCGCCTGCATCGAAGGCACTGTTGCCGTGATGATTCCGCGATCGACTGCTTCGATCGTCGCGATGTGGGCAGTGGCGAAAACCGGAGCGGCCTTCGTACCCATCGACCCGAGTTACCCGGCCGAACGCATCGACTACCTCCTGAACGATTCCGATGCACGACTGATCGTCGATGCCGAGTTCATGAATGCGGACCACACTCACTACTCCGACGCGCCTGTGACCGACGCGGACCGGAGTGCCTCGATTCGTCCGAGTAACGCCGCGTACGTCATCTACACCTCCGGCTCCACCGGGCAACCGAAGGGCGTGGTGGTCAGCCACCACGGGTTGGCCGATCTGGTCGCCGACGGTATCGACCGACTCGAGGTCACCGAGACCTCCCGTCTGACGCACGCCTACTCACCCAGTTTCGACGCCTCGCTGTCCGAACTACTCCTCGCGTTCGGCGCGGCCGCGACGGTCGTCGTTGTTCCCCTTGGCGTCTACGGCGGTGACGAATTGACGAAACTGCTACGGGCACAGAGTATTACTCACACCGATGTCACCCCAGCCGTACTGGGAACACTCGATGCAGGCACACTCCCCCAACTGACCCATGCAATCGTGGGTGGCGACGCCTGCCCGCCGGAGCTTCTCGCCCGGTGGGCAGGCGAAAAAACTTTGATCAACGGCTACGGGCCGACCGAGATGACGGTGACGTCCACGTACAGCCGGCCGATGACGCCCAGCGGACCCGTCACGATCGGGGAACCCATTGCGGGCACCTCGGCCGTGGTCCTCGACCGCTGGCTTCAGCCCGTCGCCGACGGCTCCACCGGTGAGCTCTATCTGTCGGGCGCCGCAATGGCGCGCGGGTACCACCGCCGCGCTGCCGTCACCGCCTCGCGCTTCGTCGCCAGCCCCTTCGCCGCGGGCGACCGGCTCTATCGCACCGGCGATCTCGTGCGACGAACCGCGGACGGGCAGTTGGACTACCGGGGCCGCAGTGACTTCCAGGTCAAAATTCGCGGCTTCCGGATCGAACTCGGCGAAGTCGATGCAGCACTCCATGCCGCCGCACTCGACTCGGGGCACGATCTCGCGTTCGCGATGACGGTCGGTCACCGAACGGACTCGGGTGCAACGGTTCTGGTGTCCTATGTCCAGGGCTCTCACGTCGACACCGCGGAAATCGGGAAGAATCTCGATGCGGCCCTTCCCGCCTACATGGTGCCGTCGTCGATCATGGTGCTGGAGTCGGTCCCCCTGACATCGGCAGGAAAAGTCGATCGCCGCGCGCTTCCCGCGCCGATCTTCGCTGCTCACGCAGGGTCGCGGAAGCCGTTCACGCGCAACGAGATCATCGTCGCCGGACTGTTCGAGCATGTACTGGGCGCTCGGAACGTGGGCGCGGACGACAGCTTCTTCGCGCTGGGCGGCGACAGTATCGTCTCCATCCAACTCGTCTCACGTGCCAAGGCCGCCGGTCTGGTCTTCACCGCACGAGACGTGTTCGAACGCAAAACTGTTGCAGGACTGGCAGAAATCGCCACCGCTGTCGAAGCTGCGCCGATCCTCGCCGAACTCGACGGCGGTGGCATCGGCAACGTGCCGATCACCCCGATCGTCGCCGAGATGGTCGCTGCGGGCAACTTCCGCACGTACAGCCAAGCGGTGCTGATCAGCCTCCCGGCAGACGTGACGGACGACGCCCTGCGCGCGGCGACGCAGCAGGTCATCGACCATCACGACGCACTGCGCTCTCGGTTCACCGCCGGGCACGACATCCTCCCCCGAGGGTCGGTCGGTGCAGCCGACGTATTCACCGCAACAACAGTCGATCTCGATGCAGCATTGAACTCTGCAGCGAACCGCCTCGACCCCGGCGCCGGCAGGGTGATCCAGCTCGCCCGGGTGGACGACCGCCTGTGGATCGTGCTCCATCACCTGGCCGTCGACGGGGTCTCCTGGCGAATACTCCTCCCCGATTTCGCGGCCGCGGTCAGCGGCGTCGCCCCGGCCCCGATCGGAACCTCACTCAGGCGCTGGGCGCACGGTCTCGCCGACGCGGCCGCGGACAGGATCTCCGAGTTGCCGCGGTGGACCGAGATCGTCGACACGCCCGATCCACTCCTCGCATCCCGCACCCTCGACGTGGAGATCGACACCGTCTCCACGAGAGCTGAACTCGTCGTGGCGATTTCCACCGAAGTAACCGAGACAGTGTCGACCACTCTTCCCGATCGATTCGGGTGCGGACCGAACGATGCACTGCTCACCGCCCTCGCCCTTGCAGTCGCCCGGTGGAGAACGCGGAGCTCGATCTCGGTGCTCCTCGAGGGCCACGGACGAGAGCAGCAGGTGGTTCCCGGCGCCGATCTGTCCCGCACACTCGGCTGGTTCACGACGGTCTTCCCCGTCGCTCTCGATCTCGCCGCCGTGGATCTGCTCGACGCCTTCGCCGGCGGCCCCGCAGCAGGTGCTGCGCTCAAGATCGTCAAAGAACACCTGGCCGCAGTTCCCGATCACGGGATCGGTTACGGCATGCTTCGGCACCTCGGTGGCGCAGCTGAACTGGTGGGAACACCGCAGATATCGTTCAACTACCTCGGCCGGGTGCACACGGCGAGCGCCACACCGTGGATGCCGATGCGGTTCGCCTCGCACGCCGACGCGGCCATGCCGCTGGCAGCGCCGATCGACATCAACATCGTTGCCCGGCAGCACGACGCGGCCACCGAGTTCGAGGCGACCTTCGCCTACGCCGGACTCATGTTCGACCGTAGCGACATCGGTGAACTCGCGCTTCTCTTCCAACGTGCCCTCGAAGCCCTCGCCGTGCACGTCGCGTCGGAGACCGGGACACGGCACACCCCGTCGGACTTCCCTCTTGCCGCGACGACGCAACAGGACATCGACGACTGGGAGGACGAGTTCCCCTCGCTCACCGACGTCTGGCCGCTCTCACCGTTGCAGGAAGGCCTTCTCTTCCACGCCGTGTTCGACGCCGACGGCCCCGACAGCTACATCGTCCAGTCCATCCTGACACTGGCCGGTACCGTGGATGCCGGCCGGCTGCACGACGCTGCCCAAGCGCTCGTCGATCGCCACGACAACCTCAGAGTTGCTTTCCGCGAACGCGATTCGGGACCGCGCCAGATCGTCCTCGACCAACTCGACGTCTCGTGGACCGAGACCGACCTTCGCGAGCACGAGGACATCGGGGCTTCGATCGAGAGCATCCTGGAAGCGGACCGGGCCACACGGTTCGACATGGCAACACCGCCGCTCATGCGTTTCGCACTGATACGCACGGCCGAGGACGGCTACCGACTGCTCATGACCAATCACCACATCCTGCTCGACGGTTGGTCGACGCCGTTGCTGGTACAGGAACTGTTGACGCTGTATGCGGCGTTCGACGGAATCGGCGGGATCGGCGGGATCGGCGGCATGCGTCCCGCGCGTTCCTACCGCGAGTACCTCGGCTGGCTGGCGGAGCAGGATCG
The DNA here is from genome assembly GCF_023264675.1 of Rhodococcus sp. (in: high G+C Gram-positive bacteria). Taxonomy (GTDB): domain Bacteria; phylum Actinomycetota; class Actinomycetes; order Mycobacteriales; family Mycobacteriaceae; genus Rhodococcoides. The sequence continues at coordinate 43,704 of NZ_JAHFVG010000011.1, forward strand.
CAACGCCTCACGCTGCGCCTGGCAGAACGCACTGGCCGGGGTTGAGGCACCGACGCTGGTATCTCCGGACGCGCGACTGACCGCGGATACTGCGTCCGGCGAACATTCTCGTTCGCTCGGCCCCGACGTCACGGCTGCAGTGCACGCTCTGACCCGTACCCACGGCATCACCGTCAACACAGCCATCCAGACGGCCTGGGCGATCATGTTGTCCTCGCTGACCGGAGCCACCGATGTCGTGTTCGGTGGAACCGTGTCCGGTCGCCCGCCTGCGTTGGCCGGAGTCGAGGAGATGGTGGGACTGTTCATCAACACCGTCCCCGTCCGCGTCGATCTCGATCCGCGAGAAACCGCGGCCCAGTTGATGACTCGCGTACAGCAGGAGCAAGCGCAACTCCTCGACCACCAGTACGTTGGTCTCGCCGAAATCCACGAATTGGCCGGGCTGCCGGAGCTGTTCGACACGATGACGGTCTTCGAGTCGTATCCGGTGGATCGCCAGGCTCTGGCCCAATCGCTCGATCTCGCCGGAATGCGCGTGCTCGATGCCGAGGGCACCGATGCGACACCATATCCGCTCAGCCTGTTGATCATTCCGGGAGAGTCGATTCAGATCACGCTCAAATATCTGACGGCGGCAATCGACGACGCTCGCGCCGAGCACGTGCTCGATCGGCTCGTCTCACTGTTGGCCCAGTTGTCGGCCGAACCCGATATCCGGATGACCTCACTGACGCTGCACGCCGCACCGCAGATCCACGGACGTCCCGGTGTTCCGGCGCGCACCTTCGCCGAGATTCTCGCCGATTCCGTAGGCCGCCACGGTGATCGTGTTGCCGTCCGGTTCGAAGGAACCGACACCACTTACCGCGAGTTGGACCGGGCCTCGGATCGGCTTGCGGGCGAGCTGAGACCCCACGGCGCTCGGCCGGAAACGTTTGTTGCGCTGGCAATTCCTCGATCGCTCGACTCGATGGTGGCGATGTGGGCCGTGGTCAAGACCGGCGCTGCCTTCGTTCCGATCGATCCGAAGCTGCCCGCCGAACGAATCGATCGTATGCTGGCGGACTGTGGCGCGCGGATCGGGCTCACCGTCGCCGGGGTCCTCCCCGACCTCGCAGCGGACGTGATCTGGCTCGACGCATCCCCGGATCGGTTGCCGACACTGCGGGACCGACCGGTGCCGACCCCGACGCATCTGGACAATCTTGCCTACGCCATCTTCACGTCCGGCTCGACCGGCACGCCGAAGGCCGTCGCCGTCTCCCACCGAGGACTCGCGAACTTCGTTGCGGCACAGACCGAGGAGTTTCGGGTGGACGCGGATTCACGTGTGCTGCACTTCGCCTCGCCCAGCTTCGACGCCTCCATCTCCGAGGCCCTGATGGCCTTCGCCAACGGTGCCACACTCGTCATCGCGCCACCGTCGGTGATGGCAGGCGACGACCTCGCCGCGATCATCGAGACCGAACAGGTCTCCCACATGGTCATCACGCCTGCCGCACTGGCGACGGTCGATCCTCTTCCCTGCGTGCGGGTGCTCGCCGTCGCCGGTGAGGCACCGAGCCACGACGTCATCGAACGGTGGTCTGCCGGGCGGACCATGCTCAACCACTACGGTCCGACCGAGTTCACCATCTGGGCAACGGGTTCGGAATCCATGACGACTGCCAGCGCGGTGGACATCGGTGTCCCCGTCCTCGGTGCGTCGGCGATGATTCTGGACGGCTGGCTGCGGCCGGTCGCCGACGGTGTAGCCGGTGAGCTCTACCTGGCAGGCCCCGCTCTCGCACGGGGATATCTGAATCGGCCGGACCTGACGGCCACACGATTTGTCGCCGATCCCCGGCGCCCCGGCCGGCGCCTGTACCGCACCGGTGATGTCGTGCGCTGGGACGGCACGAGCCTGCACTACCTGGGACGCGCCGACTTCCAGGTCAAGATCCGTGGGTTCCGCGTCGAACTCGGCGAGATCGACGCGGTGCTCACCGGACGCGCCGAGGTCGACTTCGCCGTCACGATCGCCGCAGTGGGCCCAACCGGGGATACGGTCCTGGTCTCGTACGTACTCGCCGCCCAGGGCACAGCGGTCGATACCGAGGCGCTCCGCCACCATGCGGCGGATCGGCTGCCCGGATACATGGTGCCCAGCGTGATTCAGGCTCTGGAGTCGATTCCGCTCACGCCGGTGGGCAAGCTGGACACGAAGGCGTTGCCTGCTCCCGATTTCGCCGGTCGACACCGCCCCTACCGGTCACCGCGGACGCCGGTGGAGCAACTCGTCGTCGACGTCTTCATCGACGTACTCGGGCTCGCCACAGTCGGCATCGACGACTCGTTCTTCGACCTCGGTGGCAACTCCCTCGTCGCCACGCGGGTTGTGGCACGGATCAATCTGGCTGCCGGTTCCGCCGTAGCGCTGCGCGATCTCTTCGAAGCTCCGACACCTGCCGCCCTGGCGACGCGCATCGATCGCGACGGCGACGTACATCCACGGCGACGCCATCTCGTCGCCGCTACCCGCCCCGATGCCGTGCCCCTCTCGTTGGCCCAGCAGCGCATGTGGTTCCTCAACCGATTCGACGACGCTTCCGCGGCCTACAACATGCCGATGGCTCTCGAGCTGAACGGAAGTCTCGACGTCGACGCTCTCAGCAGTGCGGTAAACGACGTACTCTCCCGTCACGAGGTGCTGCGGACGGTATACCCCCAGACCGACGACGGCCCCGTGCAGATCGTGCTACCTCACGATCCGACCAGGTCACTCGAGATCATCGACGTCGGCGCGGACGACGTGGCCTCCTGCATCGCAGGATTGGCGGCAGCGCCCTTCGATGTCACCGCCGAGGTTCCCGTTCGCGTTGCACTGCTTCGTTTGACCGAAGACAGGCACGTGATCGTCATGGTCATGCACCACATCAGCGGTGACGGCTGGTCGATGGGCCCGCTGGCGCGCGATATCGTGGTCGCCTACTCCGCTCGTCGGCTCGCCGCACAGCCTCGGTGGACACCGCTGCCGATTCAGTACTCGGACTTCGCTGTCTGGCAGCGCCAGTTGCTCGGCGAGGAAACCGACGACGCCTCGATCGCCAGCACTCAGATCGCGTTCTGGACCGCGGAACTTTCCGATCTGCCCGACGTGATGGAATTGCCGAGCGACCGACCGCGACCGGCACAGCTCTCCTACCGCGGCGGGAGAGTGCCTTTCGCCATCGACTCCGCAGTGCACCAGCGATTGGCCGCCTGTGCGCGCACCCACGGCACGTCGACATTCATGCTGCTGCACAGCGCCTTCGCGGTAATGTTGGCGCGTACCGCGGGAACTCACGACGTGACCGTCGGCAGCCCCGTCGCCGGCCGAGGCGAGCAAGCACTCGACGACCTGATCGGCATGTTCGTCAATACCGTTGTCCTGCGCAGCCGGATCGATGCCGCGATGCCGTTCTCCGAGTTCCTGGCTCAGACGCGCGAGTCCGACCTTCAGGCATTCGCCCATGCCGATGTTCCCTTCGAGCGCATCGTCGAAGTACTCGCGCCTCGCCGCTCCACCGCGCGCCATCCCCTGTTCCAGGTGGGATTCTCCTTCGAGAATTTGATGCCCACTTCGGTCGAACTACCAGGGCTGAGTGTATCCCAGGTCGAACTCGACTCCAGCACATCGCAGTTCGATCTACATCTCATCGTGGTCGAGTCACCCGACGCCGGAATCGACGGATGGTTCACCTACGCCGAGGACCTGTTCGACGCCTGCTCGGTCGAAGCGCTGGGCGAGAGGCTTCATCGGGTGCTCGACGTCGTGCTCGCCGATCCCGACATCGCACTCGGCGATATCGATCTTCTCGGCGAGGACGGACGCGATCGAATCCTCCACGACTGGAACGACACCCACCGTCCGATGGCAGCGGCGACACTCCCCGAGCTGATCGACCGCAGACCCGTGATCGGCCGCGACGCCCCGGCGGTGATGATGGACGGTACGTCGGCGACAGTGACCCACGAGGAATTCGATACCAGGTCGAACCGGCTCGCACGCTACCTCGTCGGACTCGGGGCAGGCCCGGACACTCTCGTCGCGCTTGCGATGTCACGGTCGATCGACCAGGTGATCGCGATGGCAGCCGTCGTGAAGGCAGGTGCCGGGTATGTGCCCGTCGACCCGAGCCATCCCGTCGAGCGAACTGCCCTCGTTCTCGATTCTGCTGCGCCGCTGTGCGTCCTGACCACCAGCCTGGACGCATTCGACGGAGCCATCCCGGTGGATCGACTCGATCTGCGCGACGTCGACGCCTCCCCGCTCACCGACGCCGACCGCCTCGCACCACTGCATCCCGACAACATCGTCTACGTGATGTACACCTCGGGGTCCACCGGTCGCCCGAAAGGCGTCACCCTCACCCACCGGGCCGTCATCAACCAGCTGCTGTGGTTCGCAAGCGAATACGACGTCGACGCCGACGATCGGTTCCTGGTGATCACCCCCGCGACCTTCGACGTGTCGGTCTGGCAGTACTGGACGCCACTCGTCACCGGCGCAGCCCTCGTACTGCACCGGCCCGGTCCGTTGGAGCCCGCTCAGGTGCTGCGTACCGTTGCCGACCAGAGCATTTCGATCCTCTCGACGGTGCCGTCGGTGCTCGACGCCCTTCTCACCGAAGACGCACTGCTCGAGTCCGATCGCCGCGCGGGGGACTCACTCCGACACGTCGTCGCCATCGGCGAGGCACTGCCTGCCACCGTCGCCGGCCGAATGTTCGACGGTCCGGCGCTGCACAACCTGTACGGCCCCACCGAGGCCGCCGTGTCGGTCACCGCTCACCGCGTCGACCCGGCCGACGAGACACCGAGCGTTCCGATCGGCAAGCCCGAGTGGAACACTCAGGTATACGTCCTGGACGAGCGACTCCATCCCGTTCCGGTCGGCGTGCCCGGCGAGCTCTACATTGCCGGTGATCAACTCTCCCGCGGATACTACGGGCGACCGGACATCACCTCCGAACGCTTCGTGGCCAACCCGTTCGGCGAACCGGGCTCCCGGCTGTACCGCTCGGGAGACTTGGCAGCGTGGAATCGCGCAGGACATCTGGACTACATCGGCCGAACGGATTTCCAGGTCAAGCTTCGCGGATTCCGAATCGAGCTGGGAGACATCGAGTCCGCGCTGCTGCGAATAGCCGGGGTGCGCCGAGCGGTCGTGGTCGCGTCGCGAGACGAACACGGAGACCGTCTGGTGGCATACGTCGTCGGCGATACGGAAGCCGCGTCGATCATCCCCTCACTCGGACGTCTTCTGCCGTCGTACATGGTTCCGTCGATCGTCGTGGCATTGGACGAGCTACCGCTCAACGTCAACGGCAAGGTCGACCGCGGACGACTCCCGGCTGCGGTGTCCACCCCGACGGTGTTCCGCGCCCCCCGATCTGCGACGGAAGTTGCTGTGGCCGAGTCGTATGCGGCGGTACTCGACCTCGACAATGCCATCGGTGCCGGCGACGACTTCTTCGATCTGGGTGGCAACTCTCTCCTCGCTACCCGAGTTGCCGACGCGTTGCGCACCCGGCTCGGCTGCCAGGTTTCGGTCGCCTGGATGTTCGGCGCACCGACGGTCGAAGCATTGGCGCGAACGATCGACGCCGCCGACACCACGAGCGCGGCCGGCAGTCCCTTCGACAGTGTGCTTCCGCTTCGAACCACAGCGCCGAGGACCACGGGGAGGGAAGCACCGCTCTTCTGCATCCACCCTGCCTCCGGGTTGGCATGGTGCTATGCAGGCCTTGCTGCAGTGTTGGAGGAGAACCGCGGTGTGTACGGCATCCAGTCTCCCGAATTGACCGGTGCCGAGACACCCGAGCATCTCGACGACGTCGTGGATCTCTATCTTCAGCAGATCCGCGCCGTGCAGCCGCACGGCCCGTACAACCTGCTGGGCTGGTCGTACGGCGGGTTCGTCGCGCATGGCATTGCCGCCCGGCTTCGCGAGGTCGGCGAGCAAGTCTCGTTGTTGGCCATGCTCGATCCCGATGTCGGGTCGTGCACGCTGGTGCCACCGGAGCCGCTCACCGCCGGTGAATTCTTCGACGAGTTCGCCCCCGTTCTCGGGATCGACGGTTCCGGCGACACGGTCTCCGTGGACCAGGCGGCGGCGCGGGTGCGGGACGCACTCGGCACCGACGCCGTCGACGGAGTTCATATCGAGAGGCTCGCCTGCTCGTACAACAACGCACTCCGCCTGCTGGCGGGGTACAGGCCACCGGTGTTCGACGGCGATGTCGTGTTCTTCAGCGCGAGAACCGAGGACGGCAACTCCGCAGCAGCCGCGAGTTGGGCTCCGTTCGTCACCGGCCGCGTTGCCGACCATCCGGTGGACGCCATCCACGATCGAATGATGGATTCCGAATCACTACAGGCTGTTTCGGCCGTACTTCGGCCCTACCTTCACACTCCGACGTTCGCCGCAGCGTCCTAGAGAAACGAGACGAGCCATGACCACCGAACTGTCGATCGAAGTAACGGATCTGCGCAAATCATTCGGCCAGGTTCACGCCCTGCGCGGAATCGACTTCGCCGTCGAACGTGGCGAGGTGCTCGCCGTACTCGGCCCGAACGGGGCAGGCAAGACGACCACGGTCGGAGTGCTCGCCACGCTCGTCACTCCCGACGGCGGCTCGGCACGCGTCGAGGGACACGATGTGCGCGAGGATCCCGCAGCCGTCCGGGCTTCGATCATGTTGACGGGCCAGAATGCATCGCTCGACGAGACCCTGACCGGCTACGAGAATCTCGTGATGTTCGCCCGCCTCATGGGGTTACGACGTCGCGCCGCGAAAAAACGCGCCGAGGAATTGCTGGGCGAGTTCGACCTGACCGACGCCGGAGATCGCCGCGTCGGGCGCTATTCCGGCGGGATGCGCAGGCGAATCGACATTGCGTGCGGCCTTGTCGTTCCGCCGAAGGTCGTCTTTCTCGACGAACCGACGACGGGCCTCGACCCCCGCAGCCGACAGGCAGTGTGGGACTTGGTGGACGGGTTCGCGGCGCAGGGAATCACGACACTGCTCACCACTCAATACCTCGAGGAGGCCGATGTACTCAGCGATCGGATAATCGTCGTCGATCACGGCGTCGTCGTCGCCGAGGGCACATCCGCGGAACTCAAGGCCCGAACCGGCGGGAGTTTCTGCGAAGTCGTGCCTCTGCATCCGCACGATCTACAGGCCGTTGCAGACGTACTGAGGACGATGTTTCCCGGAGGCTTCGTGTTCGACCCCGCCTCGGATCGGGTATCGGTTCCGGCCCCCGGCGGTGCCAGGACTCTGACCGAGGTGTTGCGCAGGCTCGACGAGGCGAATCTCGAACTCGTCGACATCGCGTTGCGGAGACCGTCGCTCGACGAGGTCTTTCTGTCGCTGACCGGCGTACCAGCGCCCGAAAAGGTCGCGTCGTGACCGCGCCCGTCCGGTCGTCGGGCGGACAGTGGTGGGTGTTGTCGGCACGTACGATCCGAACCTCGGTTCGCGGAGGCGAACTGGTGACGGCACTGGTCGCGCCCGCGGTGTTCACCATCGGCTTCTATGTGCCTCTACAGAAGGTGATCTCGCTCTTCGGCAACGGAGTAGGCAACTTCGCACAGTTCCTGATGCCGCTCATTGCCTTGCAGGCCATCGCCTTCACGGCGATTTCCGCGGCCTTCCTCGCCGCCACCGACGCTGTCGACGGTATCAACACACGGTTCGCGTCCATGCCCATATCGCCCGCGGTTCCGTTCGCTTCACGTATTGCCACCGGTGTGGTCAAGTGCGCCGTGGCGTCGGGATCTGCGGCGCTCTGCGGGTACGTCATCGGTTTCAGGTTCTCCGGCAACGCCGTTCACCACGTGCTCTACGCGGCGGTGCTCGCACTGATCGCGGTTGCGCTCATCGTCGGTGCCGACCTCGTCGGAACTGTGTCCACAAGCCCCGAGGCAACAACGCAGATCCTGATCCTGCCGCAGCTGATCCTCGGAATGTTGTCGAGTGGGTTCGCTCCCGAGGATCAATTCCCCGAGTGGGTACAACCTTTCGTCCGCAATCAGCCCGTCTCGCAGTTCACCACGGCACTACGCGGCCTGGCGGACGGCACTGCCACACCACACTCCATCATCCCTGCGCTGCTGTGGATCGCGGGCCTGCTGCTCGTCTGCGTTCCGCTGTCCCTTCGAACGAATACGAGACGACCATGACCGAGAATGCCCCCTCCGTACTGGTACCTCAGACTCTGATTCAGAGCCACCGGTTGATACGGCACCTGTTCCGCGACCCGATGACGCTGGTGCAATCCATCGTCTACCCGGCAATCATGCTCGTCATCCTCGATATCGTTCTGGGACAGCAAGTTTCCGCATTTTCGGGGAGTAGTTCCCTGTACGGAACGGTTCCGATGATCGCGTTGCTCAGCGCCATGTTGGGATCGGTCGCGGGCGCGGTGACGCTCGGACGAGAATGGGACGCCGGGATTCTGGCACGGTTCTGGGTCCTGCCCATCCACCGCCTCTCGGCGCTCACCGCACGCGTGAGCGCCGAGTCGGCGCGCATTCTGGCCACGACGCTCGTCCTCACGACGGGCGGTCTCGCACTCGGGTTCAGGTTCGAGGGTTCATGGAGATCGACTCTGCTGTTCCTGGCGGTTCCGCTGATGTTCGGAATCCCGTTCGCCACCGCCGTCATCGCCGCGTCCTTCGTTCTCGGAAAGACAGCGCTGGTGGAATCGGTGTCTCTGCTGTGCTCACTCTCGATGTTTCTGAGCCCGGGTTTCGTTCCGCTCGCGGCCTACCCGCGCTGGGTCCAACCGTTCGTCGAATACCAGCCGATGAGCTGTGCAATCGAGGCGATGCGCGCGCTGGCGCTGGGAGAACCCGCCGGCACCGCAGTTGCTCGCGCAGGGGCATGGTCGGCAGTCGTCTTCGCTGTCGCCGTCGTACCTGCCCTGCGCGGTCTACGGCGTGCGACGCAGCCGCGGTGACCACTGTCCGGTACATCGCCGCCGATCTGTGACAGCGCTTCATCCAGATTCCGCATAGACTCCATGGCGGTACTTCGGGGAGGGAGGCTCGCCATGGACGACGCAAAAATAGTCACTGCGTTGACAGACGGCGATCTCTCGGCGCTCGGTGATGCCTACGATCGGTACGCCCAGCGACTCTTCACCTACGCGAACGCCCTGCTCAGGGACGAACACCTCGCCGCCGACGTGGTCCACGACTCGATGCTCATCGCGTCGCAACGCATCGGGAAACTGCGCGAGCCCGACCACTTCCGTTCCTGGCTGTACGCCGTCGTCCGCTCCGAATGCCTTCGGCAGCTCGCTCTCACCAAGACGAACGTCTCGTTCGACGGGGACGTCGGCCTCACCGCCGCCGAACTCGAATCTTCTGCCCTGAACTCCACCGACCTCGAGATACTCGAACTCGCGGTCCGACACGACCTCGATATCGCCGAGGTTGCCGCGGTGCTCCGCGTCGGTATGCGCCGTGCGAGCAGGCTGACCTCCCGGGCAGGCACTCGACTGGAACGATCTCTGCCGGTCGGCCAAGGTCCGTCGGCCGCACCACTGGCAGCAGTTCCGTTCTGGTTGCGCGATCTCGTCGTCGCCGACGCCCAGGTGAGCTTCGAACTCGACTCGATGGCACGGCGCATCGATCCACTCGACCGTGCCGGCTTTCCGCAGCCGAACAAGCAGAGAGTTGCCGGACACGCGCCCCAGGGCGTCTGGGTCGGTGCTGCCGGTGCCGCCGTGGTGGTGGGTGTCGGCGTCGGATTGATGTTGGTCGGGCCGGCGAAGATACAGTCGCCGCTTCCCGCACAGTTCGTCGACGCACCGGCGACACCGGTGCTGCTTTCCGCTTCCCCACCATCTCCGGCGGCGCCGGCCCAGCTTCGGGCACCGCAGAGCCCCGCCGACGAACAGATTCCCGATGTTCACGAGTCGGTGGACCCCCTGCCGGTCCCGCTCCCGGTGACCCCGCCGCCCGTGACCCCACCGCCCGCGGGCCCACTCAGTACCTCCCCCGTCGTCGTACCGACCACGACGCCGGTACTACCGACCACCGAGGTGCCGGTGGTCACCACCACCGTTGCACCAGCACCGACCACGACGACGACCTCGACGCCGCCTCCCGTGCCCTCGACTCCGACTGTCTCCCCGGAATCTCCGCCCTGACCCGTGTCGCCATCGGGTCCACTCCTCCCTCTTGTGAAGGTAACGACGAGTGAGGACGGCCCCATGAAGCACATCCTGAGCGTCCTTCGGCGCTACGCCCGCCGCGGCGCCGACCGCTGCAACTATCTCGACGAACACGCAGAACGCCTGGTCATGCCCTCCGACGTGCGAGGAGCTCACTGAAGTTTCCGAGGACGCACTCAGGAACAATCCGTACACTCGGCTGAATGCTCATGACGAAGGACGCTGCGACCGCTGAACGGTGGCGAGGTTTTCACGCCTATCTCGACGTCGCGATCGTCGTTCTCGTGCTGGTCGGCACCAATCTGATCGCCCACTTCACGACGGCATGGGCCAGCATCGCGACGGTCCCCATCGCCGCGGTTCTGCTGGTGGCGCTGACGCGGCGGCGCGGGCTCGGCTGGTCCGAGCTCGGCCTGTCACCGAAGCAGTGGAAGACCGGCTCTCTCTACGCGCTCGGCGCCGTCGGCCTCGTGGTGACCGTCGTCGCCATCGGCGCGTTGTTGCCGATCACTCGACCGTTCTTCATGGCGGACCGCTACGCCACTATTTCCGCGGCTCTCGTCGCGTCGATGATCGTCATACCGTTGCAGACCGTCATTCCCGAAGAGCTCGCGTTCCGCGGTGTACTACACGGCACTCTCGGACGGATCTACGGTGCTCGCGGCGTGTTCGCCGCTGGGTCGTTGCTGTTCGGTCTGTGGCACATCGCGTCCTCGCTCGGTCTGACGGCGGGCAACGTCGGACTCTCCGGCTTCCTCGGCGGCGGCGTGTTCGGTCAGGTCGTCGGAATCGGTCTTGCCGTGTTGGCCACCGCGGGCGCAGGCGTCGTGTTCACGTGGCTGCGGCGGCGGAGCGGTAGCTTGATCGCCCCCATCGCGCTGCACTGGTCTCTCAACGGAATCGGCGCCCTCGCCGCGGCCCTCGTGTGGCACGCGTCGGTGAGCTGATCTCGCGCTCCTGCCGGCGTTTCGACGCCTCGGCTTCCTCGATGACGGCAGCTTCTTCTCGCGTGGGTGCGCTACCTCCCAGGCGCGAAGGGACCCACGGCGCGCCCGCTGGATGCCCGTAGCCCTCCTGCGCCGCCGTCAGGGCAAGGGAGAGCGCATCACGTAGATCGCTGGTGAGTTGATCGGGAGTTCCAACCGGATTCAGCGGCTCGCCGACGGCGATGTGGATCGGAAACCGATGCCGTCCCAATGCCTTCGGGATGTCTTTGGTCATGATGCGCTGCGATCCCCAGATCGCTACCGGCAGGATCGGCACACCGGCTTCGAGGGCCATCCGCGCGGCGCCCGATTTGAACCGCTTGAGCTCGAAGCTGCGACTGATGGTGGCTTCCGGATAGACGCAGACCAGTTCGCCGTCCATGAGCGACTGGACCGCCGCCGAATAAGACTCGGCCCCGGCCTCGCGATCCACCCCGATCGCCTTGCAGTGCCGCATCAGGAATCCGACGATCGGGTTGGCTTCGAGCTCCTTCTTCATCATGTAGCGAACGCGCCGCTTACCTTGTCGTGCAACAAGTCCGACCTGCATGAAGTCGAAGTATCCGGTGTGATTGACCGCCAGAACGACGCCGCCGGTGCGCGGAATGTTCTCGGTTCCGCGATACGTGATCTGCAGCCCTTGGACCGCCGAGATCGATCGCACCAGCCCTGTCAGAACGGCGTACACCGGTTCGCGCGACATGATCAGCCCTGCTTCTTCGCCTCTCGCGCAGCCGCTTTGGCAGCTGTTCTCGCAGCGGCATCCTCGGTGTCGAGCTTGTCCGCTTCTTCCAGGGTCGGTGCACTTCCGCCGAGGCGGGCAGGAACCCAGTAGGCGCCGGGAGTGTGCTCGTACCCTTCCTGCAGCGCGAGCAACATCGCCTGCATCGTGGTGTGCAGTTTTTCGGTGAGCTCGCTCGGCGGCCCGACCGGATCGATCGGCTTGCCGACGGCAATCGAGATGGGAGTGTTGGTGCGCCCCAGTCGCTTCGGGAATCCCTTGGTCCACACACGCTGAGCGCCCCAGATGACCGTCGGGATGATCGGTACCCCCGCCTCGATGGCCATGCGCGCCGCACCCGACTTGAATTCCTTGATCTCGAAGCTCCGGCTGATGGTCGCCTCGGGATAGACACCGACGAGCTCACCCTTGCGGAGATCGGACACCGCCGCCTTGTACGACTCGGCGCCTGCGCCGCGGTCGACGGGGATGTGCTTCAGCGAGCGCATGATGGGCCCGGAGATCTTGTTGTCGAAGACCTCCTTCTTCGCCATGAAGCGGATGTACCGCTTGACGCTGCGCGGAGGGAGACCCGCGTACGTGAAGTCCATGTAGCCGGTGTGATTCACAGCGACGACAGCACCCCCGGTCGCAGGGATGTTTTCCTCCCCCTCGACCTTGAACTTCAGGCCTTGAGAAGCGAAGACCACGCGGGCAATGCCGATGACGGATCGATAGACGGGTTCCACAGTCGGCTAGCGTAGTCGCATCGGGCTGTAGCGAAAAGGACGCTCGGGAGAAGACATGGTGGGGGTTTACTGAACATGAGTTCGCTTCGCAGTATCGGCATGACCGCAGTCGGGCTGTCGGTGGCAGTTCTGCTGCTCACAGCCTGCGAGGGAGACGGCCAACAGGGGATACCCACCGAAACGAAATCTGCCCCGACCACCACCACAGCAACCACCAGCCCGGAGGCGCCGGCCACGAGCACCACCGTCGCCCCTCCCCCCGGCCCAGCCGTCGGAGATGTTCCGCGCAATCCGCAGGCTACGCAGGCACTCCGCGCGTTCGTGACCGACCTACAGGCCGGAGGAGTCCCGGCGGTGACGCCGAAGTGCTGGACGGTCCCGCCGAGCGAGATTCCGCTGCAGTACGGCGACGTTCCCGCGATTCTCGACGCCGCCGCGGCGCCGGGCATCGACGGTCAGTACGCCGTGACCTGGACCGGGCCGGTTGCGACCATCTCCGTCAAGCGCAGCGAGATCGCATCGGGATACGCCTGCCCCCGCGTGTACCCGACGGGCACCGAACCGGTGTTGGCGGACGTCGATGCCAATTACACCGTCGAGCGCTACCTCGGACGGTTCACCGGCACACCGGTGAACCCCGCCGACCTCGAAGGTGACTACCCACTCGTGTGCGACACCCGGCCGATTTGGGACCCTCAGGGCACCGGAGCGCCGACGGCGGCGCCTCTCGCGAACAATCCCGGCCGGCTCACCGGGTCGGCGTCGTACGATCCCGCCAGCGTGTACGTCGCCTTCACCGACGGCGACTACAAGACGGTGTACGTCGACGTCACCGATGTGTCGGGGTTCGAACAGAATCGGGTGTTCACCTTGACCGTTGCGGCCAACGGCTACTGCATCGGCGATATCGCCTGAGTGGAGCCTGCGGAATGAACAGAGTCGGCCTGAGTGGAGCCTGCGGAATGAACAGAGTCGGCCTGCGCGGCATACCTGGTGGGCGACATGCCGACTATCGCCGTGAAGTCACGCACCAGATGCGCTTGATCTGCGTAGTCGAGCTCGGCGGCGAGCGCGGCCCAGTCGACGGTTCCCGACGCCCGTGAGGTCGCTTCGTGCAGGCGGTACCGCCGGATGACCCAGGCGGGCCCGAGACCGACGTAGTCCGCGAACAGCCGGTGCAGGGTGCGCACACTCAGATGTAGGTGTTGCGCCAGATGCGATGCTCGCGTGAACGATCGATCCTTCTCCAGCAGCGACACCGCATCGGCGACGACGACGATGTTCGGGTCGAGCTCGGCAGGCGGCTCGATGGCATCGACCAGCACGCGTACCGCCTGCGCCGGATCGTCCGTCGCAGCGACCTGCTCGCCCGCGACGGTCCACGCGCGCGGAGCCGGGGCCAGACCATCGACGATGGAACTGACCGGGCCGTCGAGGAACGGGGCGATGCCGCCCGGCTTGAATCGGATGCCGATTGCCCGGCCCGTTCCGGCGAGACTGCGATCGAACCGGGATTTCTGCGGCCCCCACAAACGGCCGCCGTCGGCCTCGACGACGAAATTCGCCGCGGGATGCGGCAGTACCGACTGCAGATACGGAGGCCGGTCGCCCCTGTCCCAGCGGACCATCCAGATCCACGACACATACGGCGCCAGGCTCGTAGGCGGATCCCAGCGCCGGAAGTCGAAGTCTCCGTCGGGTGCCGTGTGCAGCACGCCGCGGGCCGTGTCGAGCCGCTCGGACGGTAGATCAACCATGCCTACAAGCCTGGCACGATTCTTCAATCGACGCCCGGGCCATTTTTCTACTCTCGGAACATGATCACAGAAACGCAGTCGGAGTTCGAGATCTCCAGCTGGGACCAACATCCGTACGACAGCGCCTACAGCGTCCCCGGACGCGAATTCGCGAAGGCGACCGTACGCAAGACCTTCACCGGAGCGCTCGCCGGGACGTCGGTCGCCGAACTCATGACGGTCGGGCAGGGCGAGGGCCGCGGCTACCTCGCCACCGAGGAGTTCGACGGCACGCTCGACGGCAGGTCCGGCGGTTTCGTCATGCAGCACGGCGGAATCGGTGACAGCGAGGGCGCCGAGTCGTTCGGGGAGATCCTGCCCGGTTCGGGAACCGGCGAACTCGTCGGGATTCGCGGAAAGGTGGCGTATCAGCACGACGAGTCGGGTGCCAGGGTCACCCTTACGTACGAGCTCCGCGTACGGTGACCCCCTGGGGAGGTTCATCGAATGACACTGGGCGTCGATTCCAAGGTTCTACTGCTGCTCGCCGGGCTGATCCTGCTGTGGGCACTCGCGCTCGGGGTGTGGAAATTCCGTCAGATGGCGACGTCGCCGACGGCGTTGGCCCATCCGTACGTGGACATCGCCCACCGGGCAGCGCTGATGTACTCGTTCGCGACGCTGATCCTGGCCGCACTCGCTGAATTTTCCGGCTTTGCGACGGCAGTGAACCTCATCGCCGGGCTGGTGGTGACGCTCTTCTTCGTCGCGGCGATCGGCAGCTACATGGTTCACGGGGTGTTGAAGGACACCGACAACCAATTCGAGAACCCGGTGCACGGCACGCACGCGTTCATGTGGACGTTGGTAGTGGCGGAGATCGGCGGCACGGGTGTGTTGGTCGCGGGATTCGTGGTGGGGCAGTTTTTCTGATCGTTCACTCGGGTTTTCTGGGCGTTCACTCCGGCATGAATGGACCATCACAACGCCTAGCCGGCTTGAATGCGCCATTCATGCCGCCGGCCTGGACCCGAAACCCCCCAGTGATCAGCCGACGTGCACATTCGGACGACGCCCGACATCCGGCTCCGCGCGTCGCAACACCTCGCGAGTCACCGGCGCCACCTCGCCGACGCCGATGAACAGGAACCTCAGCAAATTCACCAGCGGGTTGCCTTCGGACCACTCGAAGTACACGTCCGGCTTGACGTCGGTGGTGTCGCGGATCATCAGCAGAACGGCGGCGATCGAGTTCGGTACGGCTGCGGCATCGACCCAGAGGACTCGATAGTCGCCGCGCTGGCGTCCGTGCACCAGAAGGGCCGTCGAGAAGTCGGAGGCATCCTTGATGTTGGCTTCCAAGAACAGGATTGGATCGGCCTCGGGGATGTGGCTGTCGGCCCGCTGCTGCGCTTCCTTCGCGGCATAGGCACCGATGTCGAGGTTGCGCGAATCGTGGCAGACCACCTGGATCCGACCTTGCTTGGCCGCGTCCTCGATGAACTCCAACGCCTTCTCGTCGAATTCGACCGAGGTGGAACGCAATTCGAAGGACCTCGTCACCCTCGACCAGAACGAGACCACCAGAATCGCCAGAATGAAGAACGATGCCACCTTGACGCCGTCGGGACGCTCGAAGATGTTGGCCACCGTGGTGTAGACGAAAATCGCTGCCACGAGCGCGAACAGCCAGACCCTCCCCCGCTGACCGTGCCGGGCCGCCGACAAGGTGACCGCCACCGACGCCGACGTGATGAGCACGAGAACACCCGTCGCATAGGCGGCGCTCTGGGCGTCGACACTGGCCTTGAAGTAGATCGTCACGACGAAGGCGATCACCGCGAACACGAGGACCAGCGGGCGGACCGCGCGCGCCCACTCCGGTGCCATTCCGTATTTCGGTAGATAACGCGGCACCAGGTTGAGCAGACCCGCCATCGCCGACGCCCCGGCGAACCAGAGGATCGCGATGGTGCTGACGTCGTAGACCGTTCCGAATATCTGGCCGAGATATTCGTGCGCCAGATAGGACAGCGCCCGCCCGTTGGCCTGGCCGCCGTTCTCGAATTCCTTCTCCGGGATCAGAATCGTCGTGATGATCGACGACGTCAGCAGGAAGCCGCTCATGATCAACGCAGCGGTGGTGAGCAGCCGTTTGGCGCCTCGAATACGTCCGGCGAGCTGGTCTGCGGAGTTGCTGGAGATCTGCGGCATCACCGCGACGCCGGTTTCGAATCCGGACAACCCGAGGGCCAGTTTCGGAAACACGATGAGCGCGACGGCGATCATCATCAGCGGATTGCTGTGTTCGGCGGTCAGCGCGTTTCGCCAGTCGGTGACGAGCGACGGGGCCTGCGCTATCTCCCAGAACCCCACGACCACGACCACGAGGTTGAGCGCCAAAAACGATCCGACGAGAGTGACGGCGATGCCGATCGCCTCGGTGAAACCCTTGAGGAAGACTGCGGCGAGCAGAGCGAGAAGCACCAGCGTGATTATTACCTGAGCACTACCCAATCCTGTTGGTGAAAAAGGGTTTTCGACGACGTGTGCCGATGCATCCGCCGCCGACAGGGTCATCGTGATGAGGAAGTCGGTGGCCGCGAAACCCAGCAGAACGAGTACTAGCAGCTTCCCGCCCCACTTCGGCATCAACTTTTCCAGCATCGCGATCGAGCCCTCGCCGTGCGGACTCTCCCTGGCCACACGTCGATACACCGGTAGTGCCCCGAACAGTGTCAGCAGGATCAGCACGACGGTTGCCAGCGGCGCGAGAGTGCCTGCGGCGAGGGCGGCGATGCCCGGTTGGTAGCCGAGAGTGGAGAAGTAGTCCACACCCGTCAGGCACATGACCTTCCACCACGAGTGCGTGTGCTCGACCTTGGTCGGCTTTCGGTACGGCCCGAGATGTCCCGACGGCTGCTCGGTGATGTCATTGAGTAGCCACGACCGCAGACGCACCATCAGCAGAGCGTAAACCCGCCGAAGCACTTCGAGCGCAACTACTGTGGAACCCATGACTCACGTGGTGATAGCCGGTGCCGGACTCGCCGGAATTGCATGCGCACACGAGCTGGGACGCAAAGGCGTCGACGTCACGATCATCGATCGCAACGACTACCACCAGTTCCAGCCGCTGCTGTACCAGGTCGCGACCGCACAGCTCCCCGCCGCGGACGTAGCGAGGCCGTTGGCGTCGATCTTCGAACGTCTGGATTCGGTGCGGGTGGTGCAGGCCGAGATCACCGATCTCGACTTCGCCGCTCGCTGTGTGACGGCCGGGGGCGAGCGGATCTCGGGTGAGCATCTGGTGCTCGCCGCGGGCGCAACCGCCAACTTCTTCGGAACCCCGGGCGCCGAGGAATACTCGTTCCCGCTCTACTCCGTCGAGGACGCCGAGAAGCTCCGTCACCACGTCAGCGACCTGCTGAAAGGTGAGCACGACCCGCTGGACGTCGTCATCGTCGGCGGCGGCCCGACGGGCGTCGAGACTGCGGGAGCGTTCGCGGAACTGTTCACCGCGCTCCGCAAGATGGATCACCCCGGCGGGCGCGGCGAGGCGTGGCTCGTCAATCACGGTCCGGCGCTACTGGCACCGTTCAGCGACAAGTCGCACGAGTACGCGCACGACAAACTCGTCGAACACGGCGCGAAGGTCATGCTCGGAGTCGGTGTGAAGTCCGTCGATGCCGACGGCGTCGCACTCAGCGACGGGTCTCGGATCGCCTCGCACACCGTCATCTGGGCGGGAGGCGAATCTGCGTCACCGATCGCCGGAACGGGCGGAAGCACGCCAGGGCACGGTGGCCGCATCGACGTGCTCGCCGACCTCACCGTCCCGACGTTCGACGAGGTCTATGCCGTCGGCGATGTCGCCAATATCCCGGACGTCGATGGAAAGACGTTGCCGCAACTGGGTTCCGTCGCCCAGCAGGCCGGACTGTGGACGGCGCAGAACATTCTGCTCGCGCGCAAGGGCAAGCCCAAGAAACCCTTCGCCTACAAGGACAAGGGCATCATGGCGATGATCGGTCGCGGCGCTGCCGTCGCCGAGGTGGGAGCTCATCGCCATCAGGTCGAGGGTCCGCTGGCGTTCGCGGCGTGGCTCGGCGTCCATGCAGCGCTGCTCAGCGGCGCCCACAGCAAGGTCGACGCCTTCCTGTCCTGGGCATGGGACTACTTCGACAGCGACCACTCCGCGATCGTCGAATGCCACGGAGATCCCAAGCGGATCGCGTGGTCGGACGACGTGAAGCCCACGATCTAGTGCGGCTCCGCCGCCCGTGTGCGCGTGGTCGGTACCCGCCGCTACTACGCGCACACGGGTGCGTCAGCGCAGAACGTCCGTCCCGACGAACGGAATCAGAGCCTCGGGGACGCGAACGGTGCCGTCGGCCTGCTGGTGATTCTCGAGGATCGCGACGATCCACCGTGTGGTGGCGAGGGTGCCGTTGAGAGTCGCGGCGATCTGCGGCTTGCCGTTCTCGTCGCGGTAGCGAACACCGAGGCGACGGGCCTGGAACGTGGTGCAGTTGGACGTCGACGTCAGCTCGCGGTACGCGTTCTGCGTCGGGACCCAGGCCTCGCAGTCGTACTTACGGGCCGCCGAGGAACCCAGATCTCCGCCGGCCACATCGATGATCCGATACGGAAGTTCCACTGCTGCAAGCATCTCGCGCTCGAACTCCAGCAGCTTCTTGTGCTCGGCCGCTGCGTCCTCCGGCTTGATGTACGAGAACATCTCGATCTTGTCGAATTGGTGGACGCGGATGATGCCGCGAGTGTCCTTGCCGTAGCTGCCGGCTTCGCGGCGGAAGCACGACGACCAGCCTGCGTAGCGCTTCGGGCCCTCGGACAGGTCGATGATCTCGCCCGAGTGGTAGCCGGCGAGCGCGACTTCCGACGTCCCGACGAGATAGAGGTCGTCGGCTTCGAGCCGATAGATCTCGTCGGCGTGGGCGCCGAGGAAGCCGGTTCCTGCCATGATCTCGGGCCGCACCAGCACCGGCGGGATCATCATCGTGAACCCGTTCTTGACGGCCTTCTGCGCAGCGAGCTGCAACATGCCCTGCTGAAGAAGAGCGCCGTAACCGGTCATGAAGTAGAACCGCGAACCCGACACCTTCGCGCCGCGTTCCATGTCGATCAGGTTCAGCGACTCACCGAGCTCGAGGTGGTCCTTGGGCTCGAAGTCGAACGTCGGGATCTCGCCGACGGTCTCGAGCAGAACGAAATCTTCTTCGCCGCCTGCAGGAGCGCCGTCCTCGACGATGTTGGAAATCTTGCGCGCTGCGGCGTCGAGTGCGGCATCGGCCTCGTTCTGCGTCGCCTCGGCTGCCTTGACCTTGGCAGCGAGCTCGGACGCCCCGGTCAGCAATGCCGGGCGCTCGTCGGGAGATGCTTTTCCGACGAGCTTGCCGAGTGCCTTCTGCTCGGCGCGAAGCTGATCTCCCGCCAACACCGCGGCACGACGAGAGGAATCGGCCTCTAGCAGCTTGTCGACCAGACCGGGGTCTTCGCCGCGGGTGCGCTGCGAAGCACGGACAACGTCAGGGTTCTCGCGGAGGAACTTGAGGTCGATCACGGGGACGAACTCTACTTGTCGCCAGGCCGCGAGGTCTTCCCGCGTCTCCTTACGCCCCGAGCAACCCCAGGTAGTCCTCGCGTCCGAACATGCGAGCTGCATCGATCGCCGACGGGTGCCCGCCGTTGGGGTCGGCGCCGCCGTCGACGAGTGCTTTCACGACGTCGTCCTCACCTTTGAAGACGGCTCCTGCCAGCGGAGTCTGCCCCTTGTCGTTGGGACGATTCACATCCGCACCCTTGCCGACCAGGGCAGCAACCGTCGCAGCATGCCCGTGATACGCCGCAAGCATGACGAGGGTGTCGCCCGATTCATTGTTCAGATCCACCGGCACTCCGGCATCGAGATAAGCGACGAGCGGCTCGGTATCTCCGGTTCGCGCCATCGTGAACAAGCGTCCGGCAAGCTCGGAAAGGTCGGCGTCGTCTCCTGGTCCCGTCATAGGAGACGAAGATACTCGGGCATGATGGAGTGCGATGTCTGCACGTAAGCCCGAGAAGAAGAACCAACGCATGGTCTCCGCCCACGTCGCGCGCCGAGGTCTCGCGCTGGTCGCTGTCGGCGCGGTAGCTGCCGCCGCCGTCACGCTGTTCGTCTCGGGCGGGTTCTCGCAACCGGACAAGATCACCACCCATTCGGCGGCAGGGCCTGCAACCGACGGCCCGGTGACGGCCAAGTCGTTCGGGTCGGCAGATCCGGGCACGTGCCTGCAATGGACCCCGACCGACAACCCCGAAACCGACCGCCAAGATCTCGCCGAAGTCTCCTGCGCCGAACCCCACCGCTTCGAAGTTGCCCTCGACGTCGACATGAGCACCTATCCCGGCATCGAGTTCGCCGAAGGATCCGCCTACCCGGGCGCACTGCGCTTCGGCGAGCTACGCGACGAGCACTGCACCGAGGCCGTCGACGATTATCTGGGCACCAAATTCGATCCGAACGGCAAGTTCAGCGTCGGCCTCATGTTCCCCAGTCAGGCCGGTTGGGCGTCGGGAGAACGGACGCTTCGCTGCGGAATCCAGGAATCGTCCAACACCGGAATCCCGCAGGAGATGACCGGATCCGTGCTGGATCAGGACCAGTCGAACGTGTGGGATGTCGGCACATGCATCGGCATCAACCAGAACGTTCCGGCCGACCCCGTCGACTGCAGCCAAGCCCACGCGTTCGAGGTGGCGTCGATCATCGATCTGCAGCAACGATTCCCCACCGGCATCCCCAGCGAAGCGGACCAGGATGCCTACCTGGAACAGGCGTGCACCGACGCCGTCACCGCCTACCTCGGCTCCGACACGGCACTGCGCGACAAGACCCTGACGATGTTCTGGAACACCATCGACGTCACCAGCTGGCTCGCCGGCAGCCGTCAGGTGAGCTGCTCGATCGGCAAGGAACTCGACGAAGGCGGCTTCGCCACCATCACCGGCAGCGCGACGGGCGACATCCTCATCAACGGACAAGCGCCCGTCCCACCACCCGAGGCGCCGGACGGCCGTGCACTGCCCACCCCGCTGCCCGGAGCAGCCCCGATCACCCCGGGAGGGTGACATTCCCACCGATATGAGCCGCGCCGAGTTCGAGGAAGCCGTCGGCGACGCCCTGGACACCCTTCCGCCCGACATCACCGATCACATGGACAACGTCGTGATTCTCGTCGAGGACGAACACCCCACCGAGGACATTCTCGGGCTGTACGAGGGCGTCGCACTCACCGACCGGTACGAGTACAGCGGGCACCTGCCCGACGTCATCACCATCTATCGCAAACCGATCCTCGAGATGGTCGACGACGACGCCACCGCCAAGCGGGAAATTGCCATCACCGTCGCGCACGAGGTGGGCCATCACTTCGGCATCGACGACGAGCGGTTGCACGAACTCGGGTTCGGGTAGTTCCGGCCTCGGTTGGCATGAATGGACCATCTAAGCCGGCCAGCCTGTGCCATGGCCCATTCATGCGGGCTGAAAACTGTTGGCCTTCAACATGAATGGACCACCGCAACCGTCCAACCGTTGCAGTGGTCCATTCATGCCAGAAAGGGGCGTCGACCAGCCCTAAGCAGACACCGACTCGCGCGACGCACCGGCCTTCGCGACCGCCCGATCGGTGAGGTAGGCGAACACGAGCCCGAGTGCGAGCCACAGCGTCGCCTGGGTCGCGAGTGAGGACAGTCGGAATTCCCACAGCAGCGTCGCCGGGAAGTCCGCGCCCACCTCGTTGATTCCGGGAAGCAACACGTAGCCGAGGCCCGTGATCACCAGGAACGAGACGACGGGCGCCGCCACTCGAACTGCGAACGAACTCTGCGCCGCGACGAGCTTGCTCACGTAGATCCCCACCGCGACAGCGACCAGACCGAGGACGACGGATGCCAGCCACAGCCAGGTTCGCTGGTCGATGGTGTCGGGATCGCCGACGGCAGGCGGGTTGGCGGGATACTTGAAGAAGGGGACGGCCTCGATGGCGAGCCAGCCGAGAACGGCCGCGGTGAGCGCGAGGGTCGATCCGGACAGCCTGGTGAATCGTCGTGCATAGTGCAGCACCGTCGCGAAGATGGCACCGAGGGCCAAGCCGGCCAAACCGGTGGCGAGGAAAAGTCCGCCGCGCTGGCCGTCTCGACTGACGAGCGCTTTTTCTTCGTCGTGCGAGTGCGTACCGGTGGCTTCTTCCGAGTGCTCCGCGGCTCCCGCTGCCTCTTCGATGGCGATGGCGGAGTCGACGTGCGGCTCACCGATGGTGAATGCGACGGCACCCGCGAGCAGACCCGCGATCAACCCGGCGAGCAGCCCTCGAAGGAGAAGCTGAACGAACGTGCCATGGAGTCCTACGACAGTGTTGTCCTGCAGCGTGGTCTCGGTCAGTGGCATGGCAGACCCAGCAGGTGGCGTCCGTCGTGCATCAGCTCGTGCATGTACATCCCGCTGCGCGAGATGGCACCCTGATCGAATCCGACCAGGTACAGCACGAGGAACGCGAGCAGAACTACCGCGGCCACGACGAGGGCGAGGGCCGCCGACTCCGTGACGTTGCCGGATCGAGAGAGGTTGCCGGGCTGAGAGATTGTTGCCATTTCGGTGTTGCCTCCTGGGATTGTGCGTCCCGTAGAAACGTCAGCGACGTGTGAGTTTTCTGGCTCTCGGCATGTATCCCGATCACAGTGGCGCAACCGCTCCGGATTTGCACCGAATTACCTGCACATGTCGCACTTACCAGCGAACTGTGGCACCCGTCTCGTGCTGCTGTCAATCGCAACTACAGTGACCGGAGTGCGGAGCGTGTCGTGACATCGTCGGTGACCAGACTGTCGCTGGTCACCCATGCCATGACCGAGGCCATGCGGCGAGGCCGTTTCACGGCGGACGAATCAGTCGACGAGACGGGAATGCGCGACCTCGACCTGGCCTCCTACACCGGACGCGCCGAGACCGTCGTGGTCGCGCCGGAGCGACGTACGCAGCAGACGGCGGAGGGGCTCGGATTGCGCGGAGCAGTCGTCGCCGACCTCCGTGACGTCGACTACGGCCACTGGGCCGGGTCGTCGATGGACGATCTGGCCGAGAAGGACGTTCTCGCGTGGCTCACCGACACCGCCACGCTCCCCCCGGACGGTGAATCGATCGATGCGCTGCTGGCGCGGGTCACACGCTGGATGGATCGGGTGAGTTCGCAGCAGTGCCGGATCGTCGCCGTCACCCACCCGGCGGTGGTGCGAGCGGTGGTCATCCGCACCCTCGACGCCCCGGCGTCGTCGTTCTGGCGAGTCGACATACCGCCCCTCACTTCGACGAGTGTGAACTTCCGCGGAGGTCGATGGACGCTCCGATCGGTCGCCGAAACAATCGGCTGAGATTTTTTCTTCGGCACGGGAACCGATCGAGTCGAGGCTGCGTCAAATCCCTACGAGAGCGCAATTTCACCATGTCTGCGCTCGCGACCGGAGAAGGGTCTCCGGAGACCACTGACTTTCGAGGAGATGCGCATGCCGGGAACGGTGCGAGTTGACCCAGTGGCCCTCGAGGCGGCTGCTGCCGACTTGGATGCAGCCGCGGCGCGGCTCCAGGCGGGCCTGACGGCGGTGTCACTACCGATCCAGCCGATCCCGTCGGGGAGCGAGGAAGTGTCGCTCCTGGCGAATCGCTTCTTCCGCCACTCCGGCGGGTCGTTCTCGCCTGCTGCTGCCGCGGCAGTCGACGAATTGATCGACACTGCAGCGGCCTTGCGCGCGCAGGCTGCGGCGTACCGCGACGTGGACTTCGAACACGGCCGCTCGCTGGGCAACTGATCCTTCACATTCGATCTACACGGGGAGTAGCGAAATGACACTCGGAGTCACCGGCGTGGTCTGGCTTCCACGCACCGCCACCGTCAACTCGACGTCGCTGACAGCCGGAGCCGGAGCCGCTCCGCTGGCCGCAGCGTCGGGCGCGTGGCAGACGGTCGCGGCGTCCTACGCAGACACCGCCATCACCGTCGGACGTGTGATGGCGGTGCTCGCTGCGGGATGGGAAGGCGAGGCAGCCAATGCAGCGCAAGCCAGGCTCGGCGGATTTCTCGCGTGGTCGCAGGAGACGTCCGCGAAGGCCGGTCAGATCGCGGCGCTCGCCGGCGGCGAGGCCGCGGCGTACACGACGGCGGCGTTGGTGATGCCGAGTATGCCCGAGATCGTAGCCGTGAAAACAGCGAAAGCTGCCGCAATCTCGTCGGGCGGAGCTCTCAACGGAAGCGCCGAGGCGCTCGAAGCCGCCGATCGCGCCATGGACGTCCGCGCCGGACTTGTCATGGATGCATACGAGGCCGCCACTACTCCGCTTGCGTGGAACGTCTCGTTCGATCGGCCACCGACCATCGTCAACGACGCGAGTACGGGGCAGGGCGGGGATATCGCCGACGCCCACTCCACCAAGGAGACAAGCATCTTCGGTTTCGGTGCGCGCACGACGCCCGCTCAGGCCGCGCTCGCCGCAGTGGGTTCGGCTCTTCAGAATCCAGCGCTGGCGTCGGCCGCGGGCCAGGCTGCGAGTACCGCTGGTTCGGTCGCGGGATCCTCGGTCACCACCGTCGCCTCGGCGGCGACCAACATCGGCGGCGCTGCAGCATCGAATCTGATGAGTGGCGTCGACAGTCAACGGGCCTCGGTATCACCGCAACTCGGCGCAGGCCAGTCGGCGAACGGATCCCTCGGGCCTGCAGCCACCCGGGCAGCGTCCACGAGCGCCTACCCCGCCGGTAGTGGGATCGGTTCTCTGACAACGGGTTCGGGCTCACCGGGATCGGGTGCACTGGGTTCGGGAACACTGGGCAATCCAGTGTCCGGGTCGGGGGCGAACGGGGTCTCCGGGGCAGAACGAGCGAGTGCCGCTGCCAACCCGTCGTCGGCAGTCGGTGGCAACGGAGCCGACGGGGCAGCAACCTCGCGCGGCGGCCAACCCGGCGGACCGACCGGGGGCAATCACGGCGGAGACGACGACGTGGAGCACGAGACGCCCGGCTATCTGAGGCAGTTCGAACACTTCGCCGACGGCCGCACCGTGGCACCGTCGGTCATCGGTGCAGACCCGAGCTGGAACGAATAGTTGATCGACTTGGGAACTCAGCCGCTCGGTCACACCATCCCGTCCGCCGATCTCGATGCGGATCGACTCGACTACCTGATCGATGTGCTCGGCATCGTCGAACTCCCGGTGGTGCTCGACGTCTTTCCTCGCTACGACAATGCCGAGGAACTCGGCGCTGCCCGGCGGCGCGGACGCGACGGACTCGGCGCCGACGGGCTGCTTCTGGAGGGACGAGTCCATCCGGACGTCGAAGCCTGGTTGCGCATTCTGGAGCAACCGGATCGGTACATCTCCGGCCGAGGCGTCGTCCGGCCTGCCGACACGACCGTTCCGATCACCAGGGTGTGTGCGGCTACCAATCAGATCGGCTCGGTGATTGCCACGCGGTCCGGCGGCTCGTTGCTCGTTCGGCCGCTCGCCGAGGATCGACCAGCCCGGCTGCTGGAGGCGCTCGGGTTCGGGCAAGGACTGAATTTCCAGACCGCGTTGTCTCGGTCGGAGATCTCCGCGCCGACCGATCTGCTGGCCGAAGCCCTCGACGCGGCGCCGGCGGATGTCGACGCCACCGCGGCACGACTGGCGCACATCGGCATCGAGTCGGACGCCGCGCGATATCTGGCGTCGGCAATGAGCACGTGCTCCGCGCACGCCGAGATCGTCTCCGTGCAGAACAGGGCCGGCATCCGAGTGCCAGGCGAACACCCCGTCGCGTTCTTCGACACGCATCGTGGCCGGATACTGGCGACCTCGAGCACCGCGGCGGACGGACGACGATGGACGACGATGTCCTCGGGCACCGATGGGCGCGTGAGGTCGGCGTTGGCAGAACTCGTCGATCGAACGGGCCGCTAACTGATCGGGTTGTCCGCGGTTCGGCTTCCCTTGCCCTCGAAAGGTGGCAGGAACGTACCCCAGCGCACGCACGTCCAACCACCGTCGGCCGCGGGAACCAGTTCCACGGTTTCGGTGTTGTCGAGGTGATTGTCGGCGGCGAAAGCGCCGTCCACTCCGGCGAGGACGGCGCCGACGAGCCGGATGGCCGCACCGTGGCTCACGACGATCACGTCGGGACTCTCGCTCGATGCGAGGTACTGCTCACGTAGTGAATCCAGCACCGGCACATAGCGATCCAGGATCGAGCGGCCACTGTCACCGCCGGGCACCTGCGCGTCGAGGTCTCCTGCGTGCCAGCGACCGTAGATTTCGGTGAAGCCCTTGTGCGCTACGTCGTCACCTCGGCCTTCCCAGTCCCCTGCCTGCGCTTCGTGAAGACCGTCGCGAGTCTCGGGGACGACCGATGTCGCAGCCGAGATGTGCTCGGCGGTCTGCACGGCGCGCAGCGCCGAGGACGAGACCAGAACACTCGGCGGCGTGGCCGCAATGGAGGATCCGAACCGTCGAGCCTGGTCGTGGCCGTGATCGGTCAACGCTGCGCCGGGTAGCTTCGTATCGAGAAGCTTGTCGACATTCGCAAACGTCTGCCCGTGGCGCACGAGGACGAGCTTTCCGGTCACAGGTCTCCCTTTCCTTCACGTAGTTGCGCGAGCCAATCGATCTGCTCTTCCAACGACGGCGGGCGACGTCCTGTTCCCGCGGCGACGGGCCACGATCCGAGGAACCGCAACTTCATCTTGCTGTGCAACGCACGCAGAGCCTCGCCGACCGCGGGATCGTCGATATGGCCTGCACAGTCGACGTAGAACCAGTACGTCCCGAATTCTGTTCTGGTCGGCCGTGATTCGATGCGCGTGAGATCGATGTCGCGGATCCCCAACTCGGCGAGCGCACCCAGAAGGACGCCGGGAACATTGTCCGGCATGAGCACGAGTGCCGTGCGATCCGCCCCGGTACGCGTCGGCGCAGGCCGCGGCAACGAGACCAACACGAAACGGGTGCGAGCATTCTCGACGTCGGCGACACCCGCGGCCAACGTGGGCAAGCCGAGTTGAGTGCCTGCCAGCGGCGTCGAGACCGCGGCGTCGGCAAGACCGGCCGCAACATCCTCTGCCGCAGCGGCATTCGACGACGCGAACTGCACCTCGACCCCCGGCAGGTTCTCCTCGATCCACAGCCGAACCTGAGCTGCCGCAATGGGATACGCCCTGATCGACCGGACGTCGGCCAAGGACTTTCCCGGAGCGCCAAGAATGGAGAACGCGACGTCGATCTCGGTCTCCGCCAAAATCTGCAGTCGGCTGCCGATGCCGAGAGAATCCAACGTCGGGGACACCGAACCTTCGACCGAACTCTCGATCGGCACCACGGCCGCGTCGACGGCGCCGTCACGAACGGCCTGCAACGTCAGTGGCGGACTGCCGAGCGGGATTCGCTCGGCGTCGCCGGGGTACCCGAGTTGTGCGAGTACACCATCGGACTCGAACTGGCTCAACGCCATCTCGGTGAACGTTCCCGATGGACCGAAGTACGCGATTCTGGGCACACTTCGAGGTTACGTGGTCGCGAGGGCTGTTCCTACGAAGTGACCGCCGACCAGGTCGGCCCGACAGTCGACGCTAGAGTCCGGCCTGGTCTGCTCCGTACTCCGCTTGCGCACTGGTGAATCCTTCGTACTCCAACTGGTCGATGAGGCCCTGCCGCGAGAAGGAAGTGAAGTCCAGATAGTCCTGAGCGGACTCCGCAGCTTGCTCGTTCCAGTCCGGCGACACGTAGTCCACCGCGAATGTCGCATCGGCCGTCGAATAGTCCTCGTACTCGAGCTGCTCGATCAGGCCCTGACGCGAGAAGGAGCTGAAACCGAGGTAGTCCCGCGCCGATCCCACGGCGTTCCGCTGACCGCTGCTCATCGCCGGCTGCGTGTTCTCGGGCGTGGTCGGCCGCGGGGCGGCCGTCACGGGAGGTACGAGCTGTGCGGGTTCCGTCGTCGCAATCGGAGGGGCAGGCGCAACTGTGGTGGTAGGCCGCGGCGCGACGGTCGTGGT
This sequence comes from Rhodococcus sp. (in: high G+C Gram-positive bacteria), assembly GCF_023264675.1. GTDB lineage: Bacteria > Actinomycetota > Actinomycetes > Mycobacteriales > Mycobacteriaceae > Rhodococcoides. The sequence continues at coordinate 72,190 of NZ_JAHFVG010000011.1, forward strand.
CGACGGCGCGAGGGTCGTGGTCGACGGCGCGAGGGTAGTGGTCGGCGCAGCACTCGACTGTGCCGTCGTGGTTCCCGAAGCACCTGAGGCGACGTCGGTCTTCTTGTCGGGACCGACTACTGCGCCGAGGATCCCCACGATCACCACGAGAACGACTACCCCGCCCACGATCAGCGGCCATGTCTTGCGCTTCGGCTGATCCGGTGCCGGTGCGACACCCGGCCCCTGCGCGAACTCCGCCGGGAACGGCTGCACAGCAGATGTCCACTGTTGTCCGTCCCACCACCGCAGTTGTGCGGAACCTTCGGGGTCTGGATGCCATCCAGCTGGTGTCATGGTGGGTTCCTCACGTTGTGGGCATTCGCCCCGCTGCCGTACCTCGAAGATCGGCAAGTCGACGAATCACGGAGCCACTTCCACAACAGGGCTGACCAGGATTTCGAAAGGTACTTGAAAGTGATACCACCTGGTCCGTGTTCCACGGAACCATCCATCGCAGCTACTCCCGGCGAACTGCGAAAACACCACGGGCACACCGACGATTTCATTCGACTGAATGACTCTCGCGTTGCCGCCGTTCACATTGCGGCGTCGAACCCGAACGAGCACTTCGTCGGCGAGGTTTGCGCGCCTGTCAGGCGAGCCCCGCGCCGACGAGATCCCGGTGCGCCGAGTCGGCGTCGTCGATCTCGATGCCGAGCAGGACGGTGCGCACTGCTTCCGCTGCCTCGGGTCTCAGTGCAGCGAGTGCCGCGAGATCGGGTTGCGCGAGAGCGGTAGGAATGTCGTCACCGCGCAGTGCCGCGACGGTGGCCGCGAGGATCGCGAACACTTCCGCGCCGGACGATGCCGTGGCGACGAAACCGACCTCGGCATGAGCGACGACCGCCAACACGTCGGCGATGTGGCGCGGCGCCGACGATGCCGCGAAACCGGGGGTCCGATGGGCGTCGACGATGGCCGTGACGGTATCGAGATCGACCTGCTCGGGGAAAATCACCAGCGGCGAGGGCAACCGGAGAGCGAGGGCGTCGGACAGGGTGCTCTCGTCCACGCTCACGTGGAACCGAACCACCTCGTACGTGGCGACGGCGTCGCGTTTCAATTCTTCGGGATCGATGTCGAGGTCGACGGTGATGCGGCCGAGATCGACGTCGGCGGAGAGACCCGTCAGCGTCGACGCAGTGATCACCGCAGGCCCGGTCGAGATGGATCCCGGACGAGCCGTGGCGGCGGCGGCGGCGCTGCCGAGTCGCTGCTGAAGCAGGCCCGCGACAAGAGCCTGCGGGTCGGGTCGGTGGGGCACTCCCAGCGTCAAAGGAATCGACATTCGCACCACGGTAGACCGCGATTGTCCGCGCCCAGCACTTGCGATGCAGGCAAGCATGAACTAACTTAGGTTTGCCTCACCTACTCGAACCCGCATCGGAGGAGCCCATGCTCGGCACCGCGACGACAGGACCGTCTACCGCAGAACGAGTCCGCAGCGCCTGTGCGCGCGCGGAGGGTGCGACGTTGGCGATCGAAGGCAGCGAACCCGTCATCACCTCTCTCCACCATCTGCGCCCCAACGGTGAAGTCATCGTGGCAGTGCCCACCGATTCGGCGATGGGCGCCATTGCCTGGCAGTCGGCCCGTGCCGGAGTTCCGGCGGTACTCGAGCTGACCGACCACGCACCGCTGGCGTTGCGCGAACCGGTCCGCTCGCTGGTGTGGTTGCGCGGCGAGCTGCGCCCCGTACCCGAATCGCTCATGCGGCCGATGGCCGGCGCCGTTGCTGCCGAGCACCCGCATCCCGCTCTGCTCGACGTCGGTCACAGCACGGTACTGCTGCGACTCATCCTCTCCTCGGCCGTCGTAGCCGACAGCACGGGCGCAGAACCCGTCGCCGTGGAGGACCTGCTCGCCGCCGAGCCCGATCCGTTCTGGGAGATGGAAACCAGCTGGCTGCAGCACCTCGACGAGGACCATGCGGACCTCGTCAACCAGCTCGCCCGACGACTACCACCGTCGCTGCGTCAGGGCCGCATTCGCCCTCTCGGAATCGATCGCTACGGCATTCGACTGCGAATCGAAAGTGACTACGGCGACAACGACGTCCGCCTCGGATTCGCCGAACCGGTCGACGACATGACGTCACTCAGCCGCGCACTCCGAGTACTCGCAGGCTGCCCCTTTCTCAACGGCCTCCGCGCACGAGGCTGATGCTCGGGCAGACTTGCCCTCGTGATCGATGTCAAAAGCTGGCTGAAGCCACCTGCCCCCGAAGCAGGGGAACCGCTCGAACCCAGTGAACGCCGCGCGATCAAGATCGAGATCGCGATCGTTCTGCTCGTGACCTTCGGGCTCAGCGGCCTGAGCAGCATCTTGTCGCTCGTCGAGGACGCCCTCCTTGCCGGGAGCCTCTCGGATCAGACAGTGGCGCTCAATACCTCGAGCTCGAGCCTCGGGATCATCGACCTGCTCTACCAGTTCCTCCGAATCCTGCGCCTCGTCGCCTGGGGCGCCCTCGGCCTGTACCTTCTGTGGCGCGCAGGCCTCGGTCCACGACGTATCGGGCTCGCGCGTCCACGGGCCAGGACGGACCTGCTTCAGGGGCTCGGCCTTGCCTGCGTGATCGGTCTGCCGGGCCTCGTGTTCTATCTCGTCGGCAACGCCATCGGACTCAACCTCACCGTGGTTCCCAGCACCATCGACGACCATTGGTGGCGAATACCGGCGCTCGTCGCCTACGCGTTCGCCAATTCCGGCGCCGAGGAGATCCTCGTCGTCGCCTACCTGATTTCGAGGCTGCGACGCCTCGGCCTCGGCGAGAACTCGTCACTGCTCGCGTCCGCCGTATTACGGGGCTCCTACCACCTCTACCAGGGGCTCGGCGCGGGATTCGGCAACCTGCTGATGGGCCTGGTGTTCGGACGCTTCTGGCAGAAGACGAACCGTCTGTGGCCGCTTCTCATCGCGCATGCCCTCATCGACATCGTCGCGTTCGTCGGATACACCGCACTGCGCGGTCATCTTTCGTGGCTGCCGTGACGGCGCGGATGGGTACAGTCGATCCGTGAGCGACGACCAGCAGAATCGGGGAAACCCCAGGCAGGGACCGCCTCCTGGCCGCCGTGTACCGCCGCCGCCGAGCAGCGCGCCTCCTCAGGGCCAACGGCCGCCGCCGTCCGGGCAGCGTCCACCGCCGTCACAGCCGCCTCCCGGATACCGGCCGCCTCCGTCGGGCAACAGGCCACCTCAGGGCCAACGGCCCCCTCCTGGCTACCGACCTCCTCCCGGCCAACAGCCGCCGCCCGGCTACCGGCCACCGCCCCGGGAGGGCACTCAGATCATTCGACGAGACGGGCGTCCGGTGGCACCGTCGCCTGGCCAACAGGCATGGTCGCAGTCCCCCGAGCCCGATGCCGTCTCCCGTGGGCCGAATCCCACTCGGCACTACCCGCGCAACGAAGGCAACGACGGCAAGGCGGGTAGCGGGGCCGGCGGGTATGCCCCGACCCAGACGCCGCGGCCGTACACCGAGCAGCCGCGCCGCGAAGAACCGCCTCGTCGCCGTCCGGCCCCGGCTCCCGAACGTGCGCTGCGCCGACCCGAGCCGGCAGCGCCGCCGCGCGTCCGCAAGAAGCGGCACTGGGGTCGACGGTTCGGTTTGACGTTCCTGGCGCTACTCCTCGTCGTGGGAGGGCTCGTCTACTACGTGGACAGCTCGCTCACCCGCGTCGATGCGTTGAGCAGCTACGACGGGCGGATCGCGGACACCCCGGGGACCAACTGGTTGCTCGTCGGCTCCGATTCGCGCGCAGGCCTGACGCCGGAGGAAGAAGCGTCGCTGGCCACCGGCGGCGAAACCGGGCCGAGCCGTACCGACACGATCATCCTGATCCACATTCCGTCCGGCGGCGGTGCGACGACGATGGTGAGCCTGCCGCGCGACTCGTACGTGTCGGTTCCGGGCAACGGCCAGAACAAGCTCAATGCGTCGTTCGCACTGGGCGGGCCACCACTCCTCGTCCAGACCGTCGAGGGCGCAACGGGATTGCGGATAGATCATTACGCCGAAATCGGGTTCGGCGGCTTCGCCGGCATCGTCGATGCGCTCGGCGGTGTCGATGTGTGTCTGCAGAATGCGATCTCCGATCCTCTCGCCGGAATCGACCTTCCCGCGGGTTGCCAGGAGCTCGCAGGCTCACAGGCACTCGGCTTCGTACGTTCTCGCGCAACGGCTCTCGCCGATCTCGACCGGATGAACAATCAGCGTCAGTTCATGTCGGCGCTGTTGGCCAAAGCGACGAGTCCCTCGACCTTCCTCAATCCACTTCGGCTGTGGCCGTTGGTCAAGGACACGGCGTCCTCGCTCAGCGTCGACGAGGGCGACCACATCTGGAACCTCGCCTCGCTCGCGTGGGCGATGCGCGGGGATCTCGTCACCACCACCGTCCCGGTCGGCGGATTCGAGGACACCGACGTCGGCAATGTGCTGCTGTGGGATTCCGATCGCGCGTCGCAGTTCTTCGGCGCGCTGGAGGAGGACCGTCAGATACCCGAGGAGCTTCGCACTGCCGGTCCGTAGATCTTCACACTGCTCCCTTCTCGCGCAGGGTAGCCTGACCTGATGACTTCGACCCGGTTGAGCGACACTGCATTCGACGATCTTCTGCTCGCGCAGGTCGGTCACGAATTCACGGCATCTCAGCAATACGTCTCGATCGCCGTGTGGTTCGACACCAACGACCTTCCCCAGCTTGCTCGACGGTTCTACGCGCAAGCGACCGAGGAACGCGGCCACGCGATGATGATGATTCAGTACCTCATCGACAAGGGCTCGGCGGTCGACGTTCCGCGGATCGGCGAGATCGTCACCGAGTTCTCGAAGGTGAACGAACCGATCGAGCTTGCGCTCGCCCAGGAGAAGGCGGTGACCGATCAGATCACCTCGCTCGCCCGCACCGCGAGGGCGGACGGCGACTACATCGGCGAGCAGTTCGTCGGGTGGTTCCTCCAGGAACAGGTGGAAGAAGTATCGAGTATGCGGAGTCTGCTGAACATAGTGCGTCGCGCCGGAGGTCAGCTGTTCGATGTCGAGGAGTACGTCGCCCGCGAAACCGCTGCCCGAGTGAGCCGCACCACCAATCCTCCGAAAGAGGCCGGCGCATTGTGACGATTTCCCTGGTGAGAGTCAAGAATTAGGCAAATCTTATTTAGGCAACGGTGACCTCAATAAGGTTCAGCTTGGATGACAATGCCCTCTGACCAGCATATTGTCCTTTTTCATGAGCGCAGACATCAAAGAAACAACACACTCGAAGTTCCACGCACTTCTTCGCGATCAGATCCGCAACGAATTCAATGCCTCGCATCAGTACATTGCGACGGCCGTGTATTTCGCCAACGTCGATCTGCCGCAGCTGGCACAGCATTTCTACGCACAGGCCGTCGAAGAGCGTAACCACGCCATGATGATCGTCCAGTACTTCCTCGACCGCGACATCACCGTCGAGCTCACCGGAGTCGACGGCGCAAAGTCCGTGTTCACCGATGCACGCGAGCCGATTGCCCTGGCTCTCGCGCAGGAGGAAACCGTCACCGAGCAGATCATCAACCTCGCGAGCACTGCACGCGAAGAGGGTGACTACCTGGGCGAGCAGTTCATGCAGTGGTTCCTGAAGGAGCAGGTCGAAGAGGTTGCCAGCATGAAGACGCTGCTCAACATCGCCGACCGCGCCGGCCACAACCTGTTCGATCTCGAAGAGTTCGTCGCCCGTGAGTACAGCAACTCCGTGCCTGCCGATTCCGGCGCACCGAAGGCTGCAGGCGGCTCGATCTAGACAGTTCGGCTGCGCTCTCATGTGAGTGGTAATCCATAGCCCGCTATGGATTACCACTCACATGTGCGAATCAGCGCAGAGTTACCTGGCGACCGCGCAGACCATCACGTGAGCGCAACTGCTCCGAGGTCAGTGGTGCATCCACAGCCAACGCATCGGCAAGTTTCCCGCCGAAAGTAGTTGCAGGCGTTGCCCATTCGGTCGGGTGCATCTCCGGATCGAGATCGAAGACCGGGACGAGCAGCCCGTGCGTGCGGAACGAACCCGCGTAGCGAGAGCCCTCACCCAGCGTCAAATCTCCGGCAGCGTGCAGGCGAGCCAATGCGAGCATCAGATCGTCTTCGCTCTCGGGCCTCACCCATCGCAGATGCGCCTTGTCTCCCGCATCGACCCACCACGCAGCAACGAGGCCGTCGCCCTCCAGCCGCGCCGACGGCATGATCGCCTGGTTCGCACGCTCGACCGTAGCGGCGACATCCGGCGCGGTATCGGCATTGTCGGGCAGCCACCAATTGAAATCCTGATGCACGGTGATCTCGAGATCGAGAGTCGGATCGAGCACCTCGGACAGCGCCGCGGTGTTGCCGTCGGGACCCGCCGATTCGAGCGATTCACCGGGCTGCGCGGTCGATGCCCAACGCAGAGCGCTGGAGAGATCGGCGGCGACATTCGGTGAATGGACCTGCACCTGCAGGCCCGCGAACCCGGTGACCACGTCGTTCTCTTCGCGCACCAACGCTGCCACCGCTCCGGGGAGCACCGTGGCGATCGTCAGCGTGCGACCGTCGACGACGACAGGCGCCGTCGCGGACGGGACGAACTCACGGAGCGCTACCAGATCGCATTCGGCTCGAACACCCTGGAACGGGCGGACCGGCGCGGCCGAGAGAGTCTCACGCTCCGCCTCGCGCTGTGCGAGCTTCGCTGCTCGATTGCTGTCCTGCTTCGGACCACTGTTTCTTTTGCTCTTGCCCACGCGAGGTAAACCTACACGCCGCGCGATCTACGGGGTCACTCCCGGCTTACCCTCCAGCCACGCCCGCGTCCGCCCCGGATTGTTGGTCGCAATCCAGCCGACTCCGAGTTCGCGGCACAGATCGACGTCTTCCTTCTCGTCGACGGTCCAGCAGTACGTCGCGCGTCCCGACGCCGCAGCCCGATCCACGATCGACGGATGCTCACGCAGAGCCTTGATCGACGGCCCGACAGCGGTGGCTCCGACGGTCGTCGCGGCACCACCGCCGAGGTAGTGGGAGGTGTCGCCGAGGAGAACCGTCGGGAGCAGCGGTGCCGACCGTCGGACGCGCCACACCGCGGTCGGAGCGAACGACATGACGACTGCCCGCGCGTGGTCGGCGGATGCAGGCTGAGCGATGCCGAAGCGATGGAGTTCGGCAAGCACCTTGCTCTCGATGAGCGAGCCGTATCGCACCGGATGCTTGGTCTCGATGAACAGCTTGGTCGGCTTGCTGGTCCAGGAGAGCACCAACTCGATGAGATCGCCGAGAGTCAGCAGGTCCGCTGGTTCGGCGTCGTCGCCGTAGTCGAAGGTCTTGAGCGTGTCGTAATCGAGCTCGCTGACGATGCCGGTGCCGTTGGACGTGCGATCGACGCGCCGGTCGTGGACGCAGACGATGTGCCCGTCGCGGGTCAACCGGACGTCGCATTCGAGACCGTCCGCACCTTCACGAAGCGCGAGGTCGTACGCGGCGAGAGTGTGTTCCTTCTTCTCCGCCGACGCTCCGCGATGCGCGACGACGAAGGGTCCGCGGCGTCCGGAGGTCACGACACTGCCACTTCGTCGCGGGAAGCTTCGGGCTGTGGTGCCTGTACCGCTGGAACGGACGCCGGCCGACGAGCAGCGGAGACGACCCATCGCGTCGGGGCCTTGCGTTCGCTTCCGCGCCACCGTTGATCGTCGACGGTACGGATGAGGTGGACGGTCAGCAGCGCGACGGCGAGCCCGACGAGCGCGACCACCGCGGAGAACAGCACGCCATCGGCCTGTGCCTGCAAGGAGTCACGGAAGCGCCACAGAAGAGCTGCCAGCACCACTCCCCAGTTGATCACCCACGCTGCCCACCAGATGCGCACCAGAGTGATCGAACGGTCCCGCTCGACGCCGCCTTTGGCGTCGACCAGTTCGGTCAGAAACACACCGGGCATGGCGAGGGACAGCACGGGCACGAGAGCTCCGATCGCAATTCCTCTGACGCTTCGCGGGTCACGGGTACCGACGCGCTCGAAGATTGCTCGTCGCCGAGACACCAGCCAGCACGTGGACGCGACGGCTGCGGTGATTCCGATGACGATCGACGCGACTTCGGCGAACATGACCAGCGCGTCCGAGAGCACCAACGTCGTCGGGCTCACCAGGCGAGTGCGGTTGTAGAGCAGAATTCCGTAGCGAAAGAACTCGGCCGCGGCGGCGAGACCGAGCAGACCACCGACGAGAAACAGCAGGCCCGGCGCGGCAGCGGCCCAGCGCTCCAACCGCGATTCGTTCTCGGTGACGCGCGTCACCGGTCGGTCGATCAGCCCCCAGCGCGGCATCTCGTCGTACTTCGGTGTGGCCGGCCGTCGCGGAGTGTTGTTCGCGGCCCGACGCTTCGAGGCGCTCTTCGGTCGCCGTGCAACCCACTTGAAGTTGCGTTGGCCACGAGCAGGAGCCTGTGCCGATACCGGCGAGAGCAGAACGCCGTGGCACCGAGGGCACCACACTGCAGGACGAGTCCCGACGGGCCATCTCGTCGCGCAGCGCGCACAGACCTGGAAAGCGGACACTAGATGATTCTCGCCTCGGCGCCGTCGTCACGCACGATCGGGCGGCCTGCGCCGTGCCACGCCGACATGCCGCCGTCGACGTTGGTGGCTTCGTAGCCGATCTGCGCGAGGTATTCGACGACGCGAAGCGAACGGCCACCTGCCTTGCACACCACGTACAGCGCGGCGTTCGCATCGATCTCCTCCACACGGGAGGGGACCTCGGACATCGGAATGTGGAGGGCGCCGGGCGCATGGCCCTGCTGCCACTCGTCGTTCTCACGGACGTCGAGCAAAATTACCGACTCACTCAGTTCGGCAGGAAGCTCGGCGACGGACACGGAAGGCAGATCCGAAGCAGACACATACGCGATCTTGTCACGGGGTACGCGCGGTCTGCCACTCACGAATCATCTCGATTCCGGACCGCTGGGGATGGTTATCCACATTATCCACAGGATGATCCACAGAAACCGGGCCTCTGCCGGTTTCATCCACAGGCTCGGTGCGCTCCTAGAATTGCCACATGGCTTCCTCCAACATCGAATTGCGCGTGTTCACCGAACCTCAACAAGGTGCAACCTACGACGATCTTCTGCGCGTCGCGCAGGCAGCCGAGACTCTCGGATACGGCGCGTTCTTCCGCTCGGACCACTACCAGGCCATGAATGCCGAGGGCCTGCCAGGACCGACGGACGCCTGGATCACCCTCGCCGGAATTGCCAGGGAGACCTCGACGATCCGGCTCGGCACTCTCGTCACGTCGGCGACCTTCCGCTACCCGGGGCCGCTCGCGATCAGCGTCGCCCAGGTCGACGCCATGAGCGGCGGCCGCGTCGACTTCGGGCTCGGCGCAGGATGGTTCGAGGACGAGCACACTTCCTACGGCATTCCGTTCCCGTCGCTCGGCGAGCGTTTCGACAGGCTCGAGGAAGCCTTGGCCGTCATCACCGGTCTGTGGGAAACCCCCGTGGGCGAGAGATTCTCGTTCGACGGCACCCACTACCCGATCGTCGATTCACCTGCGCTGCCCAAGCCGGTTCAGTCGCCGCGGCCCCCGATCCTGATCGGCGGAGGCGGAAAGAAGCGCACTCCCGCGCTCGCCGCGAAGTACGCCGACGAGTTCAACATCCCGTTTGCGTCGTTGGACGACACCGGGGTGCAGTTCGACCGTGTACGCGCCGCTGCCGCTGCCGCCGGTCGGGATCCGGAATCTCTCGTCTACTCGACCGCCCTTGTGCTGTGCGCGGGCAAGACCGAAGCGGAGATTGCCGCGCGCGCGGGAGTCATCGGCCGCGAGGTGTCGGAACTCCGCGAGAACGGCGCCGCGGGAAGCCCGGCGGAGCTGGTCGACAAGATCGGTCGCTACGGCGAACTGGGCGCGTCACGCGTTTATCTCCAGACGCTGGATCTGTCGGATCTCGATCATCTGGAGTTGGTCGCCTCGGAGGTCATGCCGCAGTTGTGAGCGCCGCGACGATCAGCCGCGAACGCTCGCTCGGCTGAGAAAACGCCTGTTGAGCCAGGTCGCCGCGGGTGTCTCGACCCATCGATAGACGATCTCCGAGACCACCGCGGTGACGGCCAGAAAAGCAACGACGGCGCCCGTGGGGCCGGTGTAGGGGACGACGTGCTCGTAGACGCGATACAGAATCAGCGTGTGCACCAGGTAGATCGCGTAGCTGCGGGTGCCCGTCCACCGAATGAAACTCCACTGCGCGACGCGTCCGTCGTAGCGACCGAGGATCAGGACGAGCCCGGTGACGACGACGATCGTCCACAGATACTGATCTCCCGCCCAGTAGGCGTGAATGTCCGTCGCGAGGCGCACCACTTCCGCCTGCGCGATGACGCCGACCACGACCCATCGCCATCCGATGATGCGCGCCCATCCGAGGTAGATGATCTGGCCGAGGAACAACGTCGGAAGCGTCGCGGCGATCTTCGAGAGCATCGGAACCGACCATGGCCCCGGCATGTACAGGTTGTAGACCAGAATCACCGCGCACAACACTGCCCCCACCAGCGGAACCACGATGGGTCTCGTTCGTAGGACGTCCCGGGCCGCGACGCAGTACAGATAGAACATCAGCTGAACGGTCAGCGTCCAGGTGACGCCGAGGACCGCGACCTCGGGTTCGAGGAAGAACCCACCGAGGAAGAAACTGAGGGCGGCGTCGGGGTTGCTGATTCCGCTCTGGCCGCTGAACATCCCGTTGATGCCGAGTTTCACCAGCAGTATCGCCAGGGCGACAGCGACCCACAGCGCCGGAATCAGCCTCGACAACCGGCTGACGGCGAAATCACGACGAGAGTGCCGTATCGCTGATCTCGTCACCAGCAAGCCGGTGAGCAGCATGAAGATGGCAACACCGACGAACGAAAGATGGTTGTTGAGCCCGGCTTCGTGGACGAACACCTCGTAGACGACGTCGATCACCCACCAGCCCTCACCGCGATCGTCGATGAGGTAGAACGAGATGTGCGAGTACAGCACTGCCAGTACGGCGATGAATCGCAGTAGGTTGGCGCCGGTCAGCTCGACCCGCGGAGCGTGCACGCGCGACGATGCCGTCGGTGCGTCGACGCGCTCGCTCGATCTGCGCAGGGGTGCCACGGCGGAGATTCTAGTTTCCTGTTCATCTCCCGGACCAATCGAGAGAGCTACCCGTGACCTGTCCGTGACCTTTTTCCCGCTGGCATGTTCACAGAAATTTATTCCGAGAAATGCATCTCGGTTACAACTGTTGCACTAGGGGTACGAATGAGATTGGGTTGAACACGAAGAATGATCCGCAGTAGGACGAGCGCGCCCTGAACACCATGGTGGGCGCGACGTCGATAGAGAAGGGAAACACGTGTCCGAGTACACACTGCCCGACCTAGATTTCGATTACTCCGCCCTCGAGCCCCACATCTCGGGCGAGATCAACGAACTGCACCACTCGAAGCACCATGCAACCTACGTCGCCGGCGCGAACACCGCCGTCGAGAAGCTTGCTGCTGCTCGTGACAACGAAGACCACGCGGCCATCTTCCTGCTGGAGAAGAACCTCGCGTTCCACCTCGGTGGCCACGTGAACCACTCCATCTGGTGGAAGAACCTTTCCCCTAACGGTGGCGACAAGCCCGAGGGCGAGCTGGGCGCAGCCATCGACGACCAGTTCGGTTCGTTCGACAAGTTCCGCGCGCAGTTCACCGCAGCGGCCAACGGCCTGCAGGGATCCGGCTGGGCCGTCCTCGGCTACGACTCGCTCGGCAAGAAGCTCCTCACCTTCCAGCTCTACGATCAGCAGGCCAACGTGCCCCTCGGCATCATCCCGCTGCTCCAGGTCGACATGTGGGAGCACGCTTTCTACCTGCAGTACAAGAACGTCAAGGCGGACTACGTCAAGGCGTTCTGGAACGTCGTGAACTGGGCCGACGTCCAGGCTCGCTTCGAGGCTGCAACCTCCAAGACACCGGGTCTCATCTTCCCGTAGTCCTCTGCCTGCCGGACCCTCGTTCGGCATGAATGGACCACTGCAACGGTCTGACCGTTGCGATGTGACATTGATGCCGGACCTTCGTTCGGCATGAATGGACCATTGCGACGCCACGAGCGTTGCGGTGGTCCATTCATGCGTTCGGGGGTCTCTGGCACTCGCACTATCTTGTGTGCCAGCGCGGTTCTGCTCCATGCTGTGAATACCCAACGAGGTGTACCTGGGATTCACCCTGGAACGACCCAAGGGAGTTACGAGATGAACGATCGCGATCTCATCGGTGTTTCCCCCTTCCATGCCGCCGGACTTCTCCGCGGATTCGTGATTTCCGGTCGTTGGCCGGACACCACCAAGGAATGGGCTCAATTTCTCGCGTTGGCCGTACAGGTCGCGTCCATGCCCGGCCTTCTCGCCACCTCGACGGTCTTCGGGGCTCGCGAGGAGCTTCCCGACGATCCGGAGCCGGGAACCGTCGGTCTCATCGTCGCCGAGGGCACCGTGCTGGGTGAGATGGCTGTCACACCCGGACGCTTCGCCGGCCATCAACCTCCCGCGTTGCTGATGTTGCATCCGCCGTCGGAGACCACGCCGACCCTCCCCGAATGCCTCGGCGCCGCGTCGGGATGCGTGCTGCTTCCCGGGTTGCCGCATCTCGGACTCGAACACCGTGCGGCCTGGGTCGAAGCCGAATCGGACGGCACCGTCACCTCGATGGTCAGCAGGGTCGGCCTCGACCCGATCAGCGATCCCGACACTGCAGTTTTGGCCATGCTCCTGGCCTCGTAGCCGGTTACCGCACAAGAGATTTCGGGAACCCAAACTTAGTGTGGCATTGGACAATTCGCTGCCGCCCTCCTAATCTTGGTGGCAGCGAAGGGGAGTAGCCCCCAATCGTTGTGTCGACATACTGGCCAGCACCGATTTTCGTGCGGCCCGGCACAGCGAACCGAGTCCGTGACGGATCCGGTGGGCGAGACCTTCGGTCATGTACTCGACCGAGGAGCCTCGACCGCCGATGTTTTCTGCCCTGTTACTCAGTTTCATCGTTATCTTCATCGCCGAACTCGGCGACAAATCCCAGCTCATGGCGATGACATTTGCGCTGCGCTACAAGTGGTACATCGTCATCGGCGGCATCACCGTCGCGACCACGATCGTGCACCTGGTGTCCGTCGCCGTCGGTCACTTCCTCGGCCTGTCCATTCCGACGGAGTTCATCTCCGTCGTCGCCGGAATCGCCTTCGTCATCTTCGGCCTGTGGACACTGCGCGGCGATTCGCTGTCGGACGACGAGGGCGCCAAGGCATCGAAAGTCACCCGCTCGGCATTCATCGCCATCGCATCGGCATTCTTCCTCGCCGAACTGGGCGACAAGACCATGCTCGCGACGGTCACGCTCGCGGCCGACAACAACTGGATCGGCGTGTGGATCGGGTCGACGATCGGCATGGTCGCCGCCGACGCTCTCGCCATCGTCATCGGCGCCGTCCTCGGCAAGCACCTACCCGAACGCGTCGTCCAATACGGCGCGTCGGTGTTGTTCTTCATCTTCGGCGTCTCACTGTTCTTCGAAGGCGTCATGCCCGGAACTTCGGCGCCGGTGATCAGCGGCGTGACGGTGGCCGTACTGTCGGCACTGGTCTGGGCCGCAATCGTGATCGTGCGGCGCCGTCGCACCGACCGGATGTCATTCGATCAGCCGAACGCCATCGAGGACCGAACGCCCTAGAGTTCGATGCATGTCCGTCGAGAACGATGCCCTACCCGTCGGGCAGGAACACCGATCTCTCGACCGCTTGATTCGAATGTTCGCCCGATTCGTCAGCACCGGCTATCTCGTCTACTTCGTGCTGCTGCTCCCCGAGCTCCGACGCACCGCCTACCTCACCTCACCGTGGTGGACATGGTTCTGCGTGATCGCAGTCTTCGGCTCCGGCATCGTGTTCGGTGTCGTCTCGTTCTCGAAGAACATCACCCTGATCCGCTATGCCGGAAGCCTTGCCGCACTGACCTATCTGGTGGCAGCACTGAGCTGGTGGTTCGCGTGGGACGACACGTTGTTCGACAAGGGCGGCAACTTCCTCAGCGCCTTCCCTGGACTCGCGACCCTGGCAGCCGCAACGGTGTGGCCACCGATTCCGGTATTCATCCACCTCGGCACGGCACTCCTCTCGGTACAACTCAGCAATTACGTTCTGCGCGAGCCGTTCATGACCAATCCCTTCGTCGCCGATCTGCTGTTCGGAATCATGTTCTGCACCATCTTCGTGGCCGCGACGCTGGCAGCCCTGCGCACCGCCCGCATCCTCGACGCCACCATCAGCCGGACCCAGGACGATGCGGCAGGCTCGGCTGCCGCCGAAGCGCGAGCGGTGGAACGCGAACGTTTCGACGCCCTCATTCATGACGGCGTCATGTCGTCCCTGCTGTCCGTGACCAGGCAGGGAAGAACTCAGAGCGTCGTCAAACAAGCAAGGTCGACGCTCCACCAACTCGACTCCCTTCGTGCCAATTCGACGCCGACCGTGGTCGACATGACCGAGGCCATTGCGCAACTGCGCGCTGCGGCAACCGATATCGACGATTCGGTTACCGTCGTGATCGATGCCGACAGGGCGTGCGACGGCGACGAACCGCCTACATATCCGTCGGATGCCGTCCGAGCTATCGGAGCTGCACTGGCGGAAGCGTTGCGCAACAGCATCCTTCACGCGGGCGCTGCCGAGCAATCCGTCACGATCGCGGCGAGGCCGGGAAGCCTTCGAGTGAGCGTCGTCGACGACGGAGTCGGATTCGATCAATCCGCGGTTCCCCCGCACCGCCTCGGTGTCGCGGTCAGTATCCGCGGCCGACTCCGTCAATTGTCGGGCGGGTCCTCCCACATCATCTCCTCGCCCGGGACCGGAACCACCGTGCAACTCGCGTGGCACGACGGCGCGGTGACCTGATGTCGGCCAACCAAGATGTTCGAGACCTTCTCGGAATGCGTTCCCGTACAGCCTATCTGGTGATCGCCCTGTATGCGGTCAGCTGCCTGGTCTCGGCTCTGTCGACATTGGAGGGAGTCCGCAGCATCTGGCCGATACTGCTCGCGGTACCGATCTGTGTCGGCGGCGCGGTACTGCTGCTCGCTGCGCCCGGTGATCCGTTGCCGCTGAAAGCGTCACTGGCATTGATCGCGGTCGGCCCGGCGAGCTGTGGGGCCATCTATACAGTCGTCCCGATCCCGATTTCCAGCAGCCTGCAAACCTGGCCCTTCGGGTCGTCCGTCGCGATCTACACCTTCATGTGCGTACGCGGTCGAACCTCGTTCGCCTGGATCGGCTTGGCGTCGACCATCGCGGTTTCCATCGTCTGGGCTGTGCAGAGCGGCCAAGGCCTCGGATACGGCCTGTCCCTCAGCGGAATCAACATCGCACCGCTGCTGATGGCGACGTTCTTCGCGTTCACCATCCGGCCGCTCGCCAAGTCCGTTTTCGAGCTCCGGACCCAATCGACACTGCGGATCGCCTCCGAGGCTGCAGCATCGGCCGTGCTCGAGGAGCGCGACGCCCAACTCAGGCGGCTCGACGAGCAAGCGCGGCCACTGCTGGGACGCATCGTCGACGGACCGGACCTGCAGCCGGACGAGGTCATGGCATGCGCACTACTGGAGGCCGATCTCAGGGACTCGCTTCGAGCACGCGGATTGATGGACTCTCGCCTGGTCAAGGCTGCACGGTCGGCGCGTAGCCGGGGCATCGCGGTGATCATGCTCGACGATCGTGGCCGTGAACTCGACGAAAAGGTTCATGCCGAGCTCACGTCGTCGGCCGCCGCCGAACTCGACCACATCGGATCCGGATCGGTAACCCTTCGCATGCTCCCGCCCGGTCGGGCGACGATCGCGACCATCCTGCACGACGACGCCGACGACATTCGCCGTCTCGAGTACGGCCCCGACGGTCGGATCGTCGGAGCGGAGACTACGTAGCGACTGTGAACACTCACACAGAGCTGGACCAGATGTGGCACCTCCGACACCTCCGAGTCCGCCAGGGTGGAGCGCTGCCGTTATGGTGCAAGACGAATCACATGCCGCCAACAGCGAAGGGATGCGTCAGTGGAGATTTCGGGAACAGCAGCTTTGGTCACAGGAGGGGCGTCGGGCCTCGGAGCAGCAACGGCCAAGCGCCTCGCCGACGCAGGTGTGACGGTATTCGGACTCGACCTGGCTCAGTCCATCGAACGTGCAGGTGACAGCGTCCCCGCCGGCGTCACGTTGATCGCGGCAGACGTCACCAGCGAAGAAGACGTCGAGGCTGCACTGGACAAGATCACCGAGTCCGGAGTGCCGCTCCGCATCGTCGTCAACTGCGCAGGCGTCGGCTGGGCAGGCCGGATCCTGTCGAAGAAGGGCCCGCACGACCTCGAGCTCTTCCGCACGGTCATCACCATCAACCTGCTCGGAACGTTCAACGTCATGCGTCTGGCCGCGAACCGCATCCAGAACCTGTCCACGGTCGACGAGGCGGGCCAGCGCGGCGTCATCGTCAACACCGCATCGGTTGCGGCGTTCGAAGGCCAGATCGGTCAGATTGCCTACACGGCGTCCAAGGGCGGCGTCCACGCAATGACCATCACAGCTGCGCGCGATCTGGCGCAGGTCGGCATCCGCGTCAACACCATCGCACCGGGCATCGTCGACACTCCGATGCTGGCGGGCGTCACCGAGGAGTACCGCAGGGGACTCGAAGCCAGCGTGCCGTTCCCCTCACGTCTCGCGCAGCCGACCGAGTACGCGCAGCTGGTGCAGATGATCGCCGAGCACGACTACCTCAACGGCGAGACCATCCGCATGGACGGCGCAATCCGGATGGCGCCGCGGTAGTTTTCGCCCGCCCACTTTTTCGGCATGAATGGACCATCGCAACGGCCAGACGGTTGCGGTGGTCCATTCATGCTGTGGGGCACACATTTTCAGCCCGCATGAATGGACCATCGCAACGGCTAGACGGCTTGAATGGTCCATTGATGCCAAGGGGGCGAGCTCACGCCCGCGAAACGCCCACCCGAAGTGACTCCATGGTCGGGATCTCGATCTCGGCGCGATCGCTCATCCACTCGCGCAACACCTTGGTCGCCTGCACGTCGTCTTCGTTGTAGACCAGAAGCCGCTCGCGTTGAGATACATCCGGTTCGGCGTCGTAACCGACGGCGTCGCGGTACCAGCCCATCGACGCCTCGCCGCCCGCCTCGTCGTCACGCCAGTTGAAGCCGGCGACGGGCGCAATTTTCTTCAGTCCCTTGCCGTTCGGGCAGATGAACTGATCACTGACAGCCTGGTAGATGTCGACCCACTGCTCGCTGTCGATGAATTCGTGGATCTCCGCTTCGGTCGGTACGCCGGGAATATCGCCGAACCGACGCGCCGAATCCAGCAACCATTTGTCCTCGGCCTGACGCGAATAGCAGTACGCCGCAAACGTTTTGCCGTTCGCGGCAGCGTCGGCGCGCTTGCCCATGAGCCAACCCCAGAACTCGGCGAAGGATCTGCCCTCGTCCTCGGTCGGCAACGGATCCCACGTGACGAACCCGCGGTACACCGGCGCGGGACCGCCCTTCTCCGTCAACAGAGTTCCCCACAGATAGGCGCCGTGCTCCTGGTAGCTCTCCATGTCGACATCGACCTCGACGTCGGCGCGGCGGACGGTCACCGTGTCGGTGCGGCGCAGCAGCGGAACACCGGCACGCCAAGCGGTGGCCGCAGCGACGGAATCGTCGAAACTGCCGAAAGGCCAGTTCTCCGGCTCGGCTCCGGTCCAGTCGGCCAGCTCGTCGACGGTGAACACTCCCTGGGCGCGAAGCGCATCGGCCCGTGATCCCGACGCGACGAGGGAAACGTCGCGATTCGCTTCGAGCTGCGGGCGACAATCCGACCACCAGGAACACGACCGACATTCGCTGACCTGCGACGGCACCGTGAAACTCTCACCACGCGCGACCGCGAGGCGATCGGCGAACCGTGAATCGTATTCGGCGAGGACGGCAGTCAGATCGTGGACGAGGATGCAGTCGGCACGGTAGCCGATTGCCCCGCCGACGGCCTTCGGCGAGGCGAGACCCTCGAAGGCGAGCATTCGATACAGGTGTGAGAGCCGCAGCGCGTCCCGAAGCTGACTGCGTACCTTTCGTGTGGTGTCGACCGTCGGAGCCCACTCGGTGAACGGCGTCGTCGTCGCGCCGCGACCTGGATCGGTGACCTTGTGGTTGACCACGATGATCGGGATGTATCCGGCACCCTCGGGATCGAGGACCAGCAGTTCGCTTCGCCCGCGGCGCCCCGTCTCGCGTTCGGCAGGAAGTACGGCATTCCAGATCCAGCGCTCCCCGCGCCTGCACGCCGCCAAAGTTCGCTCGGCCGCCGTCCTGGCGTCGGTGGCCTCGATCTCCACCCAACCGTCGGCGTCCGCCGCGAACTGTGCACGGATGGCCTCACGGTGAGTCTGCGCAGCTTCCCGCCGCTGGCGGACACCCGGGTTCTCCGGCTCCCGACGCTGCAGGGCCGAATACGCGGTGTCGAGGTAGAGCCGATGCCTGCACCGCGTCAGGGATCCGGCATCGATCAATACCGGCCGTTCGAGCGCCGACGGCTCCGCTCGTGTGGCGGGCTGACTTTTCACAGCACCGAGCCTATGTCCCGCTACCGACACACCCGATGCGACCCACCCGGGCGAACCGATAGGCTTAGAGGTGAGCTGGGCGCACACGCGCCGCACCGCGAGAAGCTGACGTTAGGGGCCTTGTCGATGGGGTTGTTCCGCAAGCGCAAAGGACGCGCCACGCGTAAGGCCGAGGCGAAGGCCCTCAAGCACAAAGCCACGCTGGAAGCGAAGCTCGGCGCGAAGAACGAACGCAAGCAGCTCAAGTCGATCGCGAAGGCACAGAACAAGCTGACTTCCGTCGAAGCCAAATCTCAGAAGAACGTCGAGAAGGCGCAGGTCGCGACACTGAAGGCGCAGCAGAAGGCAGCGCTCCAGGGTTCGTTCAACGCAGCTCAGGTGCGCAAGTACATCTCCATTGCGCGCGTGCTGATCCCGGTTCTCACGCCGATCGTCTACCGCGGAGCTGCCGTACTGCGCGGCAAGCTCGACGAGCGCAAGGCCTCGAGACTTGGCGTCGATCCCGCCGCCCTCGGCGAGTTCACCGGACACGGCGCGAAGCTCAGCGCTCGCATCGCCGGCTCCGAGAAGTCGCTGGCACGCGTCACCGCGGCGAACTCGGACACCGAGACGGGCAAGTTCGCGGAGGCCATCTCGCAGCGGCTGAGCGACCTCGGAACTGCCGTCACAACGTCCGAGCAGATGCCTCCGGCACGGCGCAAAGCAGCTCATCAGGCAATCTCCGCCGAACTCGACGGTATCGAAGCCGACCTGCTCGCGCGTCTCGGCGTCCGCTAGCACCACCGAACACCACTCGTGAACTCTCCCGCCGCTTCGCTTCGCGGCGGAGCTGTCGGTGCCGCGACGGTAGCTCTTGCTGTCGCGGCGCACGGCGCGGCGGGCGGTGGGTACCCGTCGGGATCTGCCTTCGTCTTTCTGCTGATCGTGGGAATCGGTGTCGGCGTCGTGACGACCCTGCCCGGCCCGCGATCGGGATGGACCCAGTTCGCCGCAGTCGCCGGTGCCCTCGTCCTCGGCCAGTCCGCAGCGCACATCGCGCTCGCCGTGGGCGATACGCATCAGATGATGCACGGCCATTCGATGCTGCCGAGCCCGACGATGCTCGGATTCCACGCGGTCGCCTCCGCCGTTGCCGCCGCACTCATCTGTGTCGCCGAACGGCTCTTCGGTCCGATCACCTCCGTCGTTCGTGCCGTCTTCGATCCCCCGCTCCCCCTGCCCGACGCACCCTCTCACCTCGCTGCATGCGGTGAGGTCGTCGTAGTTTCCACCGTCGTTCGCACGACCTCCATCTCGAGACGTGGCCCGCCTGTATCGGTGTGAACACCCGACAGCATTCCGCCACATAACTTTTCGAGAAAGAACTGAACATGAACAACGTCATTCGTCGTGCCTCCGTCATCGTGGGCGCAACCTCGTTGGCTCTCGTCGTGGGCGCGGGAGCGGCATCGGCCCACGTCTCGGTATCTGCTCCCGGAGCCGAGCAGGGCGGCTACGCGGTACTGAACTTTCGTGTCCCGACCGAGTCCGAAACAGCAGGAACCTCCTCGGTCAAAGTCACGCTTCCCGAGCTCAATTTCGCTGCCACCGAACCCATCCCAGGCTGGACGGCAACCATCGACAAGAACGCCGACAGCCTCGTCACCGGAGTGACCTGGACGGCGAACCCCGGTGCCGAGGTCATGCCGGGCCAGTTCCTGCAGTTCCTCGTCCAGACGGGACCGCTGCCCGAGCAGGATTCGGTCAGCTTCCCCGCTGTTCAGACCTACAGCGACGGTGAAGTGGTCGAGTGGACCGAAGAGGAAGTTGCCGGCGGCACCGAACCCGAACACCCGGCTCCGTCGTTGACCCTCGCGGCCGCCAGTGCCGACGGACATGGAACTGCCACCGCTACCAGTGAAACAAGCAGTGAGGCCGGCACGGCAGTGGAGGCCGACAACACTGCTCGCTGGATGGCAGGCGTCGCTCTGGTTCTCGGGGCACTCGGTGCTGCACTCGGCATCGGCGCAGTCGTTCGGGGCCGCCGGTCATGAGAAAGCTCGTCGTAGCGGTCGCTCTCACGCTTGGCGCTCTTCTGCTCGGAGCGCCCGTGGCATCGGCGCATTCGATCGTCACCGGATCCAACCCGACCGCCGGCGCCGAACTCGCGCAGGGTCCCGATCAGGTGTCGATTTCGTTCAACGAAGTGCCTCAGTCCAAGTTCGCCACCCTGAACGTCGTCGGCCCCGACGGCAATCTGTGGTCGAAGGGCGACCCGCGGATCGAGGGGCAGAGCATCGTCGTCGATGTCGGCGATCTCGGCCCGGTCGGCGCATACACGATCGCGTATCGAGTCACCTCCGCCGACGGTCACCCCATCAGCGGCACAATCGGTTTCACGCTGACGCAGCAAGGCTCTGGCACACCGGGCGCTGCAGCGGACGCCTCAGCGGAGGCCGACTCCGAGTCGGCGGGCGGCGGAATCCCGCTGTGGCCGTTCCTCGTCGGAGGAGTGCTCGTGTTCGGCGGTGCGCTCGCCTTCGCATTGAAGAAGCCGAAAGAGCAGTAACGGTCCAGTGTTTCGACGGTGGTGGGCCCTGGCGGCGGCCGTGACGGGAATCGCAGGCGTCGGACTCGCGTGGATACTCGCGCGTCCCGACGGCCCTGATCCGTCGGCGGTGCTTCGTGTCCTCGCCGATTGTCTCGGCGCCACCGCTCTCGGCCTCGGCCTGCTCCGCACCGATCTCTTCCCGGTGCGGAGCAGGCCTTCGGTGTGGCGCGAGGTCGCACTCGTTGCAGGCACGTGGACGGTGGTCGAGGGTGCGCTACTGGCCACCGCAGCAGCCGAATCCGACGGGGGCGGCATCGCCGGCCTGTCGCTGTCGTCGTTCGGCGCTTTTCTCACCGGCATCACCGTCGGGCAACTCGGCCTGGTGACGGTGGCGTGTACGGCAGCGGCCTGCGGGTGCGCCGCCGTCGCGTATCGCCAGAATCGCGATTGGTCGACGGTACCGATCGTCGTCCTCGCGGTGATCGCGCTCGTGGCACGGCCGATCACCGGTCACATGTCGCAGCAACTGTTCGGCGCCCTGTTCGTCGCCGTCCACACCGCCGCTGCCGCGGTATGGCTCGGTGTCCTCGCCGCCATGGCGCTCACCCTGCGTTCGAGGGGTGCATGGACGGCGAACCTTCCGGTCTTCTCACGGCTCGCGTGGTGGTCGGTCTGGATTCTGGCGGTGAGTGGAACCGTCAATGCCGCCGTCAAGATCGGCAGCGTCGGAGGTCTCGTCGACACCGGGTACGGACGCGTCGTCCTTGCGAAGACACTGCTTCTCGTGATCCTCGTCCTTCTTGCCCGACGCCTCCGCGGCACCTGGCTCGTCTCGGTGGCCGCGCACCGCACGAAGGCAGACGAGTCCGTCATCCGTGCCGCGATGCACGTGTGCATCCTCACAGCGGCGTTCGGGCTCGCTGCGGCCCTGGCCACGACAGCATGAAGACAAGGCGTTCACTCGCCCGCCACTTCGCGTTGCCCGAGGGGTTCGAAATGCGTTGCACGCGAATGTGACACTCAACGCTTCGTCGGTACCTTCTCAGGAGAAGCCTTGAACTCGTTCCGCCGCCCTGTCCTGGGCGCAGTTGCATCCGTAGCCATGCTTGCCGCCTTCACGGCGTGTTCCGAGCCCGCCGATCCAGCGGCCGCCTCGGACGAATCGGCGAGCGGAACGCTGACGCTCTACACCTCCGAACCGCAGGCGAAGATCGACGCACTCAACGCCGAGTTCACCGCGGCCAATCCCGGTATCACCGTTGAGGTCTACCGCGCAGGCACCGGCGATCTGAATGCCAGGATCGCGGCCGAGCGGGAGACCGGCAAGATCGGTGCCGATGTTCTCCTGGCCGCCGACGCGCCGACGTTCGAGGGCTACAAAGACGACGATCTGTTGTTGCAGTACACCCCTGCGGACGCGTCCGCGCTGAATCAGGACATCGTCGACCCGGACGGCTACTACGTCGGCACCAGAATCATCCCGACGGTCATCGCCTACAACACCGAAGCGGTGACGGCGCCGCCGACGTCGTGGAAAGACCTCGCGGACTCGAAGTACAAGGGGCAGATCACCCTTCCCAATCCCGAGGTCTCCGGCGCCGCCGCCTACAACACCGCGGTGTGGTTGTCGGAGGGCTCGCTCGGCGAATCGTGGCTCGAAGGGCTCGCGGCCAACGAACCTGTCGTCGCCGAAAGTAACGGACCGGTAGGTCAAGCCGTTGCGGCCGGCACACAGCCGATCGGAATCGTCGTCGACTACCTCGTTCGTGAACTCGCAGCCAAGGGTTCGCCGATCGCTCTCGAATACCCGACCGATGGTGTCCCCTACATCTCACAGCCCGCCGGGATCTTCCAGGACTCGGCCAATCAGGACGCGGCGAAGAAGTACGTCGACTTCCTCGTGAGCAAGCGCGGCCAAGAAATTGCCGTCGAGCAGCAGTACCTTCCGGTTCGTGAGGACGTCGGCACTCCCGACGGTGCGCCCGCGCCGGCCGATCTCGAGCTTCTGAATCCCGACCTCGCCCAGATCACCGCATCTCAGCCCGACGCCGTGAAGAGGTTCGGCGAGCTTGTCGGTTAGCTTCTCGTTCGGGGGTCTGTCGCTGGTCAGGGGTGGGCTGTGGCTCGCGGTCACGGCGGTGATTCTGGTGCCGCTTGCCGCTGTGGTCTCGATAGGACTGGGCGGCAACCACGTCCAGGAGCTACTCGACGCCGGAATTCTGACTGCAGCAGCCAACAGCGCTGTGTCGTCGGGCGTATCGGCGTTTCTGGCGGTAGTCATCGCCGTCGTCATGGCGCTCGTCCTCGATCGCACCGACCTTCCGGGACGCAGCGTCCTGCGACTGATCCTGTTGAGTCCGTTGCTCATTCCGCCCTTCGTCGGCGCTATCGCCTGGACGGGACTGCTCGGACCGAGTGGCATTGTCAACAAGTTCTGGGCAGCACACTTCGGTGGCCCGCTGTGGAACATCTATGGCGGCGACGGGGTGATCTTCCTGCTGACGATCCACTCGTATCCGTTGGCCTACCTCATCGTCGCCGCGGCCCTGCGACGAATACCAGGAGATCTGGAGCAGGCAGCAAGGATGTCGGGCGCGCCTCCCTGGCGCGCCGCCAAGGATGTCACTCTTCCGCTGCTACGGACTGCGGCGGTGGCGTCGTTCACGTTGGTCGCGGTATCGAACCTTGCCGACTTCGGAATTCCAGCGCTCGTCGGACTTCCGGATCGGTACGTGACGCTGTCCACGATGGTCTATCGCTTCATCCAGTCCGGGACGGTGGCGAAGCCTTTGGAAGTGGTGTCGAGTATCGGAATCGTGCTGTTGCTCTTGGCCGTTGCCGCTGTCGTCGTCGACCGGATGCTGGGACGAAAGAACACTCACATCGACGGACCGACCACATTGTCGCAGCGACTTCGGTTGGGGCGTGGTCGTGGTGCGGTGGCCGTCGCAGTCTGGGCGGCGGCGTTCGGGGTGGCCGTACTCCCGATACTCGCGCTCGCATCGCAGGCCCTGCTGCCGGCACCCGGCGTGCCGTTCACCTGGGAGAACCTGACTCTCGACAGTATCGTCTCCGCCGTGACGGCACCGGGAACCATTGTGGGAATCCAGAATTCGATATTTCTGGCGGTGGGTGCGGCGGTGATCTGCGGGGTCGTGGGACTGGCGCTCGGAGTGCTCACCACGCGCACTCGTTCGCGTGACAACATCGGCCTCGACGTCACCGCCATGCTTCCGCAGGCCGTACCCGGACTGGTCATCGCCGTTGGCTGGCTGATCGTCGGCCGCTACACCGGCCTGTTCGACACGCGCTGGGTCATCCTGTGCGCCTACGTGATGGCGTTTCTCGCCATCGTCGTCCAAGCCGTCCGCGCACCGCTTCTCGCGACGCCGACGGCACTGGAAGAAGTTGCGCGCTCGTCCGGCGCTTCGCCCGCACGTGCGCTGTACGACGTGTCATGGAAGTTGGCGATTCCCGCCGCGGCGACCGGCGGCGTTCTCGTCGCCCTGACGGCTGTTCGCGAACTCACGATGTCGGTTCTGCTCGTTGCACCCGGAACGCAGACCCTCGGCGTCTCGATCTTCAACCTGCAGCAAGCGGGTGACTACAACGCCGCCGCCGCACTGTCCCTACTGGTCGCCCTCGTCGGGTTGGCGGGACTCGGCCTGGTCGCCGGCGCCACCGATCGAAAGAAGCGAACCTGATGTCCACGATAGTTCTCGATTCCGTCGACCTCGTCTACCCGGACGGGACCATTGGCCTCGGCGGCATCGACCTGTCGATCGCCGACGGAGAATTTCTCGCCCTCGTCGGGCCGTCCGGGTCGGGTAAGACGACGCTGCTGCGTACCGTCGCCGGGTTTCTGGAGCCGACGGCCGGCACGGTGACCATCGGAGGCGACGTCGTCGCCGGGGCGGGCCGCACGGTTCCGCCCGAGCATCGCGGGCTCGGCATGGTGTTTCAGCAGCACGCACTATGGCCGCACCGAACGGTGGGACGCAATATCTCGTACCCGTTGGAGCTGGCCGGGGTTCCGCGTAAGGATCGGGCCGCGCGCGTGGCCGAGATTCTCGAGCTCGTCGGCCTCCCTGGTTTGCAGAAGCGTGACCCGGCCACTTTGTCGGGTGGTCAGCGGCAGCGCGTCGCGCTGGCACGGGCACTCGTCCGCTCGCCTCGCGCCCTGCTCCTCGACGAAGCGCTCTCGGCGTTGGACGAGCCGCTGCGCGACCGGTTGCGCCTGGAGCTCCGCTCACTGACCCGGGCCGCGGGGCTCACCGTCGTACACGTGACCCACGACCGATCCGAAGCACTCGCTCTGGCCGATCGGGTAGCGATTCTCGACGGCGGGCACATCTCGCAGATCGGCACACCGGAGGACGTCGTCCACCGGCCGGCGTCGGCGTTCGTCGCACAGTTTCTATCCGATGCCAACGTGATCGACGGAGTCGTCACCGACGGCCGATTCCATGCCGCGGCTCACCCGCTCGAGTTGGATGAGGACCTCATCGATTCGGCGCGGGACGGCAAGGGGTCGCTGGCGATACTTCCCTCCGACATCTCCCTCGGGACCGGCTCTCCGCACGATTGCGCGGCCGGCGTCGTGACGTCGTCGCTGTTCGGACGGGACGTGAGCGACGTCGTTGTCGAGTCTCACGGAGTGTCCTTCCGCTGTTCGGTGCACGGGCGCAGGCCTGCCGTCGGCGATCGGGTGACCATGACGATCAGGCGGGGCATCTTCGACTCCGCGGGGTGACGTTGCGCGGTTCGGCGCGGTGTGACGCACAAGATACTCGAATTAGTTGCTTACCTCAGCTATGTATCTATATGGTTGCAGACAGCAAGTAAATATCTCAACCCGTTGGAGCATCCATGGCAGTTCAAACCACCACAGCAGAATCGCTGGTCGAAGAGGTCTTTCTCTTCGGTCGTGCGCTGCGGCGGGCCGTGACCACCGACGACGAGGATTCACCTTTGCCGCAGGCACTGACCGGAGTTCTGGCCATCCTCGCGACCGAAGGCGATTGCAGACAGACCGACCTCGCCAACAGGCTCTGCGTCAGCCAGTCCGCCCTCAGCCGGCAGATCGCAGACCTCGTCGACCTCGGATACATCGATCGCACCCCGGATCCCGACGACAAACGCGCTTCCCGCGTCTGTGTCTCGGCCGAAGGCCAGCAGAAATTGGCCGTCATCTGGGACCACCGCGCACGACGACTGCGCGAGATGTTGAACGACTGGAGCGAAACGGAAGCGATTACCGCTCTCGACTCCATTCGAAAACTCAACAACACCTTCAACGAAGACGCGCAAGACCTGGCGCACTTGAAACTGATTGCGAGATAGAACAATGACCACAACCGAAGCACCACCAAATCTGCCACAAGCAGATCCCAACGCAATGTCGCATCGGCAGATTCTCGAAGCCCTCACCGGCCTCCTCGCTGCCCTCTTCACAGCACTGCTGAGCACCACGATCGTCTCGACGGCACTGCCGACGATCATCGGTGACCTCAAGGGTTCGCAGACCGCGTACGCCTGGGTCATCACCACCGCGCTGCTCGCCAACGCTGCATCGACTCCCATCTGGGGCAAGCTCGCCGACCTCTTCAACAAGAAGGTCCTGGTACAGAGCGCGATCGTCATCTTCGTCGCAGGCTCGTTCCTCGCAGGCTTCGCACACAACGTGCCCGTCCTGTTGGCGGCTCGCGTCGTTCAGGGCATCGGCATGGGTGGCCTGACGGCACTCGTCATCGCCATCATCGGAACCATCGTCTCCCCGCGTGATCGCGGTCGCTACTCCGGCTACACCGGCGCTGTCATGGCCGTGTCGATGTCCGGTGGACCCATCCTCGGCGGCGTCATCGTCGACAGCCCACTCGGCTGGCGCTGGTGCTTCTTCGTCTGCGTTCCGTTGGCCGTCATCGCTCTCGGACTGCTTCAGAAGACATTGCACATCAAGACCGAGCGCAAGGAGAACGTCTCCATCGACTGGCTCGGCGCGCTCTTGCTGACCGCAGGCGTCTCGGTTCTCCTGGTCTGGGTTTCGTTCGCCGGTAAAGCCGACTACTTCGACTGGATCTCTCGCGAAACCGCGTACCTCGTCGGCGGCGGTGTGCTGCTGCTCGTCCTCACCGTCATCGTCGAAGCTCGGCACAAGTCGCCGATCATCCCTCTGAAGATCGTCACCGAGCGCACCACCGGCTTGGCCATCATCGCCTCCATCGCAGTCGGCGTCGGCCTCTTCGGAGCCACCACCTTCCTCGGCCAGTACTTCCAGACTGCACGTGGCTTCTCGCCCACCGAAGCCGGCTTGCTCACCATCCCTCTGGTGTTCGGAATGCTCGTCGCCTCGGTCGGATCGGGTCAGCTGATCACCAAGTTCGGAAAATGGAAGCCGTTCCTCGTCGTCGGTTCGATTCTGTTGGTCGTCGGATTCCTTCTTCTCGGAACGCTGGATCACGCCACCAAGCTCTGGGTCGTCGGTATCTTCATCACCATCGTCGGCCTCGGTACCGGCATGCTGATGCAGAACATCGTTCTCGCAGTGCAGAACACGGTGAGTGTGCACAACATCGGTGCCGCATCGTCGACCGTCGCGTTCTTCCGTACCTTCGGTGGAGCCATCGGAGTATCGGTTCTCGGTTCGATCCTGGCCACTCGCGTCGCCGAGAAGTCCGCTTCGGGCCTCGCTCAGCTGGGTGTCGACAGCTCGGCGAGCAGCGGTGGATCGCTCGACCTCGGAGCGCTTCCCGCTCCGATCGCCGCAGTCATCCGCACCGCCTACGGTGACGCAACGGGACGCATCTTCATGATCGCCGGATTCGTTGCCATCATCACGCTGATCGCAGTCGTCCTCATCCCCAACCGCCCACTGCGCAAGACGATCGACTTCGCTCAGGCACCGGTCGAGGGTGAAGAAGTTGCCGAGATCCCCTCGTTCGGCTCCGCTCGTGAATACCTGGCCCCCGAGGTCGACGGCGACATCGCCGACCAGGACCACTCACTCGGACGTCACGAAGCACCGGCAGGGTCGGCACCCTTCGAGGGACTGAGCACCGACGCACGTGATCGACTGCTCAACCTGCTCCTCCCGGAGCCGGAAGACACCCTCGCGGCGCTGGACGAAGCCGAAGCCATCCGCGGAGAGGTCCTCGCCCTTCAGCAGGAACTCGATGCGAAGATGCTCGACTTCGACGCAGTGTGCGAGCGACTGCGGCGCCTGGGACTCAGTGAGAACCAGATCGCACGAGTGCTCGGCGACAGCCACGTCCCCGATCCTCACCAGCAGTATGTCAACTCGGGACTGAACGGCCACAGCGTCAACTAGGTTCTGGATACGAAAAGGCCCGCACACACTGTGTGCGGGCCTTTTCCGTGCAATCGGGTCGGTGGTTCGCGGTTCCTCGACTACCGACCCGGAATGTACTTCAGCGCCTTCACGAACGGAGGCATGATCTTCGCCCACAACTTCGGCGAAAGTCCGCGAGGTCCACCGAGGTTGAGCAGACGTGTGGTCGCGATGGTCTGCGACTCCGTGTACTTGAGCAACCCGTCGGGTCCGTGGCGACGGCCCATACCGGACACTCCCATGCCGCCCATCGGTGCCGCGGTGGTGCCCCAAGCGGGTGCGTAGCCTTCGTCGACGTTGACGGTGCCCGAGTGCAGACGAGCCGCGATGGCTTCACCCTGCGCCTTGGTCTTCGCCCACACGCTGGCGTTGAGTCCGTATTCGGTGTCGTTGGCCTTCGCGATGGCTTCCTCGACGTCGGCTACCGGGTAGATGGACACGAGCGGACCGAACGTCTCGTTGGCGGCACACTCCATGTCCTCGGACACGTTCGTCAGCACGGTCGGCTCGTAGAACAGCGGCCCGATGTCCGGACGTGCATTTCCACCTGCCAAAACCTTGGCGCCCTTGACCTTTGCGTCGTCGACGTGCGCCGAGACGGTCTTGATCTGGTCCTCGGAGATGAGGCTGCCCATTTCGATGCCGAACTCGTAGTCGGCTCCGAGACTCATTTCGCGCACGCGCTGCCCGAACTTCGCGGTGAAGTCGGCGGCGATGGACTGCTCGACGTAGATCCGTTCGATCGAGATACACAGCTGGCCGGAGTTGGAGAAGCATGCACGCACGGCAGCGTCGGACACTTCCCGGAGGTTTGCGCCGGCGGCGACGATCATCGCGTTCTTGCCACCGAGCTCGGCGGAGAATCCGATGAGGCGGCGTCCGGCCTGCTCCGCGAGAAGCTGACCGGTTGCGGTCGATCCGGTGAACATGACGTACTCGGTGTTCTCGACGATCGCGGTTCCCACGACCGAGCCCGGGCCGGGGACGACTGCGAACAGATCGCGCGGCAATCCCGCCTTGTACAGAAGTTCCACGCAGGCGAGTGCGCAGTACGGCGTCTGCGAGTCAGGCTTCAGCACGACGCCGTTGCCGGCGAGGAGCGCGGCGATGGCGTCGGACACGGCCAACGTCATCGGGTAGTTCCAGGGAGAGATGATTCCGACGATGCCCTTCGGCTGGTATCGCACGGTGGTCTTGGTCAGCACGGGCAGCATGCCGGTGACGCGCTTCGGGGAGAGCAACTTGGCAGCGGTGCGCGCGTAGTGACGCGATGTCATCGCGATGTCGAGCACTTCTTCCTGAGCAGCTGCCCTGGACTTGCCCGTCTCGGCCTGCGCCATGTCCATCAGCTCGTCGCGATGGGCGAGCACCAGGTCACGGTAGCGATGGAAGATCTCGGCGCGCTCGGACACGGGACGCTTGGCCCATGCCTTCTGCGCGACACGAGCCCGCGCGATGGCACCGATGGCGTCCTCGGCTGTGCCGACGGGGATGGTCGCCAGCTCTTTTCCGGTGAACACCTCCGTGATGGACTTCGTCGGCCGGGCATCGACGTCCGCAATGGCGATCAGATCGGCGAGCCGCGAGAAAGTCGCAGCGCTCGGAGCTGGCATTTCACACCCCTACTGGTGAGTAGTTCTTGGAGTTACAGACAACCTACCCCTTCGGTGGCTCCGATCACAGTGGCTGTTTCTGCCGACGAGTTGGGTGTGGTGTTCCCGTTGCGCCCGAAATCGGTGGGATCCCATCTCTGCGAGGCCAGAGTGGTACACCACACCCGCCCTGGCCGCGTGTGGCACCATGGCGGATGGTCTTTCCTAGGCGTCGGGGCGCTCTAGTGACAAAGCAGGGTGGGGATTCACAGCGTGAAGAAATCAGTTCACAGGGCAATCGTTCTCGCAGGCGCGGCAGCGATGTTGTTCGCCTTCGCACCATCTGCCCAGGCCGATCCGCTCGGAGATCTCGTGTCGCCTCCGAGCAACCCCGATGCCTACCTGCCAACGCCGCTCGGAGATCCGTGGTTCACTCCACCCGCGGGCTTCGAGGCTCTACAGCCCGGCACTGTTCTGAGCACCAGAGGTGTTGCCGTACAACCAGGTACGACGTCGACTCAGC
Source organism: Rhodococcus sp. (in: high G+C Gram-positive bacteria) (assembly GCF_023264675.1). GTDB lineage: Bacteria > Actinomycetota > Actinomycetes > Mycobacteriales > Mycobacteriaceae > Rhodococcoides. The sequence continues at coordinate 102,921 of NZ_JAHFVG010000011.1, forward strand.
TGCTGTTCCGATCCACCGACTCCAAAGACAACCCCATCGCCGCCGCGACGACGGTCATCGTCCCCGACGCACCGTGGGCCGGCGGCGGTCCCCGCCCGGTGGTCGCCTACAACGAAGCCACCGATTCACTCGGCAACGCCTGCGCACCCTCGTCGACGCTCCCTCGCGGCACCAACAAGGAAATCGACCGCATGCAGGAACTGCTCGGGCGCGGATATGCCGTCGTTGCGACCGACTATCAGGGTCCGCGCCAGGCGTACTCGGCTGGCAGAGTTGCGGCCCATACCGTGCTCGACGGCCTCCGTGCATCGCAGAGTGTCGGCGTTGCTTCCGACGCACCGATCGCGATCACCGGATATTCGGGCGGGGCCATCGCGTCGGGTTGGGCAGCTCAGTTGGCTCCGTCCTACGCGCCCGAGCTGAACATCGTCGGCGTGGCCTTCGGCGGACCTCCCACCGATTACAAGATTCTCCAGCGGTCGCTGAACGGCGGCATCGGTTCCGGCCTGTTCACCGCGGCGACGATCGGACTCTCGCGGGAGTACCCGGAAATGCGTGCGCTGGCCAACGACAACGGAAAACGGCTCGCGCTGGTTCAGAAAGATCAATGCGTCGACGTGTTGTCCTACAGCGGGCTGCTCTTGTTCGACCAGCAGAACCTTTCCAACGTTCCTGACGTCTTCAACCACCCCATCACCCGATCGGTGATCGAGGAAAACCGGATGGGCCAGGTCAAGCCCGAGGCGCCGATCTACATCTACCAGGGTGTTCAGGACTTCCTCATCCCGAAGGAGGGCGCCGAAGCCGTCCAGGATCAGTGGTGCGCGATGGGCGCCTCGGTCCATCTCGAGGAGGTCCCCGGTGACCACACGATCGCCGAGGGCGGTGGCCGACCGGGCGCATTCGATTGGATTTCGCAAAGATTCGCCGGTGTATCCACCGGAGGATGCGACCGCGTGGTTCGCTGAGAAAAAGCTTGACCCTCACGTCGCGGGAGGTACCACCCTTGTCTTCTGTGAGCGATTCCGAAGGAATGAAGGTGGGCGAGGTTGCCCGCCTGGTGGGTATCAGCGTCCGGGCACTGCATCACTACGACGACATTTCGTTGGTGGTGCCGTCCGGGCGTACTCCCAAGGGCTATCGCAGCTACTCGGCGCACGACGTCGAGCGACTGCATCGAGTGTTGACCTACCGTGAACTCGGGTTCGCGCTGGACGACATAGCCGTCCTTCTCGACGATCCGTCCGTCGACGCGTTGGCGCACCTGCAGCGCCAGCGCGAACTTCTCGACGCGCGGATCGATCGCTTGCATCAGATGGCTGCGGCCGTGGACAAGATGATGGAGGCAAAGAAAATGGGAATTCAATTGAGCCCGGAAGAGCAGCGAGAGGTGTTCGGCGACAACTGGGTCGGCGACGACTACGCCGACGAAGCGCAGCAACGCTGGGGCAGCACCGACGAGTGGAAGCAGTCGCAGGCTCGGACCGCGTCGTTCTCCAAGGACGACTGGATCCGGGTCAAAGCCGAAACCGATGCGCTGGAAGCAGATTTCGCGGCCGCAAAGACGTCCGGCGTCGCCGCCGATTCTGATGAGGCTTCGGCATTGGCGGAACGCCACCGCGCGAGCATCGAGCAGTACTACGACTGCGGCTACGAGATGCACGTCTGTCTCGGCGAGATGTATATCGCCGACGAGCGTTTCACCAAGCACTACGACGACCGGGCACCTGGTCTCGCGCAGTATCTGCGTGATGCGATCGTCGCCAACGCTGCTCGGCACGAATAGTTCGAGCCGAGCTTGGGCAACAGAAGACGCCGCACGCCAACACCCGCGACCGACTCGAACCCTGACACGAAAGCCTGGCCACCCAGCGCGCTCCGGTGGATACTTCGTCCATGGCACTCTCCCGTCGTACCGCTGTCCTGTCCGTTGCGATCGGGAAGGCGAGCGGATTTCGAAGCTCGATCGGGATAGGCGTCGGCGCGCTGACGTGGTTCCACGGAACCGACCACGAGCGTCTCGCCATCGGCGGCTCGGCCGTGGCGACCGCGGGTGAAATCGTCATGGACAAGCTCCCGACGACGCCGTCTCGCCTCAGTCCACCGGCACTGATCGGCCGCATTCTCGCCGGTAGCGGCGCCGCCTTCGTGATTGCCCGACGCCTCGGCGAGGACCCGGCCGTGCCCGCGGTCATCGGCGGTCTGTCGGCTGTGGCCGGCTCGTACACGGGACATGCGTACCGCGGATGGGCGTCGAAGCGGGTCAATCCGCTGGCGGCAGCCGTCGTCGAAGATGTGGTTGCTCTCGCACTCGGCGCAGCCGTTCTGAACGAGGTGCTGGCGTAAAGTCTCGGTTCGTGAAGCCGAACTTCTGGCAGTACCTGAGCTATCAGTTCGGACGTGTGCTGCCTGCGTCGATGCAGGACTGGGTGCGCGAGGATCTGGTCGGCAACGGTGCGCAAGCGAGGTACCTCTTCCGGTTCACGTTGCCGGTGATCCCGCTTCTGTGTCTGTTTCTGCTGATCCCCGGTCCGCTGTGGATCGGCCTCGCGATGATGGCGTTGCTGTTCATTCCGCTCGTCTACTTCGCGATCGCATTGATGAACGTCTACCGCCGTCATCGTCTGCTGGTCCACGATCTCGACCCGCAACTTCTCAACGCGACAACCCAGGCCAAGATCGACCGCACTCGCGACGACTACGAGAGGCGTCACGGCCGCCTCGACTAGGCTCCACATCATGACTTCCGTCGAATTCAAGGCAACTGCCGATCTGGCCGACGAGATCGGTCCCGAAATCCGCAGCTGCGACACACAATTCATTCAGTTCGGCAAGCACACCGAGTTCGCCGGTCCGATCACCACCATCAAGTGTTTCCAGGACAACCTGCTCGTGAAGCAGACCCTCGGCGAACCGGGCAACGGCGGAGTGCTCGTCGTCGACGGCGATGCAGGCATCCACACCGCGCTTGTCGGCGACATCATCGCGGGCAAGGGCGTCACCAACGGGTGGGCCGGGGTGATCGTGAACGGAGCGATCCGCGACTCGGCGATCCTGGCGACCCTCGAGATCGGCGTCAAAGCTCTCGGCACCAACCCGCGCAAGAGCACTCAGACCGGCTCGGGCGAAAAGAACGTGCCCGTCGAGTTCGGCGGCATCACGTTCAACCCGGGCGAGATCGTCTACAGCGATTCCGACGGCGTCGTCGTCGTCTGATTTCCCGGAGACAGCCTCTCGGTTGCGCGTCGCGCAGCCGGGGGGTTGTCAGGGTTGTGGGTGCCGCACTCGCGGGACGCCGCGCCACTCGTCGATCACGAACAGCGTCAAGGCAGCGATCAGCAGAACGACGGCGACCCATGCGGCTCTGATGTCGATCGCGTCGACCGTGACCGCACCCAGAATCGCGCCGCCCAGGAATCCGGCGATGACGGACCCGAAATTGATCGCCCTTCTTCCGGCCGGTCTGTCACCGTTGACGATTCGCTGGAAGGTCGCCTGCGAGAAGCTCCGAAGGTTGCCGGTCGTCATCGTCGTACTGAACGCCTGATCGACCAGCACCCGAAATGTGGTGACCTGCAATGCCGCGACGAACGAAATCGGTATGGTGACAAAGGCATTCGGTACGGTCAACGGCACGAAGCCGACGGCCGCTACCACCAGAATCTCGATCACGAGCACAGCTCGAACCGGCCGCCGTACGATTCGGGCGACCCCCGGCCGCACCAGCAGTTCCGCGACGAACACTCCGCCCACGAACGCCACGAGCGGGGGCAGATAGCCCAGCGCTGCCCTCCAGTGCCCTTCGGCCATGTCGATGCCTGCCAGGATGACATTGGCGGTCTGCGCGTTCGCGAACACTCCGTCGCGCGTCAGAAAGGTGTAGACGTCGAGAAATCCGCCGACTGCCGCGAGGAGGACGCCGAGGCGAACCGACTCTGCCGTCACCACCGACGGTCGCGGGTCTCCTGTCATCAGAGCTCACGCAGAACGTCGGCCGCCAAGCCCTCGATCCGCTCTTCGACGCGCTTGTAGTGCGTCCACTGCCCGACGCGTGTGCTCGACACCAGTCCCGCGGCATGAAGAGTGGCCATGTACTGCGATGCTGTCGATTGCGATACGCCCGCCCGCGCCTGAATGTGCTTGAGGCACACTCCCACTTCTTCGGCCGGTTCGAGCTGCGGCGGAAAGTCCGACGGATCTTTCAGCCATCGAAGGATCGCGACCCTCATCGGGTTCGCCAGCGCTTTGAAGACGAGCGCAAGGTCGTCTTCGGTCGAGGTCGGGGGCACTCCGCCATCTTAGCTGCACATCGCATTTTCCCGATACGTATGGTTCACTCATGTTAATCGCTAAATTGCGATATACCGAATCGGAGGACGCATGAGAAATGTTGCACTGGTGGTCGGAGCGCGAGGAGTCATCGGAGGAAATCTCGTCGAGTATCTGAAAACTCACGATGACTGGGACATCATCGGCCTTTCGCGACGAGGGGGAACCGACGAAGCGAACGTCCGGCACATTGCCGTCGACCTGTGTGATCGCGAAGACACCGAAGACAAACTCGGCAATCTGACCGGCGTCACGCACATCTTCTACGCGGCGTACCAGGATCGCCGCACCTGGGCCGAGCTGGTGGCACCCAACATGGCGATGCTTCGAAATGTCGTCGACACCGTGGAAACGACGTCTCCCGACCTACGCCACATCAGCCTCATGCAGGGCTACAAGGTGTACGGCGCACACCTCGGCAAATTCACGACGCCGGCGCGAGAGTCGGATCCGGGTCACCTGTCGCCGGAGTTCAACACCGAGCAGCAACGGTTCCTGGAATCGCGGAGCGCCGAGGCCGGCTGGACGTGGACGGCGATGCGTCCGTCGGTGGTGTGCGGGTTCGGGCTGGGTAACCCGATGAACCTTGCGACAGTCATCGCCGTCTACGCCTCGATCTCCAAGGAACTCGGTGTGCCGCTACGATTCCCCGGCAAAACGGGCGCATACTCGAGTTTGCTGGAGATGACCGACGCCGGACTTCTGGCCGAGGCGACCGTCTGGGCTGCCACCACCCCGGCGTGCGCGAACCACGCATTCAACATCACCAACGGCGATCTGTTCCGTAGGGAAGCACTATGGCCCAGGATCGCAGAATTCTTCGAACTGGACACCGCAGCGCCCCTTCAGGTCTCACTGACCGAGACGATGCCGGAGATGGAATCGGTGTGGAACTCGATGGTCGAGCGCCACGGGTTGGAATCGACCACCTACTCCGACATCGCAGCCTGGCCGTTCGGCGACTTCGTGTTCGGTTGGGACTACGACTTCGTCGCCGACGGCTCGAAGGCTCGGCGCTTCGGGTTCCACCGATACGCCGAGACCGAGAAGATGTTCATGGACATCTTCTCGGATCTGCAGCGCCGCAATATTATTCCGATGGCTACTTCACGAAATCGAGCAGTGCATCGTTGACTTCCTGGAAGTGAGTCCACAGCAATCCGTGAGGCGCACCGTCGACCTCGACGTACTTTGCCTCCGGGAAGGCTTTGGTGAACTCACGGCCGGTGGAGTCGATCGGAAGGATGTTGTCCTTCGTGCCGTGCAGGATCAGAGTGGGCTTGCCGGATTCGCGCACCTTCTGAACATCGCCGCGGAAATCTTCGAGCCACGTCGGCACAACGGCGTACGCCGCCACCGGCGCACTCGCAGCGGCTACGTTCCAGCTGTTGCGCACGGCCGCTTCACTGATGCGGGTGCCGAGGTTCTCGTCGAGGTTGTAGAAATCCTTGTAGAAGTTGTCGAACCAGGTGAAGCGATCCTCGCGAGCAGCAGCGTCGATCCCGTCGAACACGGACTGCGGAACGCCGGTCGGGTTGTCGTCGGTCTGCAACAGGAACGGCTCGAGGGAGGCGAGGAACGCAAACTTCGCGACGCGGTCGGTTCCGTACTTCGCGGCGTACCGTGCCAGTTCACCGGTGCCCATCGAGAATCCGACGAGGATGACGTCGTTCAGGTCGAGCTCGGTGAGCACGGCATTGAGATCCGACGCAAAGGTGTCGTAGTCGTACCCGGTCGTCGGCTTGCTCGACTGACCGAAACCGCGGCGGTCGTAGGTGATGACGCGGTAGCCGGCCTTGCGGAGCGCGCTGGACTGACGTTCCCAGGAATTGCCGTCGAGCGGGTAACCGTGAATGAGCACGACTGCCTGACCGGTGCCGTGATCCTCGTAGTAGACGTCCACCGGGGTGCTGTTCTCGGTTCCGACATTGATGAAAGCCATGAATGTAGCCCTTCCTCGGGAAGATGTGCGCGGGAGAACCAACGTTCTCCCGCTATGGACTACCGTAGAGAACGTTGGTTCTCGGCGCAAGGAGTTGGTGACGGTGGATACGGACGCAGCACGCAAGGCCGTACTGAATGCGGCCGACGAGCTTTTCTATGCACGCGGCGTTCAGGCTGTGGGAATGGACGAGCTCCGCACGGCTGCCGGTATCTCGCTGAAGCGGATGTATGCACTGTTTCCCTCCAAAGCCGACATCGTCGCGCAGGTCCTGGAAGGGAGGACCTCCGTCTGGAACGAGCGCATTCTCGCCGAAGCATCGCGCCACGAATCACCGCGCGAGAAGGTCCTGTCGATCTTCGACTTTCTCGACGCGTGGTTCCGCGAGGACAATTTCCGCGGGTGCGCATTCATCAACTCGTTCGGTGAACTGGGCGCAACGATGCCCGCAGTCGCCGACGCCGCCCATCGACACAAGCGTGAATTCGTCGACTACGTCACCGAACTGGCCGTCGAGGCAGGCTGTCCGGCACGTGTCGGGCTTCAGATCGCGTTGCTCGCCGAAGGCGCCCAGACCACGGCGGCCATCTCCGAGTCTCCCGAATCCGCCAGGGCGGCACAGGATGCGGCCACGGTACTGCTCGAGGTACACGCATGAAGCTGAAAGCGTGCATCAACGGCCCACGCACACCGGATGAACACCACGCGGTACCGGTGACCGCGGCGCAGATCTCCGCCGAGTCGGTTGCCGCTGCCGCTGCGGGCGCCGAAGCGATCCACGTTCATCCCAAGAACCCCGACGGCACCGATTCTCTCGCCGCCGAACATGTGGCGACGGCGGTGAACGCTGCCCGCGCGGGCGGTGTACCCGTCGGGGTCACCACCGGGGCATGGAGCACTCCCGACCTGCGGTCGCGGCTCGCAGCGATTGCCTCGTGGACGGTCCTTCCGGACTTCGCCTCGGTCAACTGGCACGAGGACGGCGCCGCCGAGGTGGCCCAGCTTCTGCTGGATCGAGGAGTCGACGTCGAGGCGGGCCTGTGGACCGTCGACGCCGCTCGTCGATGGCTCGAATCCGGGCTGCAGCACCGCTGCATCCGGGCGCTCCTCGAAGTTCAACCCGACGCCGCCGCCGACGTCGCATACGACCTGCTGCCGCTGGTGCCGGCAGGCGTGGACGTGTTGTTGCACGGCCAGGGTCCGTCGTGCTGGGAAGTACTGCGCATCGCCGCCGCCGAGGGAATCGCCAGCCGAATCGGTTTGGAGGACAGCCTCCTTCTGCCCGACGGCTCCTCGGCCCGCGGCAACGCCGACCTGGTGACCGCGGCCCTCGCAGAGTTCAGAGGACGGTGACCCATCCGTGTACCTCGTCGCCGGTGAGCGCGGCCTGATGACGCTTCCGCAGCGTCGACGACAGCGGACCGAGTGACGTCCCGATCCTGCGGCCGTCGATCTCGAACACCGGCGCAACACCTGCCGAGGTGCCGCAGACGAAAACCTCGTCGGCAATGTACAGCTCGGTGAGGTCGACTGTCCTCTCCTGCACCGTGATTCCCTCCTCGTGCGCCAACGTCAGGATGGTTCGGCGGTTGATCCCGTCGAGGATGTCGCTCGTCACGTCGGGGGTGATCAGCACGCCGCCGCGCACCAGGAAGATGTTGGCGGCGCTCAACTCGCAGACATGGCCGTTGATATCGAGAAAGATGCAGTCGTCGAAACCGCTGTCGATTGCATCCTGTTTCGCCAGAACAGAATTGACGTAGGCGCCGTTCACCTTTGCACGTGACGGAATCGCATTGTCGGGGATGCGTCGCCACACACTCGTCTTCAGACGCATCCCGTCCTGCGGCACGATGGGAACCGCGTCGTAGAGAAAGATCGACACGGTGGTGTGCAGTCCGCGGACGCGGGTACCGGGAATGGATTCGTCGACGTGCACGGTCGCGCGCACGTAGACTTCGTCGCGCGGATCGTTCGCGTCGACGACCTGGCGAATCACGTCGACGAATCGGTCGAACGTCCATTCCGGTGCGAATGTGTCGATTCCGATGATCTTGCAGGACTCGACGAGCCGCTGATAGTGATCACGCAGCCGAAATGCAGTCTTGCCTTCGGCGGCGACCTGCACGGGGAACACCGTGTAGACGCTCAGACCGTAGAGCACCGCCGATGTGGCAACTCCCAGCGTCGCCTCTCGTGAATCGACGATCCGGTCGCCGAAGAACACTTTGTCGTGTGGAGTAGCCATGCCGGGGATGCTAGCTGCCGCGCACCGCCGAGCAACAGCACTTTTCGTCACGAGCAGCCGAGTTTCTCGAGCAGTAGGGTTTTGGCATGATCCCAACTCGCACTCTGTGGAAGAACGGCCCTGACGTCGGATCCGTCGGACTCGGCTGCATGGGCATGACCTGGGCATACAAGGCGGACGAGCACACCGAGACTCCGGACCGTGTCATCGGTCACGCACTCGACCTCGGCGTGAACTTCATCGACACCGCCGACGTGTACGGCCCCTTCACCAACGAGGAAGTTGTCGGGAAGTCGCTCGGCAGCAGGCGAGACGAAGTGACTCTCGCGACGAAGGGTGGCCTGGAGTCACACATCGGCGACGCTGGGGAACCGATCATTTCGGGCCCCAACGGTCATCCCGACCATCTGCGGTCGGCCATCGACGATTCACTGCGCAGACTCGGCGTCGACCACGTCGATCTCTACTACTTGCACCGGCCGGACCCGAACGTCCCGGTCGAGGACAGCATCGGGGCCATGGCGGAGATGGTGGCCGCCGGAAAGGTTCGCGCACTCGGAGTTTCAGAGTTCAGCGTCGAGCAGTTGGATCAGGCGCAGGCGATACACCCCATCTCGGCCGTGCAGTCCGAACTGTCGCTGTGGACTCGCGACCACCTCACCACATCGCTGGCGTGGACCGTCGCCAACGGTGCTGCGTTCGTGCCGTTCTCGCCGCTCGGCCGCGGATTCCTGACGGGTACCTTTAGAGGTGACGCGCCCGCGGCCGACGACTTCCGCTCGCGGCTACCGAGATTCAACGAAGAGAATCTCGACGCGAACCTCGTGATCGTCGACGCGATCGCCGGAGTGGCCGAAGAACTCGGCGCAACACCTGCTCAGGTCGCATTGGCCTGGGTTCTGGCACAGGGCGATCACGTGGTGCCGATCCCGGGAACTCGTCGAACATCACGCCTCGACGAGAATGCCGGTGCGGCATCGGTGATCTTGACCGACGCTCAACTTGCCACCCTCGATGCGCTTCCTCCGCCCGCGGGAAGCCGGTACTGACCGAACTCGAACACGCGTCACTTCTCCCGAACCTGTCGGAGCCCGGTGATAGACATGGGTCAACGAAACGGAAGGAGTGCACATGCCTCATATCGAAGATGCGGATCTCTGCCACGGAACACTCGTGGTCCACACGGTCGGTGGCGCGGAATGCACCGAACCCGACTGTGTGGACCCCGAGTACGTCTTCCACTCCCTCGTTCTCGACTGCGCCGAGATCACCGGTGGATGCCGATGCGTCGGCGACATCGAGTTGGCCAGGGCGTCCTGAACGTGGCAGGCCACACCGTCTGAGGTCCACGGGCTCTGCTCGTGTGCTACACCTGTAGCACCGAATCATGTGAGCTGAGTCATAGGGGAGCCCGGGTGCGACGTCGGATCGAACGTGGCTGGATGTTGGTCGCAATTCTCGCCACGACGCTGGTCACACCCATTGCCGCGCCCATCACGGCGGCAGCCGAGCCCGCTCCGAGGACATGCTCGGCGCCGACAGCATCGTCCGCAGGGTTCGAACGCGCCACCCCCGGCGAGGTCGGGATGGATGCGGCAGCGTTGCAACGCGCGGTGGACTTCGCGTCGTCACGGCTGCGAACCAACGTGCAGATCTTCCGCAACAACTGTCTCGTCGGCTCGGGGCCGTTCAACGACATCAGCGGCAACACCCCGTGGCACCTGTGGAGCTCGACCAAGAGCGTGGTGTCGATGCTCGCCGGGGTTGCCGTCACCCAGGGTCGTCTCGACGTCGATTCACCGATCGGCGACTACCTCCCCGCCGGTGAAGGCGACGATGCGCACCGAGCGATCACGGTGCGAAATCTGCTGAACCAGAACTCCGGCATGGATCAAGGAATCGTCGCCGAGGGAATCACGAGCGGCCTCGGGCTCGCGGTCGACGCCCCGGCCCAAGCGCTGGCACTTCCCATCAGCAGGCCAGGGGAATTCCAATATTCGCAACTGGGCCCCGATCTGCTGGCATACGTGATCCAGAACGCGGTCGGCGAGGATCTACAGCAGTTCGCGCAGCGGGAGTTGTTCGGACCCATCGGAATTGCACCGGAGGACTACTACTGGGCGCGCGATCGGACGGGACACACCTACGGTTTCGCCCTGCTGTATCTGCCGCCGAACGATTTCGCCCGCCTGGGCATGCTGATGTCGTCGGACGGGCAATGGAACGGGCGCCGAATCATCGGGGCGAGCTACATCGACCAGCTGCGCACGCCCTCGGACAGCAATGCCTGTTACGGATACCTGTTCTGGCTGAACAAGACTCCGTGCACCGGCCCGAGCTTCCCGTCTCAGCAGACTCTCGACGTCCCGATGCTCGCCGGCCTGCCCGACGACGCCTACGCCATGGTCGGATTCCTGCAGCAGAACAACTTCATCATCCCGAGCCTCGGGGTCCAGGTCACCTGGAACGGTGTGCTCGGCGATGTCTCGCCCGACCTGTCCACGGTGCTCAGCGCCAGCACCAACAGCGAGTTGTACACCAATTTCTTCAATGCCCTCGCGGAAGCGCTTCCCGCTGAACAGTTGGCGATCCAGCCGTATCGGCCCAGCTACAACCCCGACATCGATGTGGACAGCTTCTACGATCCGAATATTCTCCTGGGCACGCTCGGCCTCGGCCCGAATGCTGCACTCCCGACGGGCCCGGTGGCGCCCCCGCTGTCCGACGCCCCGCCGGGGTGCCTGATCTTCGCGTGCGTTCCGGTGTCTCCCGACACTCCTCGGCGGATCGGAGGCTAGCTCCAGAATGTGAACACGGAGCCCGAAGACACCATCATCGTGCCGCCCGCCGACGACACACTCACCATCGGCGGATCCACACCCTCCAGCTGAGGCATCGACCAAGCGATCGTGCCGTCGCGTGCACTGATCGCATGGGTACCCTTGTAGTCGCCGAAGACGAAATACTCACCGTCGGTGAGGCCGTCGCGCACCCAGTACGCGTCCTCCCATGGTATCTGCCACCGCTGTCGACCCGACTCGATGTCCAGCCCGCTGATGGTCTTGGCCTCGGGATCGGTGACGATCACCGTCTTTCCGACCACTGCCGCAACCGCCGAGTTCTTGCCGCTGAACTGTCCGATCACCATGGCCGGGTTTCGCCACAGCTCGTCGCCCGTGTCGGGGTCGTAGGCTCCGTCGCCCAGGAAGAGGGGCTCGGAAACCGAAGGGCTGCTCGGATATCGGCCCGCACCGTAGGAGGGGATCGGCACCGGTCCCAGGATGGACCCGTCGGCGGCGAGAAGATTCTGAGTTCCTACGGTTCCCGATTCGCTTCCGATGCTGCTGAGATAGAGGTCGTCGCCGACAGGCAAGAGGGAATCTCCCTCGAAGGTGAACTCCTTCGCCCCACTGTCGAGGTCGTACACGGAATAGACGTACTGCGGGGTGCCATCGCCGCGGACCGAGCCGACAGCCACTCCCCTGTCCGGTACCGGGTACACCCACGAGTCGGGCGCCGTCTCGAAAACGCGGCGATCGTCACGGACTGGATCCAAAGTTGTTCCACGCGTGAGAACCGGTGCTCCGTCCACCGAGCCCGACGCATATACGACGTCGCCGTCGACGGTCACACCGGACAGGTCGAAATCGGTTCCGATGTCGGACAACAAGGTTCCGTCATCTGCGTCGACGAACACGACTCGTCGATCGCCCCAGCAGGCAAGGACTCCACCGTCGAACTGCTGGTCGCAACTGCTCACGCGACCGACAGGTGTGCGCCACTGCGAGGCACCGTCTTTCGGATCCACGCCGACCAGTGTCACGGCACTGATCTCGGCGCCGGACGCAGCAGGATCCACCGTCGGGAGCGGCAGGCCGGTGGCGACGATGATCCGCTCGCCGGCGTCGAGCACTCCGGCATATCCATAGTATGCGTCGAGTGTCGTGGGCATGCTCAGCAGAACTTCACCCTCGTTGTCCGAGAGCTCGTGAATGTCGAGGGTGATCGATCGCCCCGGCGGCGTGGCCAACGACGATTTCACCAGCGCTGTTGCCGGGGGCTGCTCCGCTGGGTCGGTGGCGACGACTTTCACCGCGATCACCGCTGCGCCCACCGCAATCGCTGCACCGAGGGCTACCAGTTTCCACCGCTCGTTCCGGCTCAGCTCCATCGGGAAACCGTAACCCGGTCCAACGAGACCAGTCCACCCGTTCCGTCATCGCGTGCAACGTTCGACGCCTGCTCGAACTACCGGTGCAGTTCAGGGGCTGGTTCGATCGTCGAAGATCAGGCGAAGGGGCAGCCGACGTTGTAGTTCCAGTCGGTCCCGCCGGGTCCGGTGACCTTGACCAGGACCGAGGTGTCCCCGCCTGGAGGAATATTGATCACCGTGGACCCGGTGCCCTCGTTGATGTCGTCGCCGATCGGTCCGGTGCTGAAGACGAGAGCACCCTGGTAGAAGACGTCGATGATGTCGGGGATGTCGTAGGTCTCCCAGGAGATCCCGAAGGACAGGGGGCCACTGCGGCCCAGGTCGTGGTTCGTCTGCGTGATACCCGGACCACCGGCGATGGTTGCGTTGTTGCAGAACTGCCGTGGCGCAGCGGATCCCGAGCCCGGAAGGCTGTTGAAGATCGAGATTCCCTCGTCGACGATCTGACGGGCGCCGCCCCGGATGTCGCCGTCCAGGATGCTACTGCCGGCGTCGAGGAAGGAGCTGCCGGTGTTCAACGCACCTTCGGCGCTGCCGGTCGTGATGTCGGCGCTTCCCGGAATCGGCTGTGCTGAAGCAAGTCCAGGTGAGATGAGCGCCCAGGATGCTGCTGCGACGGCAGCGGTCAGGGCAATTCCAGTTCGTCGACGAGGCAACAATGTTCACTCCAGTTCAGGGGAGGTGCAGGGGTGAGAACATGATGGCACTGCGAGGTGTGGAAGAACTATCCTTCGATCGACTGTCCTTCAAGGGGTATACGCGCGCTTTTTACAGGCTCCCGGCCGTAACCCGGACTAACGAGACCAGTCCACCCGTTCCGCCATCGCCAGCAACGTCCGACGCCTCGCCGCGCTCGTCTCACCCACCCGCGCGATGCGCCCATACACATGAGCGCGGAAATCGGCTGAGCCCGAGCGATTCTGCACCTCGGCGCCGGTGGTGATGCAGTTGTGCAGTATCGCTCTGAGCTCGTCGTATTCGCGACGCGGCACCGCGGGCCACTCGTTGACCACCAGGCCTGCAAGTTCTTGACGCTTGTGCGCGCGACGCACACGGGTCTTACCGAGGTTGAGCGCGAAGCCCTCCTCGCGCACGATCTGCCGCACCGCCCACAGCAGCCGATCGGCATCTCCGGCGCCGGAGAACGCCAGGTCGTCGGCATAGCGTGTGTATCGCATCTTCATCGACGCCGCCAGACCGTTCAGCCGAATGTCGAGGCGCCGCGCAGCGAGGTTCGCCAGCGCCGGCGACGTCGGTGCACCCTGCGGCAGGTGCCGTGAACGCAGCGCGGACGCCTGCGCGGACGGCAGTCCGGTCAGCCCCGACGCCGGAGTGATCGTCGTACACAGGTAGGCAAGATTCCACGCGACCGTCCGCGGGTATCCGAGGGCACCGAAAATCGCCACCACCCGGTCGATCCCGATGGAAGGAAAGAAGTCCTTCAGATCCACCGCGATCACGATGTCACGGCCTGAATGAGGGATCCCGAAGGTGCGAGGACTGCGACCCTTGACGAACCCGTGCGCGGCGCCGTGCGCTGGAACTCGATCGAGGATGCGGCGCAATATCTTTCGCTGCATCTCACGCAGACGCGGTATCACGATGGTCGTCTCGATCGTGGTGATCACCGACTACAGCGGCCTCGCCGGCAAGGGTGCGGCGTTCGCGGTCTTGCTGCTTCTTGCGTGCCTACTCGTGGGGCTCACCGAAGAAACGATGTTCCGAGGTATCGGAGTCACGGTGTTCCGCAGCAGCGGGTTCACCGAGGGAAAGGTCGCGCTGTGGAGCACCGTGCTGTTCGGGCTCGCTCACGCGACCAACCTGATCTCGGAAGGCCCCACGGCGTTCGTCCAAGAGTTGACGACGATCGTCGCCGGCTACTTCCTCTACATCATCAGGCGCCGTACCGAAGGTCTGTTGGTGCCTGCGTTGATTCACGGGCTCTGGGATTTCTCGTTGACCTCGGGCAAGGTCACCTCTGACCGAACTTACCCGCTGTCGTTCTTCGCGATTCTGACGATGATCGTGCTGGCGATCGTTCTCGTCGTGAGGCGCCAGCACATCGAGCCCGCGAGGGCCGCGCGCTCCTGAACACACGACGCCGGCCGCAACCGAAGGAACTCGGTTGCGGCCGGCAGTGTCAGCGCTGGATCAGGAAACGGGAGTGGTTCCGCCGTCGGAGCTACCCGTGAACAGCTGCAGGAGCAGGAGGAGGAGGGACGGGCTGATTTCGCTGGACGAGAACACAGGAGCTCCTTCGGTTCGTGATCATGTAGGGCAACGGATTTCGGAATCGTTCGCTGCCACTGTCATTGGTATCAGAGCGGTAACGTTTCCGCGAGATCTGGAGCCATAAAAGACCGAAAGCAGTTATACGGCAACCGAACCGGAAACTTGTTTCGGTGGAAGTGACGGTCTGAAAGGGGCTCGAGCTTGGAGTAAACCGGCGTTTGCTCGGATGGTGGTCGTTCAGGTGATCTGTCCCATCGAGTCCATGGGAGCTTCGGTGCCGCAACATTCCCCCGATGCGGTGGTGTCGTCGTTGGTTCTAAGAAGAGCTGCGAACCTGTCCGGGAAGAGACCGGGTTCGGTGTCAGCTTCAGACAGTTGGCACCGTAGTTGGCTGCCAACACGTCGAGCCGAAAGCGCCGCCGGGGTGGTCCTCGACCACACGGATCACGAGCGTGGCAGCCCGGCGCAACGCCCATGCTGCCTGTCGGATACGCATTCGATTCTCGATGAAACCGAAGTTCGAGCGGACACACCCAACTGGCGGATCGTCAACGTTGTCGATGGGAATGCCGTACGGACGATCTGGGGTGTCATATCGCGGTGGCCCGGGGCGCGAATCGAGTGAGCTGGGAGACATGGCGGGGTTCGAGTTCTTCCAGAGTGCGTACTCCCAACAGCCGCATCGTTCGAGTGATCTGTTCGGTGATGATGGTGATCATTCGGTGGACTCCTTGTTCGCCCCCAGCCATGAGTCCGTAGAGGTAGGCGCGTCCGAGGAGCGTGAATCGTGCGCCGAGTGCTACAGCGGCGACGATGTCGGCACCGGACATGATGCCGGTGTCGAGATGGATTTCGTATTCGCTTCCGACCTCCTTCGCGACGGTTGGTAACAGATGGAAAGGGATCGGGGCGCGGTCGAGTTGTCTGCCGCCATGGTTGGACAGAACAATCCCATCGACTCCTACGTCCGCGACCTTGCGGGCGTCGTCGAGCGTTTGAATGCCCTTGACGACGATGTTGCCGGGCCATTGTTGCCGAATCCACGCTAGATCCGAGAAGTCGAGTGTTGGATCGAACATGGTGTCGAGCAGTTCGCCGACGGTCCCGGACCATGAGTCCAGGGAAGCGAAGGACAGAGGTTCGGTGGTGAGAAAGTTGAACCACCACCACGGTCGGGGGAGGGCGTTGGCGACGGTGCCGAGCGTGAGACGGGGGGGTATGGAGAAGCCGTTGCGGCGATCTCGTAGCCGGGCGCCGGCGACGGGCACGTCGACGGTGACGAGCAAGGTGTCGTATCCGGCGTGTGCGGCGCGTTCGACCAACGCCATCGATCGTTCGCGGTCTTTCCACATGTACAGCTGAAACCAATTGCGGCCGTTTGGATTGGCGGCTTGGACGTCTTCGATGGAGGTGGTGCCCATGGTGGAGAGCGCGAACGGGATTTTGTGTGCTCCTGCTGCCCTCGCGCCGGCTATTTCGCCCGCGGAGTGCATCAGACGTGTGAAGCCGGTCGGGGCGATTCCGAAGGGGAATGCTACCGGCGCCCCGAGGACGTCCCACCCGGTCTCGACGGTCGAGACATCTGTGAGGATGCGGGGGAAGAATTCGATGTCTTCGAATGCTTGGCGGGCACGGTGCATAGAGATTTCCGCCTCGGCTGCTCCTTCGGTGTAGTCGAAGGGTGCTCTGGGTGTGCGGCGGCGGGCGATTCGCCGAAGGTCGTAGATGGTCTGGGCTTTGGTTAGCCGTGCTGTGGTCCGGTCGAAGCTTGGAGTGTCGAACTGAAGTAGCGGGGCTAAGTCGTGGACTCTGGGAATTCTGCGGCGGGTCACGGTGATTGCTTTCGTCGGGATTCGGGGGTCAGTGTGGGGTGTGCATGACTGGCGAGTCGGAGTCGCCGATACGTTGACGTGTGGTGGCGAGACGGTGGCGGAAGCGGACGAGAGCCAGAGCGCTCGATGCGATCAGACAGGCGCCCATGATGACGAAGCCTGTTTCGTAATTGCCGGTGAGATCTCGTAGCCATCCGGTGAGGTAGCCGGCTGCGAAGCCGCCGAGGCTTCCCACGCTGTTGATTATGGCCAGTCCGCTCGCGGCTGCAGCGCCGACCACGAACCGCCCGGTCAGTCCCCAGAAGATGGGGATAGCGGCGTAGATTCCAATGGCCGCGACCGAGACCCCCGCCATCAGGACCGGTACCGATTCGGTAGAAAACGCGCAGATGATGATCCCTGCGCCAGCGACTGCAGCGGGAGCTGCGTAATGCCATGCTTGTGGGTCGCGATTGCGGTTGCGTGCGCTCCAGAGCCAGGATGCGATTGCGCCGAGGCTGTAGGGGACGAAGATCACCAGCGCGCGTTGTACGTGGGTCAGGCTTCCTGTGGTCTCTTCCATCCCTGCGACGACGAGGGGCAGGAAGAAGCTGAGGGCGAACATCGGAAATACCAGTAATACGAACGTGATCGCCAGGGTGATGACGTTGCTGTCGCGGAATGCTCCGGTGAAGGAGTGCGAGCGCTCGGGCATGATCGTGTTGTCGGCGGCGACTGCATCTGTGAGTGCCCGGCGTTCGTCTGCGGTGAGCCATGTCGCGTCGGTCGGTCTCGAAGGAAGTACGAAAATGACGATGACCCCGAGCACGACTGCGGCGAAGCCTTCGACCAGGAACATGAATCGCCAGCTTGCGAGACCGAACACCCCGTCGCCGGCGACCATCAGCCATTCGGAGAGCGGCCCGCCGAGCGCGGATGCCAGCGGGACCGCGATGTAATAGATGCCCATCACAGCCGCGCGCACCCGAACCGGGAACCACAAGGTCAAATACAGCAGTACACCGGGTAGGAAGCCTGCCTCTGCGATGCCGAGGAAGATCCGTACCGCCGCGAAGCTGGTGGGGCCTACGACCGCGGCGTGCAGTGAGGCCATCATGCCCCAGGTGATGAGAATTCGAGCCAACCACAACCGTGCTCCGAGCCGGAGCATGAAGTAGTTACTGGGTATTTCCAGAATGATGTAGCCGACGAAGAACAGTGCGACACCGAGGCCGTAGGCGGTGGCAGACATGCCCAGGTCTGCGTTCATACGACTGGCAGCAAAGCCGATGTTGACGCGGTCGAGGTAGTTGACGAAGAGCAGTAGCGCCAGGAGCGGGACGAGTCGGCGTGTGGCCTTCTTCGTCGCGCCCTGAAGGACGAGTGACTGGTTCACGGTAGTCGGGGTCTCCTGGGTCGGTGAACGGTTCGATTGCAGCGGCAGAACGGTTGCAGTACATGAGTAGCGAAAGCGAAATGCATTGTCATCATGCGGTTTCGATGAGTGTGCGGGTGCCCGGCTCGGTGATGAGGTTGGTGGCCGAGGTGGCGCCGACGTGAACGAAGTCCTCGAGGTGGAAGCCGGTAACCGGATCGACCCATCCGAGTTCGATCTCCAAGGTCATTCCCTCGACAAGGGGATCGTCGTAGTCGACGGTCAGGTGTGGTTCTTCGTGCAGCACTAGGCCGATTCCGTGTCCGACGATGCTCCAGCGGAATTCGAGTCCGAGGCGTTGGTAGGTGGTGCGCGCCAGTTCGACGAGATCGGACGCGATGACGCCGGGTGCGATGGCATCGACAACGACATCGTGCACTTCGCTCAATCGCGAGAAGGTGTCCCGTTGCGACGGGGAGGCACGGCCGACCACGGCAGTGCGTGCGATGTCGGAGGAATACCCGTGCTCGCGAATTCCCCAGTCCGCGCGGACGAGGTCTCCTTCTTCGAACACTCTGTTCGTCGGCCAGGGGTGCCACTGTCCGCCGCGGCACCCGCCGCCGAGAATGGTGTGACTGAATTCTTCAGCACCGTGGTCGATGAGCGAGCTGGCAAGCCTGGACGCGACATCCCTTTCCGTGTCGCCGGCCCGGATCGATCCGAGAATGCGATCCATGGTGTCGGCGGTGGTGCGGTTGAGGCGGGTCAAGGTCTCGACTTCGGCCGCTGTCTTCACCATGCGCATGGTGTTGATCAGAGGCCAGCAATCTTCGAATCGAAGACCGGGCAGAAGCTTCCCCAGTCCCGACGACAGTTTGACCGGTGCCGAGCGGAATTCCAGGCCGACGAGACCGTTGCGTACACCTCTGTCCTTCAGCGCTGCTGCAACTACTCGCAGCATGTCCGAGCCTTCGCCGTCGTAGCCGCGGATGTCGTCGATGTACGGCCGCGTCTCGTCCTGAGCCCAGGTGGTCGAACCCAGACCGTTCCAATTGTCGGCGCGTACTCGTGGCACGACGAATACCGGCTCGCCGGACGACGGCCATACGACGATATGAAGTCGCTCCCAGGTCAAACGCATGTCGGGGTGGTAGAAACCGGACATGTAATTGACGTTCTCGGGCCATGCCACGACCAGCGCGTCGAATCTGCTGTCGTGAATCAATCGTCGGATCCGGGCGACGTCGGCATACGCCGCGTCTAGATCGCTCATCAGTGGCCTTTCTACGATGTAGATGTGATAGATACGCTGTATATTCGTGCAGTGTAAGCTTTGCACATGCGCAGCGGAAGCGAAACGGCAGAAACACGAACTTCACAAAAGGTGAATTCGCGCACCGCCCAGGTCGACGCTGCGCGCATTGTCGACGCTTCCGTCGAGATACTCACCGACAGGGGCTTGGATGCGCTGTCCATACGCTCGGTGGCCTCGCATTTGGGCCTGTCGCCCATGTCGATCTATCGCTATGTCGAATCGAAAAGCGACCTTCTCGATGCGGTGGTGCTACGCATCCTGGACCGGATGGAGATTCCGCAGTCCTTCGCGGAGGGCTGGAGCGAGCGGATCGTGGTCACCATGACCGCGTGGCGCGACCTCCTGCTCGCCAACCCGAGCGTCATCCCGATTCTGGTAGACCGTCCCATCCCCGCCGGGTCGGAAGGCCTGGCGCGCATCGAGGAAAACATCCTTGCCAACCTCGAGGTCGCCGGGATCACCGGAGATGCTGGGGTGCAGGCCTTCTGGCAGATCTTCACACTGACCTTCGGTCAAGTGGTCTTCGAGCTACCCCGTCGGCAGTTGCGAGAGGAAGACATGGACGACTATGCCGCCTCCATGTCGAGCATCGCGCGAGAGCGGGGATTTGTCCGAGTTCGCGAACTGGCACCGAAGCTGGTGAGCATGAAAGGTCGCGGCACGTTCGAACAGGCCTTGTTCGCTCTGCTCCGCGGTCTTCAGTCGGACTAGAAGGCCCCGCGGCCGGCGACTTGTCAGGCCGTCTCATGTTCACTCCCGCCGGACCCTTCACATTCGACGGCCACTCTGATATACATCGTATCTCTTAACAATACGCTGTATATTGGAGTGGTCATGAGTGCACCGTCTCGCCTTTCGTCGCCAATCGTCGACTCCGCCACCCGCAAAGCTGCGTGGCGAATCATCCCGTTGGTCATGCTGATGTACGTCATCAGCTACATCGACCGTGTCAACATCGGTTTCTCGGCCGCGAACATGAAAGCCGATCTCGGACTATCCTCTGCCGCATACGGTTTGGGTGCTGGCTTGTTCTTCGTCGGATATGTGTTTCTCGAAGTGCCCAGCAACATCATCTTGCACAAGGTCGGTGCGCGAGTGTGGCTGGCCCGCATCATGGTGACTTGGGGAATCATCTCCGGCTCCATGGCGTTCGTGAACTCCGAAGCGATGTTCTACCTCGTTCGGATCCTCCTCGGTGTCGCCGAAGCAGGGTTCGTTCCCGGAGTGATCTACCTGCTGTCGATCTGGTTTCCCAGCCACGTCCGAGCCCGGATGGTGGCGCTCTTCATCATCGCTGTCCCGTTGGCCGTAGTGATCGGCGCACCGCTATCAGCGTTGCTGATCGAACACGGACATGGGGTACTCGGGCTTGCCGGCTGGCGATTCATGCTGTTCGTCGAGGCCATTCCTGCTGTCGTGGTTGGAATCCTGGCGTTCTTCGCGCTACCCAGCTCGCCGACCAAAGCCCGGTGGCTCACCGACGACGAACGGCACCACCTAATCGCTCTACTCGACCGAGAAGCCGACGCAGCATCCCATCACGGCGCATCAAGTGCGCTTGCCGCACTGAAGGACTGGCGAATCTACGCGGTATCAATGATCGGCTTCGGGGTCAACATGGGCGGATACGCGTTGTCGTTCTTTCTCCCACAGGTGATCACGCAGTTCTCCGCACAGTTCGGGCAGTCGTTCAGCCTGTTCGAAACAGCGATGCTCACCGCCATTCCGTACACCTGCGCCGTCATCGCGCTCTGGTTCGTCGGTAAGAGCTCCGACAAAAGACAAGAACGCCATTTTCACGCTGCAGTCCCGTTGATCATCGGCGCTATCGGATTCGCCTCCGCACTCTACCTTCCCAACACTGCCGCCGTAATGGTCGCAATCTCAATCGGTGCCGCGGGAAGCTACTGCGTCCTCCCCATCTTCTGGCAACTGCCTCCCCGATTCCTCACCGGAGCCGCCGCCGCCGCTGGTATGGGTGTTGCCGGAGGATTGGCGAACGTCGCCGGATTCGTCTCGCCGTACATGACCGGCGCCATCGAAACAGCCACGGGCAGCTACAAACCCGCGATGTGGATCGTCGCCGCCGTCATGATGATCAGCGCCGGCATCGCACTGGCGTTACGACACCGCCCTGAATTCTCGAACCCGACCACCCAGCCGACAAACACCCATCGGAAAGACCAGGAGACACACTGATGCCTGAAATCGTCGGACACTACATCGACCGCATCATGTCCACCGAGCTCCGCCCCATCGGGAACATGCCCCGCGGCGTCGCACACCTGCTCTACGACGCAGTACGTGCCAAAGCAGATGCTCCCCTCAGCACAACCATGGCCCGCGCACTGATCGACCGGCTCGGGCCAGGTGACCGCATCGTCATCGTCTGTGGTGCCGGGGGTGCACCGACCCTGCCCACCGGCGAAATCGACGGATTGCTCGGCGCGGTCGCCCTCGCTCGAGCCCTGACTCTCGGTGTCGGAGCCGACGTGCATCTGGCAGTCGAACCACGCTTCGTGGCACCGATCACCTCGATCGCCCGCGCAGGCGAGCTGAACGTGCGCACAGACCCGCACGAAGAGTGGACGGGATCGATCGCGATCCACATCTCACCCGAAGACGATGCCGAAGGGATCACCTTCGCCGAACAATTGCTCGACAACCTCGAGCCTACAGCGGTACTGGCAATCGAGAAACTTTCGATCAACTACGAAGGAATCATTCACGGCGCCACCGGAATCCCATGGCATGACGTCCACTTCAACGCAGCCCACCTGTTCGCTCTCGCCGCCGAACGCGGCGTCCTCACCTGCGGCATCGGCGACGCCGGCAACGAGATCGGATTCGGATCCATACCCGAGGTCGCCGCAATACAGCCCGAGGGCAAGGTCATGGGATCGTCGATCAGCGTCGACGTACTGCTCGCCGCCGCCATCTCCGACTGGGGCGGGTACGCCGTCACCGCAATGCTGGCATTCCTCCTCGAACGCCCCGACCTCGTTGCAGACGCCGACTACGTCGAGAACCTCCTACGCGCTGCCGTCGCATCAGGTGTCGTATGTGGTTGGTACGCGCGCCCCACACTCAGCGATGATGGCGTCCCCCTGGCCGCTCAGCGCGCCGCCGCCACTTTGATCGAAACTGCAGTCACACAAGCACTCACTCGAGCCCACTCACCCTCCCACTAATTTCGAGAGGCCACCGTGCACACCGAATCGAACACCGTCCAGTCCATCAGCTCACCTGCCGCGCCGACCGCAATCGGACCCTACTCTCAGGCCACCACCGTCGGCGGGCTCGTCTTCGTTTCCGGCCAGCTTCCCATCGATGTCGCTACCGGACAGTTTCCCTCCGACGACATCGCCGACCAAACCGAGCAGGCAATCACCAACATCGCCGCTGTACTCACCGCAGTCGACCTCTCACTTCATGACGTCGTCAAAACAACGGTGCTCCTGGCGGACCTAGCGGATTTCGAGCGAGTCAACGCCGTTTACAGCCGCCACTTCGACGGACCTGTCCTTCCCGCACGGGCGGCCTACCAAGTGTCCCGTCTACCGAAAGACGCACGCATCGAAATCGAAGCCATTGCCGTGCGACCCACACAATGACTGCCCGCGCTGACTGTTCGAGGGACCAACTCAAAGACCGCTGAAGTGCGATTCCGTCCCCCGGTAGGTACGACGCCGGTCCCACAATCGGAGTTATGGGACTGGCAACGCCGTGCCGCATGCCGCGCCATGCCGATCACTATCTTCTACCCACCGCAAGAGTTACGCGGACCGACCCTCTATCGGCTCGAAAGCGAAGGGAAACTCGTCTGTGCCCAATGCCCTGTGATCGAACAATGCCTACGCTTCGCACTCGACATCGGGGAGCCGTACGGAACCTGGGGCGGACTGACCGCTCGTGAACGCCTACAACTGGCCCGCGACGAGGAAACGACCTACCCGCAGCTAGCCGAGTACAGCACAGACAGTAAGGCAACATGAACGCCACCGACCACAGCCCCGATGTCCGCGAATTGGCCGACAGACTCGGCGACGCCGTCACCTCCGACCCAGACATGATGATCGGCTACCACCATGACCAATCTCTCTTCACCGCAGCGGGAGCGCCCCTCGCGCTTGTTCGAGCGCGCGCCGAAAAGGACGTCATCACAACACTGCAATTCGCTCATGCCCATTCGATACCCGTTGTCACTCGCGGCGCAGGCACCGGACTCGCAGGAGCTGCCAATGCGCTCGACGGATGCATCATCCTCAGCCTCGAGCGCATGAACAACGTCATTCGAATTGACGTCGAATCACGAACTGCAACAGTACAACCCGGTGTCATCAACGCCGAACTCGCGGCCGCTGCCGCCGAACACGGATTGTGGTATGTCCCCGACCCCGGCAGCCGCGCCATTTCGACGATCGGAGGTAACCTCGCGACGAACGCAGGCGGCTCGTGCTGCGCCAAATACGGTGTCACAGCAGATCACGTCGCTCGCATCAAAGCCGTTCTCGCCGACGGCCGCATCATCCACACGGGAGCAAGCACGCGTAAGAACGTAGCCGGGCTGAACCTGACCCAGGTGCTCGTCGGATCCGAAGGGACACTTGCTGTCATCGTCGAAGCCACTATGAGGCTGCGTACAGCACCGACCTCCGCATCAACCGTCGTCGCAAGCTTTCGCGAGACAGCTAGAGCAATCGCAGCCGTGCTGGCTCTCACCGCCGCCACAGAGCCGTGCCTGGTCGAACTCATGGACGCCACCACTATCGCCGCCGTCAATGACATGACCAAAATGGGCCTCGACTCCGACGCCGGCGCACTGCTCCTGATCCAATACGACGGCCGCACGGCCGCAGACGACGCGCACCTGTGCGCTCGAGTATGCACCACTGCCGGCGCAACGGAAGTGTACGAAACGAACGACCCAGTCGAGGGCGAAGAATTCATGCAGGCCAGACGAGTTGCCTACTCCGCACTCGAACGCCAGGGCAGTACTCTACTCGATGACCTCGCAGTTCCCGTACCCCAGTTGCCCGCACTACTCGCCGCCATCGACCGCAGCGCAACAGAACACAACGTGCTGATAGGAACATTCGGCCACGCCGCGGACGGAAACCTGCACCCTACAGTCATATTCGACGCACATGATCCCGAAGCATCGGAGCGAGCGCAACGCGCCTTCGCCGACATGGTGAACTCCTGCCTCGAACTCGGTGGCACCATCAGCGGTGAACACGGTATAGGGGTCCTCAAACAGCCGTACCTCGAAGCGATGATCGGCACCGTGGAACGTGAACTCATGGCCGGAATCAAGAACGTCTTCGACCCCCAACGAATCCTGAATCCAGGACGAGCGTTGTAGCGCGTCGCTTTCTGGGCCTGCGATGACGGTACGTTCGACCGGGTATCGTGAGTCGCACAATCGACTGTGCGCGGTTGTTCTCTCGCACCCAGGGGTTACCCCTGAGCCTGGCCCAGCGGACCAACTCTCGTCCACGCGCCGCTGCATGAGATCTACTTTGCCAAAAGACTGTCCGGTTTGTCAGCCCACCGTCCCCGCGAAGTCGTCGCGTTTGCGAAACTGGAGGCGTGCCCGCATCCCCGATCCAGTCCGTCGACCGTGCAATCGAGGTGCTCGAGTACCTGGCCGACCACGGCGAATCCGGAGTGCAGGACGTCGCGCTTCACCTCGACGTCCACAAGTCGACCGCATTTCGCCTGCTCGGAGCGCTGGAGGCACGCCGACTCGTCGAGCAACCAGGCGAGCGCGGCAAGTATCGTCTCGGCTTCGGGCTGATCCGCCTTGCGGCCGCGGTATCGGGCCAGCTGGACATTTCCCGGATCGCGCGGCCGGTGTGCGAAGCCCTCGCCGAGGAGATCGGCGAGACGGTGAACGTCGCGATCCCCGACGGCGTGGTGGTGGTCAACGTCGACCAGATCCGCGGAGGATCCTCGATCATCAGTCACAACTGGACCGGGGAAAGAACTGCACTGCACGCCACCTCGAGCGGCAAGGTTCTGATGGCGTACGACGACGCCTTGCGCGAGGCGGGCCTGGGCCACCGGCTCGAGCGATACACCGAACGCACCGTCACCAGCCGTGCTGCTCTGCTCGCCGAACTCGAGTCCGTGCGGGACAACGGCATCGCCTACGCCCGCGAGGAACTCGAAATCGGCCTCAGCGCCACCGGGGCAGCCATCCTCGATCCCGACGGCACGGCGGTGGGCGCCATCACCGTCTCCGGACCGACGTTCCGTCTCGACGAGGAGCAGCTACTCGCGGCCGGACAGGCTGTTCTGGCTGCAGCGCAGAAGGTTTCGTCGCTGCTGGGCGGTCACAGTCGGCCGGCGATCCACTCGTGAAACTCGCTGATGTGATGTTCCGACGGCACGAGCACTCCCCCGTCCTTGTACATCCGTGACGACATCGCGGGCTGACAGCGTTCGCAGGCGTCGAAATCCTGCTGGTTGACGCGGTGGAACAGCTCGACCGAACGATCCATCGTCTCGGTGTTCGCCGGATCGGCGACGACTCCGGGCGCGTAGAGCCAATCACATTCGACGACAGTGCGATTCACCGCCATCGGGAACATGCGGTGAATGATCACGTGATCCGGAACGAGGTTGACGAACACCGTCGGGCGGATCGTGATCGCGTAGTACCGCCGGTCTTGATCTTCCCCGACGCCGCCCAACGCGTCGAATCCCGCGGTGCCGTCGACGGTGAAGCCCTCGATCTCCTCGCCGAACTCGGCGCCGTGTCCCACATAGGACTGGGCCGCCAACCCATCGGCGAACTCCGGTAGCACCTCCGTGAGTTCGGGATGGATGGTGGCGCAGTGGTAGCACTCCATGAAGTTCTCGACGATGAGCTTCCAGTTCGCTGCGACGTCATAGGTGATTCGGCGGCCGAGCGCCAGATTTTCGGTTCCGTAGCTGTCGATCTTTCCCACCGCGCCCAGGCGTTCCCGTACGTCGCCTTGCACGCTGTCTTCGAAGGACGGTGGATCGTCGGCGATGCACACCCACACGTAGCCCAGCCATTCCCGAACGTGCACCGCGCGCAGACCGTACTCGGTGCGATCGATCTCCGGCATGTTGATCAGGTTCGGAGCGGCGATGAGCTTTCCGTCGAGATCGTACGTCCATGCGTGATAGGGGCATTGGAAGTTTCGCTTGACGGTGCCCGCGTCCTCGGTGCACACCAGGGCGCCGCGGTGGCGGCACACGTTGAAGAATGCCCGGATGCCGCCCTTGCGATTTCGGCTGATCAGCACCGACTCGCGGCCGATCTGCACAGTCCGGAAGTTGCCCATCTCGGGGATGTCGTCGGCGCGGATCGCGCAGAACCACATCTGCTCGAAGATCTTTTCCTGCTCTTTCTCGAAGTACCCGGGATCGACATACGTGTGCCCGCCGAGTGTCCTCAGCAGGGTGGGCCCCGGTTCCACCACGGTCATCGCCTGATCCTCGTCATCTCGGGATCGACGAGAGGCTCGGCCATCACCGTCGCCGGTAGCTGGTCGCGGAAGTACTGCACGGCAACATGATCGCCCGGTTTCGTTCCCGCGGGAACCCATGCATACGCCACGGTACGTCCGACGGTGTAGCCGTAGGCGGCGCTGGTGACGTACCCGGCGACGACGCCGTTCACCAGGACCGGCTCCTTGCCCATCACCACGTGCGACGGATCGTCGAGGGTGAGGCACACCAGTGCCGTCGCGCTCTTCGTCTCGTCGAGCGTCTCCGATCCGATGAAGCTGCCTTTACCGGGACGGACCGCGAACCCGAGCCCCGCGGCGTACGGGTCGTGTTCGGCT
Organism: Rhodococcus sp. (in: high G+C Gram-positive bacteria); assembly: GCF_023264675.1. Lineage (GTDB taxonomy): Bacteria > Actinomycetota > Actinomycetes > Mycobacteriales > Mycobacteriaceae > Rhodococcoides. The sequence goes on from NZ_JAHFVG010000011.1 coordinate 130,209, forward strand.
GTCATGTCCGTTCCCCAGGACCGGTAGCCTTTCTCGAGCCTCAGACTGTTGAAGGCACTGCGGCCTGCCGCGACCACGCCGTACTCCTGACCCGACTCCCACAACGAATCCCACAGTCGCAGAGCGGTATCGGCGTCGGTGTACAGCTCCCATCCGAGTTCACCGACGTACGACAAGCGTAGAGCCAGCACGTCGATCCCGGCGACGTGAATGTTGCGGCCGTTGAAGTACTTCAGCCCCGTATGCGAGATGTCGGCCGTGGTCAGCGGCGCCAGCACGTCTCGCGCATGTGGTCCCCACAGTCCGATACAGGCCGTCGCACCGGTGATGTCGCGAACATAGGTGTCAGGACCGGCGTGCCGGAGCATCCAATCCTCGTCGAGCGGGCCGTTGACGCCGACCTGGAAGCGGTCGTGCGCGACGCGGGCGACGGTGATATCGCTACGCACGCCACCACTCCCGTCGAGCATCAGCGCGTAGGTGACACTCCCGACCTTCTTGTCCAGCTGGTTCGTCGTCAGATTCTGAAGCAGTTCCAGCGCGCCCGGACCGCCGACCTCGAGGCGTCGAAGCGGAGTCATGTCGTACATCGCCACCGCTTCGCGTGTCTTCCACGCCTCGACGGCTACAACGGGTGACCAGAACTTGGCCGACCACGGCTCACGCTTCGGCGCTTGCCACTGCTCCGGAAGTTGCTCCAGTAGTGAGGCGTTCGACTCGTACCAGTGCGGACGTTCCCATCCACCGCCTTCGAGGAACACCGCGCCGAGTTGCTGCTGACGGCCGTAGAACGGAGTGACACGCAGCGGCCGCGGCTCCTCCTTCGGCTGGAGGGGGTGAATGATGTCGTAGACCTCGGCGAAGTTCTGCGCCGAAGTCCGCGCGACATTCGACGGCACCAGGTCCGTTTTTTCGAAGCGGTACAGATCGCATTCGTGCATGTCGATCTCGCTCGTACCCTCGACCAACGTCTCGGCCAGCGACTTGGCGACGCCGGCACTGTGAGTCACCCAGATCGCCTCGCACGTCCACAGTCCGGCGACCTCACGAGACTCGCCGACGAGAGGCGCACCGTCCGGGGTGAACGAGAAGATGCCGTTGAACGCATGATCCAGCGCGGCGCCGCCGAGCACGGGGAGAAGCTCGGTGCTGTGGTGCCACGCGTCGGTGAAGTCGTCGCCGGTGAACTCCATCGACGACGGCATCGAGTTCTCGGTGACGTTCTCGCCGCTGGGCAGGGTTCGCGAATCCACCGGGATCGGCCGATGGTGGTACGAACCGATCCCCAGGTGGTCGCCGTGCTCGCGGAAGTAGAGGCTCTGGTCCTGGTGCCGCAGGATCGGCAACACGGCTTCGACACTGGCCGCCCTCGACGGGAGGTCGAGTGTCGTCGTGTGCGCGTACTGGTGTGCCAACGGCAGCAGGGGGACGGTGACGCCGAGCATCTCGCCCAGTTCCGGGCCCCAGAAGCCTGCGCAGCACACGACCACATCGGCCGGGAACGTCTCGTCCCCGGCCTTGACCGCCGTGACCTTTCCTCCCGTCTCCTCGATCGCCGTCACCGCCGTTCCGCCGATGAATCGAGCACCGCGGGAGATCGCGCGTTCAGCCTGCTTGCGGGAGGCCGATATCGCCTTGGCCAGACCGTCGTCCGGCGTGTGAAGGCCGGCGAGAACGAGGTCGCGATCGAGAAGCGGATAGAGCTCCAGGCACCGCTCCACATCGATCACCTCCGACGGCAACCCCCATGACGTTGCGAATCCATGGCGTCGATACAGCTCGTCGACGCGCTCGGGCGTCGTCGCGACCTCGAGTCCGCCGACGCCGAGAAAGGAATCGAGGTCTTTGAACTTCTGCGCGGTGTAGGCGGCGAAACGCGACATCGAACGCGAGCTGTTCGTGGCGAACACCAGGCCAGGCGCGTGCGAGGTGGATCCGCCGGGGAGATCGATCGGCCCCTTGTCGAGGACGGTGATGTCGGTCCACCCTCGCGAACTCAGTTCCTCGGCGAGGCTGCAGCCGACGATCCCGGCGCCGACGATCACGACCTTCGGCGAATTCGATGCCATTGCGTGCTCCTGGGGGCTGTACGTGAAGAAGATTTAGTTGCACAATACGAACTGCGATTCGTATAGCGCAACAGATTCACACGATTGAAACGGAGTGTTCCCACCGTCGCAACGGAGAAACTCCATGCTGTGACAGAACAGACGCTTCACACCCGACGCCGCATTCGACTGCGAGGCCACCATGACCGCGACGTTCTCCACCCGCACCCTTCTCGACGCCGCACGCGTCGAAGAACTCCCCGACGGTGAAGCACTACGCATCACCCCGCCCGGCGCCGCGCCCATCGCGATCTTCAACGTCGACGGCGAGTACTTCGCGATCGACGACACCTGCACCCACCAGGACGCCTCGCTGTCCGAAGGGTGGGTGGAGGACTGTGCCGTCGAATGCCCACTCCACACCGCCTGCTTCGACCTGCGCACCGGCGCCGCCCTCGGCGCGCCCGCCAAGATTCCCGTACGTACCCACGCCGTACTCGTCGAGGACGGTGTCATCCGCGTCGCGGTGAGCCCATGAAGTCGGTGACGATCGTCGGAGCTTCACTCGCCGGCCTATCCTCGGCGCGCGCCCTGCGTGAGCAGGGCTTCGACGGCACCATCACCATCATCGGCGACGAGATTCACCGCCCGTACGACCGGCCGCCCCTGTCCAAACAGTTCTTGAAGGGCGTCGACGACGGGTTGGCCCTCGAGACCGACGACGACACAGGCCTCGACGTGGACTGGCGACTGGGAGTGTCCGCTGTCGGCCTCGACCCGACCGGCCGGGACGTCACCCTCGCCGACGGTTCCCACGTGAGAAGCGACGCAGTCGTGATCGCGACCGGGGCGTCGGCGATTCGGCTGTTCGACGGCACCCGCGGTGTGCACGCGCTCAGATCTCTGGACGACGCGATCGCGCTGCGAGCAGAGTTGACGCCCGGCACCAGGGTCGTGGTGGTCGGCGCAGGATTCATCGGCAGCGAAGTCGCCTCGACCGCCGTGGAACTGGGCTGCCAGGTCACCGTCGTGGAGGCATCCGCGTCGCCGCTGGAACGTGTGTTCGGCGCTCACATCGGCGGTCTCGTCGCCGCCTGGCACGGCCGCGGCGGCGCAACGCTACGTACCGGCACACCGGTCTCGGGACTGACCTCGCTCGGCGGCAGAGTCACGGCCGTCGAGTTGGCCGACGGAACGAACGTGCCCGCCGACGTGGTGGTCATCGGCGTCGGGTCGCGGCCGAACACCGAATGGCTGAACGGAAGTGGCATCGAACTCGCCGGTGGCGTCGTGACGGATCGACGGGGCATGACCTCGATTCCCGGGGTCTCGGCCGTCGGCGACTGTGCAGCCGTGCGGGATTCGTTCGGCGTCGTCGTGCGCGAGGAGCACTGGACTGCAGCGGCCACCCGGCCTGCCGTAGCGATGAAAGTGCTGCTCGGGACCTCCGACGACATGTTCAGCGGTGTCCCGTACGTGTGGTCCGACCAGTACCACTCGCGGATTCAGTTCGCCGGTCATCAGAGCCCCGAATGCCTGGCCGACATCGTCGAGGGAGATCCGGCGATCGGACCGTTCGTCGCCGTCTACCGCCGCGCGGGCGATCCGGTGGCTGTGCTGGCCGTGTCGTCCCCACGGTCGTTCGGAAAGTGGCGGCGGCAATTGAGCACCTGAGGAACAGGGATCTCAGCTGTGTTCTGACAGGAGAACCGCCGTGGTGTTCGGCTCCAACGCCTCGAAGGTGTGCGCGATGTCGCCGGGATAGCAGAGGTAGTCGCCCGGGTGCAGCTCGACGGGCTCCTCCGTCGGCCCGACAAGCGCCCTTCCCGCGGACATCACGACATGCTCGATCACTCCGGGCGAGTGTGGATCGGACGCGCGGGGAGCTCCTACCTGCGCGGTGATGAAGTAGATGTCGCGGCGCGCGTTCGGCGGGCACGATGCCAGCAGCGTCGCGACGTAATCGGCCGTCTCGGACACGAAAGCCGGGCCGGTCCCGGCGCGAATCAGCTGAACCCGTGGTTTCACCGGTTCGACGAGCTGCGCGAACGGCACGTCCAGCGTCACGCTCAGCGCCCACAGGGTTTCCACGCTGGGGTTTCCCGTCCCGGATTCCAGTTGGGACAGGGTGGACTTTGCGATACCGGCTCGTCGGGCAACCTCGGCCAGCGAGAGGCCGATCCGCTTCCGTTCGCGTTGCAGGGAGGCGGCAATGGCTGCGATGGGTGCACTGGGCGACGTCACGGGTTCACTCTATCGGTCGATGCGTTCGCCTTGACGAACACTGACGTTGCGGTCCATTATTATGGCCATGCGTTCGATACGGCGAACACCCACCGGCCCCGACACCGTGATCCGCGACATCGCTCTGGTCTGCCTCGCCGACGGACTCGTCGGTGCATCTTTCGGTGCCATCGCCGTCTCGGCCGGTCTCCCCCTGTGGCTACCCATCGCGATGTCGGTCTTCGTCTTCGCCGGTGCCGCCCAGTTCATTCTCGTGGGAGTGCTTGCGGCAGGAGGTAATCCGCTCGCGGCTGTGGCAAGCGCCCTGCTCGTCAACACCCGATTGATTCCGCTCGGCTTCTCGATCGGCGACACGCTCACCGGTACCTCTCCGCTGAAGAAGCTGCTCGGCACACACCTCATCACCGACGAAGCCGTGGCCTTCACCGTGCTCGAAGACGAACCGCACCGGCGTCGGGCAGCGTTCTGGATGTGCGGAATCGGATTGTTCGTCGCGTGGAACATCGGCGTCGTTGCCGGCGCGGCGGTCGGAGGACAGATCACCGACACCGCAGCTCTCGGTGTTGATGCGGCCTTTCCGGCAGTGCTGATCGCCCTGGTGATGCCTGCTCTGAGAGATACCGCCACCAGGAACGCAGCTTTGATCGGTGCCGTGATCGCAGTGTCCGCTGCGGTGGTGCTTCCGCCGGGACTGCCCGTGCTGCTGTCGTTGCTTGGCGTGATCCCGGCCTACCTCGCCACGAAGGTCCCGGTATGAACTACGTACTTCCGATGATCGCCCTCGGCGTCGGCACACTTGCTTTCCGGTTCATCGGTCCTGCGCTGCGCACCCGAATCGACATCTCTGCGCGAGCGGAAAAGCTCGGCTCGATCGGCGTCGCCGTCGTCTTCGTCGCCCTCATCGCCACATCGGCCCTCGTCGTGGATCACCGATTCGCGGGCTTCGCCGCGCCCGCAGGGGTACTCGTGGCGGCAGTGCTCGCCTGGCGCAGGGCGCCGTTCGTCGCGATCGTCGTCGCTGCGGCCGCCACTACGGCTGCATTGAGGTTCGTCGGGGTTGCATAATGACCGCTATGACTCCCACCGGAACTCTTCGCCCGACCGCCACCGGCGCCGACCTGGAACTGACGCGCACCTTCTCGGCGAGTCGGGAAGATGTGTGGGCCAGCCTCACCGAATCGGACCGAACGGCACTCTGGTTCGGACCGTGGGAGCGGTTGTCCGAGAAGACCATCAACATCCAGATGGTCTTCGAGGAGGGTGACCCCTGGTCGGAGATGACCGTCGACAAGTGCGACGCCCCCGAAGTTCTGGCGGTCTCCACCGGCGAGGGATGGTCGCTGGAGGCCAGACTGACCGAGACCGAAGGCGCCACAACACTTCTGTTCATTCAGCATCTGACGACAACCGAGGGAATCGGCGACATCGGTCCGGGGTGGGAGTACTACCTCGACATGCTCATCGCGTCCCGCGACGGCGTCGCGCTGCCGAGCTTCGACGACTACTACCCGGCCCAGCAGGAGTACTACGAGTCTTTGGTCCCGCGGTAGCGCCTCGACGCTTCGATGATCTTCGCGATGCCAGCGTGAATCCGCGCGATCTCGGCCTCTCCCACAGCCTCGCCGACGGCATCGGCCCACTCGTTCTGCTCGGCTCGGAGCTTGGTCAGCGTTGCTCGACCCTCCCCCGTCGGCTGGAGGAGTTTGGCCCGCCGGTGCTTGGGATTGTCGAGATACTCGGCCCACCCTTTGTCCACCAGAATGTCGGCAGTCCGCTGGACACTCTGCCGCGCCAACCCGAGGCCGACGCGTCGAGCGATCTCCGCGACCACCAGGGGCTCGTCGAGAGTCGCTCCCAGGACCTGCCACCACGCAGGCGTCAGGCCCGCGGGTTCGGCAATGTCTTTGGCGGCGGCGAGGAATTCGCCGTTCAACTCGAAGGCAGGCAGCACGATCGAGGTGAGCGCATCCCCGGCCGCCGATCTCACTGCTCCCCTTGCAGCTGGTCGAAGTACTTCTTCTCGCCCGTCGTATAGAGGCCGTACCAGGCGTCGATGACGGGGGGCGGAAAGAGTTCGAGCATCTCGAACAACGCCTTCGCGAATTCGAGCGGCGCCGTTCCCGGGGCGGTGACGAGGGAGCCGCTCACGACCGTGCGTTCGTCGCGATAGTGTTCGGAACCAGAGTATTCGGTTGCTGTGCCGAGGAATTCGAGTGCGTTGCTCGTGTGCGGCCGATCGTTCAGGATGCCGATTCGCGCAAGGCCGAGAGTCGCGCCGCAGATGCCGCCCACCGGAGTCCCTCGATCGAGCGCCTCGCCGGCGAGACCGAGCACCGCGTCGTGTTCTGCGTCCCACGTGTTCCCGCCGGGCAGTATCAATGCTGCGAGTTCCGACGTCTCGAGATCCACTACCGCCCCGTCGGGCCGAATGTGCATCCCGCCCAGCGAGGTGACTTCGTCGCCGCCGTCCGAGACCACCGTCAGCTGGTATCGGTCGTCGCCCTGCTCGCGGGCCATTGCGACGCCGGCGACGAGGTAGCCGTACTCCCAGTCGGCCATGGTGTCGGTTGCGTAGAGAGCGATCGTTTTCATGGTGACCTCCAGAGTTGACAGTGTGCTGTCAGCTTAAGAAGCTGACAGCACACTGTCAACATCCGAGCGGCTCCGCCGCCCGTGCGCGCATAGTCGGTGCCCGGACCTACTACCCACACACGGGCGGCGAAGCCGCATTACTCTGGAAATCGTGGCCACACTCGACGTCCTCCGCTCTCGCTGGCCGAAGAGCCTCCCTTTGCAACCCCTGCCCTCCGAAGCGTGGGCGAAACAGGAACCGACCTGGAAGGGCGCCAACCCCCAGGTCATCGAATCCGCCCTCAAACGCGCCAAGACCAGACCGTCGGGCAACTGGTTCGTCTTCGCCGCGAGTCGCGATGTCCCCGCCGACAAGCCGTTCGGCCGAACGATCGGTGGTTCCGAACTGGTCGCCTGGCGCGGCGAAGACGGCGGCATTCACATCGCTCCCGGTGCATGCCCGCACCTCGGCGCACCGCTCGACAAAGCGAAGATCGAATGCGACACCCTCATCTGCCTGTGGCACGGTATGCCGCTCGGCCCCAAGGGTCGTCCGGGGTGGCGACCACTTCCCGCGTTCGACGACGGCATCCTCGTCTGGGTCAGGTTGGACGAACTCGGCGGTGAGGAACCGACGGAGGTTCCCATCGTCCCGATCAGGCCGCCCGCCTCGACGAGTGTCGACGGCGTCGTGACGCTCACGGGTATCTGCGAGCCCGACGACATCGTCGCCAACCGCCTCGACCCGTGGCACGGCGCGTGGTTCCACCCCTACTCGTTCGCGCGGTTGAAAGTCATCGACGCACCCACCGACGTCGACGTGCCCAACGAGGACGATCGCTTCCTCGTCGACGTGACCTTCCGCGTCAGCCGCGGCATCGGCGTTCCGGTACGTGCCGAGTTCGTGTGCCCCGGCCCGCGGACCATCATCATGCGAATTCTGGAGGGCGAAGGCGTCGGGAGTGTCGTGGAAACCCACGCGACCCCGCTCGGCCCCGGTCCCGACGGCAAGCCTCGGACAGCGGTGATCGAGGCGACCATCGCGAGTTCGGATCGACCGGGGTTCCGTATGGCGCGCAAGGTTGCTCCCCTGCTGCGTCCGGCGATGAACTACACGGCTGCGAGGTTGTGGAAAGACGACCTCGACTACGCCGAGCGGCGGTACGACCTGCGGTCGAGAGGTCTCTGATCGGTCGAGCAGGCGCGGCGTCAGCCCGTCGAAAGCAGCGCGCGAGTCCGCTTGACGCTGACGGACAGGGCGGCGGCGATGATGCACATCGCTGCCCCGCCCCACCAGGCGAAGGTGTAGTCGCCGAACATGTCTCGGATCAACCCGGCACCGAACGCGGCAGCGGCAGCGCCGAGTTGGTGGGCGGCGAAGACCCAACCGAACACGATGGTTCCCCGTTCGCCGAAGATTTCGCGGCACAGAGTTGCGGTGGGCGGCACCGTCGCAACCCAGTCCAGGCCGTAGATCACGATGAACAGCACCATGCTCGGATGCACCGAATCGGACAGCAGCCACGGCAGCAACAGCAGTCCGACCCCGCGGAACACGTAGTAGGCCACCAGTAGCTTTCGCGGATCGAACTTGTCGGTCAACCAACCAGACGCGATGGTCCCGGCGATGTCGAACACACCGACCACCGCGAGAAGTCCGGCGGCCGTCGTGGCGGGCATGCCGTGGTCGTGTGCGGACGGGATGAAGTGAATCCCGATGAGGCCGTTGGTTGTTGCCCCACAGATCGCGAATGCAATGGCGAGCGCCCAGAAGGAGCGATGCTTGGCCGCGTACCGCAGACCGTCGAAGGTGCGCCTTGCAGCTCCTCCCACCACCCGCGGCGGCGCTACATAATTCTCATCGGCTCCGAACGGAGCAACACCGCGATCCTCGGGGTAGTCGCGCATCACCAGCCACACCACCGGAACCGCCAGCAGCGCAGCGCACGCGATCACCAACGAAGCCGGACGCCACCCGACGCCCTCGGCCATGGCGGCGACGGGTGGCAGGAAGATCAGCTGTCCAGTGGCCGACCCGGCGGTGAGGATTCCCATCACCAGGCCGCGGCGCTCGACGAACCACCGGTTGGCGATGGTCGCGGCGAACACGAGAGCCATTGCGCCGGTGCCTAATCCGATCAGCAGACCCCAGAACACCAACAACTGCCAGGATGCAGTCATCAAGACACTGCCGCCCGCACCCAGGGCAACCAAGGTCAACGCGGTAGCGACTACCTGCCGCATACCGAAGCGGTCCATCAACGCCGCCGCGAACGGCGCCGTCAATCCGTAGAGCAGGAGGTTGATGCTCACCGCCAGCGACATCACGCTCGTCGACCAGCCGAACTCCTCGTTCAGCGGCACCATCAGAGCGCCGGGGGCAGCACGGAATCCGGCCGCAGCCAGCAAAGCAACGAACGCAGCAGCGGCGACCCACCAAGCCGGATGAATACGGCGGCGGGTGGTGGTCGTCGGAGGCGTCACCGGTCAGACAGTATTGACTGCCTTGAAGATAGTCAATACCATTCGACGCATGGCCCTGAGATCCGATTGGTCCGACAAGGTATGCCCGGTGGCACGGACTCTGGATATTGTCGGTGACCCATGGATCATGGTCATTCTGCGCGAGGTATTTGCCGGCAACCGTCGATTCGACACCCTCAAAACGAAGCTGGACGTGGCCGACACCGTTCTCAGCAAGCGCCTCGAGACGCTGGTCGACGCAAACCTACTGCGGCGCGATGCGTACTCCGGCAACGTCCGCCCACGATTCGACTACAACCTGACCGACGCCGGGCTGGACACCCTCCCCATCATTCATGCTCTTGCACGGTGGGGAAACGCGCACCTCCCGAGGCACGACACGCCTCCGATGCGGATCTACTGCCGGCGGTGCAGCATCGAAACGAGCAGCGCCGACTGGTGCATCACCTGCGCAGCGCCGCTGACAGCAGACACCACACTCTGGCGCACCGCCGGCAATCCCGAGGTGGAGCTGAGCCTCGCGCCACGCTGAACCGACTCGGCGCAAAGGCGAAGCGCTACCAGCTCAGACCAACCGCGCCAGCTTGTCGAACAACCGGAACCGACCCTTCACCGGGACGGTGACGATGTCGTGACCCTCGACGCCCCAGCCCGCGAGCAAGGTGTTGGCGGCGGAAAGACCCGTCGTCGCAGCACGTTCCATCAGGGCAACGGGTAGGTCGATCCTGATGCCGTCGCCGGCGAGCACCAGGCCGGGCTCCGGAGTGCGCACCGTCGGCCGGCGCGCGAAGTGACCCAATCCGAACATCGGACAGTCGTCGCGCCACTCCGACCGCTCGGCGACCACCGTCGCCGACGCTGTCTCCGGATAGATCTCGTGCATCCGCGCCATCAGCTGCGCGCGGGTGTCGTCCTCCGAATCCGTTGCAGCATAAGCATGCAGCTCGACGACCGAACCGCCTGTCCGAGCAGCCCACTCAGCCGCCTCGTCCTCGAACCTCTCCAGCACGGAAATATTGTCGATCGGCGGCATTCCGCCGGTGCCGATGAACGCAGGCCGGTCGGCGTTGACAGGCTTGTCCAGCCACACCCGGTGCACGAGAAACGGAGGCGTGTTCTGCAGTGCCGCAACGTCGTCGCGCCACTCCTGCGTGCCGAGCTCACCCGTCACCTTCTTCAGTCCGCTCACGTCGGCAGCGAGAACCACGGCGTCGAACTTCTCGCCGTCGACCCAGAATCCGCGTTCGATCGAACCGACGGTGACGCCGGTTCGAATCTCGACTCCGAGACCTTCGAGGTACTTTCCCAGCGGATCCCACAGTGTCTGCGGATACGGGCCCGTCGGAACATCGAAGACCAGACCTTCGGAAGACCCGAGGAAGTACAGGTGGAACATCATCGCCAGTTCGGCGGCCGACATCTCCTCGGGATCGGCGAAGAAGCTCCGCGAGAACACCCCGAACGCGAGGTGACGCGCAGCCTCGGGGAAGTTGATGTCTCGCAGGAACTGGGCGGCGGGAACATTGTCCAGCTGCTCGTACGTCTCCGGGACACTGACCGTCATCAGCGGAAGAGCAGCGATGCCGTTGAGGGACAGGAGCTCTTTCGGCCGAAAAGTCGGACTGCGCAATGCAAACGCCAGCGCATTGAGTCCCGGCGTCTGCGGCAGCCCCTTGAAGCCATCGATCCGGCCCGAGTCGTCGATCAGCGGATAGTCCTCGACAGCATGCAGCCGACGAAGGCCCGGGTCACTGCGCTCCAACAGATTCCGAAGGTTGTAGTACTGACGAAAGAACGCATGGAATCCGCGGCTCATCGTGGCCGGCGAGCCGTCCTGCAACTCAGTCGACCAACCACCGACGCGACCGCCGAGATACTTCTCGCGTTCCATCACGACTACCTTGACACCGCGCTCGGCCAAAGCCGTTGCGGCACTGAGCCCGGCGATACCACCGCCCACTACCGCCACCCGAGGAACCGCCGACAACGACCCGACCGATGAGTACCCCGACGGCCCGGGATGGACCACTCGTCGACGATCGGTCATGCAGTTTCCTCCGGCCTTGCTGTCTCTTCCGGGCGCGCTCCGAGGAAGGTGTGAACGATGCCGTTCTGCCACCCCGTCATGGTCTCGACGTCGAGTGAGGTGAAGCCGGCCCGCTGGAGCCGCCGCGAAAACTCCCTCACCCCATCGAAACTGGTGACGCTGCGCCACAGGTGCTTGTACAGCGTGAAGTCGCGGGTGGCGGCGTAGCCGAGCGGAATGATGATCGCCCAGCACACCAGTGACCAGACTGCCCGTGTGCGCAGCGAGTCCTTGACCGAGTACTCGTGGAACGCGATGGACGATCCCGGCTTCAGCAGAGCCAGCAACGACGATAGTTCTTTGTCCGGGTCGTCGACGTTCCGGATCAGGTACGCGGCGAGAATCGCATCGAAGGGACCCTCGACTCCGTTCTCCTGCAACTCCTCGACGCGGCTGTGGACGAACGTGACGTTCGACGGCCACTTCTTGCTGCGTGCGACGGCGAGCATCTCGGCCGACGCATCGGCGGCAATGATCTGGGCGTGCGGTGCCGCTTTCAGGAGTGCAGCGGTCGAAGCTCCCGTGCCGCAGCCGATGTCGAGCAACCGCAGACCGTCGCCGAGACCCGGTAGGCGCAGCCGCTCAGCCGATTTGGCGAGATGCTCGTGGTAGCCGGGATTTGCCCCGACGAGCCGATCGTAGGAGCCTGCATCCTGGTCGAACGCCTTGGGCACCTGCGTGCGCGGAAGCCCGTTCCGGCCGACTGTCCCGCTCTTGCCCACTGTCCCGGTCACAGAATCTCGTCCTTGGCCACACGAGCGGATGGACCGCCTTCGATCGACACCACGTCGCCTTCGTGGAGTTGCCGCCCGCGGCGAAGATCGACCTCGCCGTTGACGCTCACCAACCCGTCGGCGATGAAGCTCTTCGCCTCGGCCCCCGACTCGATGAGACTCGCGAGCTTCAGAAATTGCCCGAGTCTGATCGACTCGTCACGGATCGGGACCTCGAACGCATCAGCCATGTACCCATCTTGGACTACGAGGCCGAGAAGCGCCGTAACCGCAGACTGTTCGTCACCACGAATACCGACGAGAAGGCCATGGCCGCCCCGGCCAGCATGGGGTTGAGCAATCCGGCCGCGGCGAGGGGGATCGCCGCGACGTTGTAGGCGAACGCCCAGAACAGGTTGCCCTTGATCGTCGCGAGCGTCTTGCGCGAGAGCCTGATGGCATCCCCGACCGCGCGCAGATCGCCGCGAACCAACGTCAGATCGCTTGCTTCGATGGCGACGTCGGTGCCGGTGCCCATCGACAACCCGAGATCGGCTGTGGCCAGCGCGGCCGCATCGTTGACGCCGTCACCGACCATCGCCACGACCCGGCCCTCCGATTGGAGACGCTCGATGACGTCGACCTTGCCCTGAGGCAGGACTCCGGCAAATACCTCGTCGATGCCGACGTCGGCGGCGATCTTCTTTGCCGCCGCCTCGTTGTCACCGGTGAGCATCACGGGGGTCAGTCCGAGAGCGCGTAGTTCGGCGACGGCCTGCTTCGACGTCGGTTTGATGGCATCGGCGACGACGAGCACTCCGCGCGCGTGTCCGTCCCAGCCGACCGCAACCGCGGTGCGTCCGTCGCGTTCGGCGTCGTCCAGTGCCTTCTGTAGCTCGGGCGTCAACGCCTGGGACCAATCGGCCAGCAGTGACGCGCGGCCGAGGACGACAGCCCGACCGTCGACGACGCCGGTGACACCGAGGCCGGCCTGGTTCGCGAATTCCTCGACTTCGGTAACCGTTCCTGCCGCCTTGGTGATCGCCCGCGCGATGGGATGTTCGGAACCGGCTTCGAGAGCGCCCGCGACCGCCAGTACCTCCTCCGCGCTCGCGCCGACGGCGGGATGGACCGCCAGCAGCGTCATCTCGCCCGTTGTCACGGTTCCGGTCTTGTCGAGCACGACGGTGTCGATCTGCCGCGTCGACTCCAGAATCTCCGGGCCCTTGATCAAGATGCCGAGCTGCGCGGCGCGACCGGTTCCGACCATCAGCGCTGTCGGCGTCGCCAAACCCAGTGCGCACGGGCAGGCGATGATGAGGACGGCGACCGCCGCGGTGAAAGCAGCGGCGACGGATCCTCCGGTGCCGAGCCAGAAGCCGAGGGTCCCCACCGCGATCGCGATGACGATCGGTACGAAGATGCCGGAGATCCGGTCGGCGAGCTTCTGCGCCTGAGCCTTACCGGTCTGCGCGTCCTCGACGAGCTTCGCCATCTGGGCGAGCTGAGTATCGGCGCCGATGCGAGTCGCCTTCACGACCAGCCGACCACCGACATTGACGGTCGCACCGACGACGGAGTCTCCCGTCGCGACCTCCACCGGCACCGATTCGCCCGTCAGCATCGATGCGTCGACCGCCGAGACTCCGGATTCGACGACCCCGTCCGTCGCGATCTTCTCGCCGGGCCGCACGAGGAAGGTGTCGCCGACGGCAAGATCACCGACGGCAATCTGCTTCTCGACGCCGTCGCGCAGCAGGGTTACGTCCTTGGCGCCGAGATCGAGCAAGGCGCGCAGTGCGGCGCCGGCGCGACGCTTGGATCGAGACTCGAAGTACCGCCCGGCAAGGATGAACGTCGTGACGCCTGCCGCGGCCTCGAAGTAGATGTTCGACGAGCCGTCCATGCGCGCGATCGTCAGCTCGAACGGGTGCTTCATCCCCGGTGTGCCCGCGGTTCCGAAGAACAGCGCGTACAGAGACCAGCCGAGGGCCGCGAGGGTTCCCATCGACACGAGGGTGTCCATCGTCGATGTCCCGTGACGCAGATTCGTCCAGGCAGCCTTGTGGAACGGCCAGGCACCCCACACGACGACGGGCGCGGCGAGGGTCAGCGACAGCCACTGCCAGTTGGTGAACTGCAACGCTGGAATCATCGCCATCGCGATGACCGGTACCGACAACGCGGCCGAGATCAGCAGGCGCTGCTTCAGCGGATCGGTCTCCGGCGCCGGCTCGGGCTCGTCCACCGGCAGTGACGCCGTGTACCCGGCAGCCTCGACTGCCTTGATCAGGTCCTCGGTGGGGACGCCGTCGGAGGTGACGCGGGCCTTCTCGGTGGCGTAGTTGACCGTGGCGGTGACGCCGTCGAGCTTGTTGAGCTTGCGTTCGATGCGGTTGGCGCACGACGCGCACGTCATGCCCCCCAGGATCAGTTCCGTGTCACTCATGCGGCATGACCTGCGCGTGTTCGTGCGAGACGGGTTGTTCGGCCACCGAACCGGGTCGTTCCGCGGACTCCATTCCTAGCGGTCCGACAGCAGTACCGATCGCATACGTAGCAAAGAACACCATTGTAATTCCGAATACGAACCCTGCCAGCTTGATTGCTGTCTTCACGTGCGCACCTCTTTCGTCCACTCCTGTCTACCATACCCCCCTAGGGTATTGAGGAGTCTCGATTGCATCACGGTGTAACGCCGGAGGATCCTGGGGCGAAATCGAAGTAACCCCGCCGCGCAGTGTCGGCGCGGCGAAGTGAGCCCGCGAGAAAATCCGCGGGTGTTGATCGGTTCGGGGACAAACTGATTGGGATGAACATGCCTTTACGCGTCACAACTCGCGGACCCGCGAATCGACGACGACTCGTCACGAGCGCAGTCGCTTTCGTTTCACTCGGAGCACTTGCTGTCGGCGCCGCGGTGCTGACTACATCCGGCCTGACGACGTCCGATGCCGATGTCGAACTCGCATCCACCGCCACCTGCTACGACATGGTCAGCATCGCCGTCGGCGGACGTGGTGACACACCGAGCAACGGTGAGACGAAGATGCTCACCCTCCCGGACGGCACGCTTCTCCCCGCTGCACTCGCAGGCGATTTCCAGAGCGACTGGATCGACCAGATGGTCGGCGCCCCGAAGAGCGCGGTCAAGGACGGCTCCTACGCCGCGGTGTACATCGACTACCCGGCCAACCTCGCCACCTACGAGTCGGCCGTCGACACCGGCGTCGCCAACACTCAGACCGTCATGAAGGCCATCGTCGCCTCGTGCCCCAACACGCGTTTCGCGATCGTCGGCTACAGCGAAGGTGCCGACGTCACCCGTCGTACCGCGATGGAGATCGGCAACCAGACCGCAGGCGCCGACGGCAAGTACGGAATCGTCGACCCGTCGCAGGTCGTCGGAGTCGTCATCCTCGCCGACGCAGGCCGTACCGACGGCCAGACCGCGTTTCCGGGATCCCAGTCGGGCACCAACCCCGACGGATTCGACACCAAGTACCAGAACAGCAACACCGGTCCTGCCGGTGCAGGCGCACTCCCCGCGACATCGGGAAGCTTCGGCGCTCTCGACGGCAAAGTCGCCTCGTTCTGCTCCGAAGGTGACCTGACCTGCTCGATGCCGAAGAACACCTCGCTGCTGCATCTCGCGGCGAACGTCGGTCGTCAGCTCGACATCGACTCCATCCAGCGGGACAACACGATCACCCCGGCCACCGGCGTCGACATGGCGATGGTCCTCGGACGAATCGCGGTCGCAGCGTTCAGTGACATCGCGAGCCAGGACAACTGGCTCGCCGGTGACGAGACGTTCCTCGAAGTGTTGATCAAGGTGTCCGAGCCCGGCTACACCCCTGCCGACCCGACCACCAAGGTATCGGCCAAGACCGACACCGAAGCCGTCACCGACGAGGACGACACTCCGCTGCCCGCGGAGAACGCCATCAACCTGGCGTACCTGCCGTCGAAGATCGCCAAGGAGGTCATCGGCTTCATCGGGTCCAACACCGACACCATCCCCGTCGCGATGAACGATCCGTACGGTCAGACCCTCGGACCGGGCTCGGGCCACCACTTCGACTACTGGCGTGACTCGGATGCATCCAACGGCAAGCCGCTGACCTCGGCGCAGTACGCCGCAGCATGGTTGACGCAGCTCGCCAAGGATGCGCAGGCCGGAAAGCCGATCAAGTCCGCGGCGGTTCAGCAGCAGGCTCTGCTCGTCGCTCAGACCGCGACGACGACACCGACCACCACGTCAGCGGCACCGACCACCACCACGGTCCCGTCGGCGGCGCCGTACGTGGCAGCCGTGCCTGCTCCCGTCGTCGCACCGGTAGTCCCGCCGGTCGTGCCTGGTGTTCCCGTCGATCCGGCTGCGCCGGTTGTGGATCCGGCGGCAACCGCCGCTGCCGAGGTGACCGTCGCAACGACGCCCGAGGCCACCGCTGCAGTCGCACCGACCACCTCGGTTGTGCCGACCACCACCACAGCGGTGCCGGCGAAGTAACACCCGAAACCCAAGCAACGGCGCCCGTCCTCGATCAGAGGGCGGGCGCCGCTCGCGTCGTGGCACGAAGAACCGATCAGGAATCGAGAAGCACAGCCACCGAGTCGCAACTAGCGTCATCTCCCATGGACATCAAAATTCATTCCTCCTTCCTTCCCCACGACGATGCCGAGGCGGCGCTCGCCTTCTATCGCGATCTCCTCGGATTCGAGGTGAGACTCGACGTCGGTTACGACGGCATGCGCTGGCTCACCGTCGGCCCCGTCGGACAACCCGATACGTCGATCGTCCTGACCCCTCCCGCGGTCGATCCCGGCATCACCGACGACGAGCGAAACACCATCGTCGAAATGATGGCGAAAGGTACATATGCCGGATTGTTGCTCGCAACAGCAGACTTGGAGAGCACCTTCGAGAAGCTGCAGGGCGCCGATGCCGACATCGTCCAGGAGCCGACCGACCAGCCGTACGGCGTGCGTGATTGCGCCGTCCGCGACCCTGCAGGCAACCTACTGAGAATTCAACAGCTCGGCTGACTCACGGCGCCCGATCCTGGTTAGATTCTCACCACGTACCGCGACAGAAAGAGACACTGCAGACCATGGCCAGAAGGACGACGACGGCGCCCGAGTTGCATGCAGCGGACACTCACGATCTGATTCGTGTTCAGGGCGCTCGCGTGAACAACCTCCAGGACATCAGTGTCGAGATCCCCAAGCGCAGGTTGACGGTGTTCACGGGTGTCTCCGGGTCGGGCAAGAGTTCGCTCGTGTTCAGCACCATCGCCGCCGAGTCGCAGCGAATGATCAACGAGACCTACAGTGCGTTCGTGCAGGGCTTCATGCCCACCTTGGCCCGGCCCGACGTCGATGTTCTCGACGGTTTGACCACGGCGATCATCGTCGATCAGCAGCGGATGGGTGCGAATCCGCACTCGACCGTCGGCACCGCGACCGACGCCAATGCCATGCTCCGGATCCTGTTCAGCCGGCTCGGAAAGCCGTATATCGGGTCTTCACAGGCGTTCTCGTTCAACGTCGCGTCGATCTCCGGAGCGGGCGCGGTGACGGTCGACAAGGGCGGACGCCAGACCAAGGAGAAACGTACGTTCTCCATCACGGGAGGCATGTGCCCTCGCTGTGAGGGCCGCGGGTCGGTCAGCGACATCGACCTGACGGCGCTGTACGACGACAGCAAGTCCCTGAACGAATCGGCTATCACGATTCCCGGTTACAGCATGGAAGGGTGGTACGGCCGAATCTTCCGCGGCTGCGGCTACTTCGACCCCGACAAGCCGATCTCCAAGTTCACCAAGAAGCAACTCGACGATCTCCTCTACCGGGAACCGACCAAGATCAAGGTCGAGGGCATCAACCTGACGTACTCGGGACTGATCCCGCAGATCCAGAAGTCGTTCCTGTCCAAGGACGTCGAGGCGATGCAGCCGCACATCAGAGCGTTCGTCGAGCGTGCAGTCACCTTCGCCACCTGCCCCGAATGCGACGGCACCCGGCTCAGCGAGGGCGCCCGATCGTCGAAGATCAAGGGCATCAGCATCGCCGACGCCTGCTCGATGCAGATCAACGATCTCGCAGCGTGGGTCCGCGCGTTGAAGGAGCCGTCCGTTGCCCCTCTGCTCGAGTCCCTCGGCGAAACGCTCGAGTCGTTCGTGGAGATCGGACTCGGCTATCTGTCACTCGAACGACCCGCAGGCACCCTGTCCGGCGGCGAGGCGCAGCGCACCAAGATGATTCGCCATCTCGGCTCTTCGCTGACCGATGTCACCTACGTCTTCGACGAGCCGACCACCGGCCTTCATCCACACGACATCGAGAACATGAACGATCTCCTGCTCCGGTTGCGCGACAAAGGTAATACCGTATTGGTCGTCGAGCACAAACCGGAGACCATCTCGATCGCGGATCACATCGTCGACCTCGGACCAGGCGCAGGCTCGAACGGCGGAAACGTCTGCTTCGAAGGAACCGTCGACGGGCTGCGTACCAGCGACACCATCACCGGCCACCACTTCGACGATCGTGCTCAGCTCAAGGATTCGGTGCGCGAGTTCTCCGAGGTGATCGAGATTCGCGGAGCCGATTCGAACAACCTCCAGAACGTCGACGTCGACGTGCCACTGGGCATTCTGACCGTCGTCACCGGCGTCGCCGGCTCCGGAAAGAGTTCGCTCGTTCACGGTTCGCTGTCCGGCCTCGAAGACGTTGTGACGGTGGATCAGGGTGCGATTCGTGGATCTCGCCGCAGCAACCCGGCGACCTACACCGGTCTGCTCGAGCCGATCCGCAAAGCGTTCGCAAAAGAAAACAACGTCAAACCTGCTCTGTTCAGCGCGAATTCGGAGGGGGCCTGCCCCTCCTGCAACGGCAACGGTGTCATCTACAGCGACCTCGCGATAATGGCAGGCGTCGCGACCCCGTGCGAGTTGTGCGAGGGCAAACGATTCCAAGCATCGGTGCTCGAATACAAGCTCGGCGGGCAGGACATCAGCGAGGTACTCGCAATGTCCGTCGCCGAGGCCGAGGAGTTCTTCGGCGACGGCGACGCGAAACTACCCGCAGCGCACAAGATTCTGGTTCGGCTCGTCGACGTCGGCCTCGGCTACATCAAACTCGGGCAACCACTCACCACGCTGTCCGGCGGTGAGCGCCAGCGCCTGAAGCTCGCGGTGAACATGGCCGACAAGGTCGGTATCTACGTTCTCGACGAGCCGACTACGGGCTTGCACCTCGCCGACGTCGAACAATTGTTGGGATTGCTGGACCGCCTCGTCGAGTCCGGCAAGTCCGTCATCGTCATCGAGCACCACCAGGCCGTCATGGCACACGCCGACTGGATCATCGACATCGGACCTGGCGCCGGACACGACGGCGGCCGCATCGTATTCGAGGGAACGCCAACCGATCTCGTTGCGGACAGGTCGACACTCACCGGTCAGCATCTGGCGGCATACGTCGGAAGTTAGCTATCCGCGACCGAAGGAGCGACGGTGGCAAGACTCCTGTTCATCCACGGTGCGGGCGGCTTTGCCGAAGACGGCGTGCTCGCCCACAGGCTCGGCGAAGCGTTGGGTTCGGCAGTCGAGATGCCCGAATTCTCCGACGAAGACATGTCTTTCGAAGGTTGGGCTGTTCCACTTCGCTCCCTGCTGGCCGCGTCCGGGGGCAAAGACATCCTTGTTGCGCACTCGTTCGGTGCGTCGATCCTGGTGCGCGTGCTGGCCGAGAATCGTCATTCGGTCACCCGGGCGACGTTGCTGGCCATGCCGGACTGGACTGCCGATGGCTGGGATGTCCCTGACTACGCCTTCCTGGGTGCGGAGCCGCCGGTGGAGCTCACGCTCCATCATTGCCGAGACGACGAGGTGGTTCCGTTCGACCATCTGGCTCTCAATGCCTCGCGGTTTCCGGCAGCGCGCGTTCGGGAGTATCCGTCGGGTGGGCACCAGTTCGACGGGGTCGTCAGGGAGATTGCCTCCGACATTCGCGGCATGCTCTAGATCGGAAGATTTCTGCTGGGCAACATCTCTCGGTGAGTGGTGCTCGAATCCCAGTGTTTGATTCGAACATATGTTCGACAAACGGGTGATTCTGGGTTAGTCTGATCGCATGCTTTCGGGGGAGAGTGTCGCCGGCCTCGCCGACGACGTAGGGGTGGCCGGCACACGGGGTGTGCCGGCGATCTCGGATGTGTCTGTGCTGGCGGCCGTCGAATCGATGGAAGCTGCATGGGTGTCGGTGACGCGGGTGCCCAGCGGCGCTCTCGTCGATGCGGACAAGCGGGCGTTGTTGGTGCGGATGGAAACGCTGTCGCGGGCGATGTACGGTACCTCGCACACCTGGCTGACCCAGTTGGTCGAGAGTGACGGGTTGGCGGTGATGCCGGAGCGAACCAATGCCTCTCGGTTGGCGTGCCTGCTGCGGATCAATGCCGGTGTCGCCGGTAAACGGATCCGCCTCGCTGCCAAGCTCGCGGCGAGGCGGGCGATGACGGGGGAATCCCTCGAGCCGGTGTACCCGAACACCGCGGCCGCGCACAGCATCGGGCATATCGATGCTGCGCATGCGGTGGTGATCGACAAGTTTTTCGGTCAGCTTCCGGCCGCGATCGATCTCGAGACGCGGGAGCAGTGCGAGGTTCTGCTGGCCGAGTTGGCGACAGAGTTGT
>NZ_JAHFVG010000012.1 GCF_023264675.1 Rhodococcus sp. (in: high G+C Gram-positive bacteria)
GCATCGTCGAGGTTGGCGAGGGCGAGTTGGCCGGTGATCTGGCCGGTGGCGGGGTTGGTGACGGGGGAGGTGTTGCTGGACGTGCCAGCGAACGGCTTGCCATCCACCCAATGCGCGATTGTGCTCACAGATACTTCCTTCGCTCGACAGTGTGAGTCCAGTCTCTGTCGCAATGTTGCGCATGTCAAAGGCCAATCACGCACATTGTCGTGCACAAATGCACGGGCTGCTACGGTCGGTAGATGTTCACTGCCGACCACCTCCGGTTCTTCCTCGAGGTATCTCGCCACGGACGGCTCAGTGATGCGTCGCGCGCTCTCGGAGTCGACCACACGACGGTGGGGCGGCGCATCACCAGCCTGGAGAAGGCGGCAGGTCAGCGGCTGTTCGATCGGACTCCGTCGGGGTGGCGCCTCACCGAGGCCGGACGACGGCTCGTGCGCTACGCGGAGACGGTGGAGTCGACGCTGATCGAAGCGTTCGAGGATCAAACCTCGAGCGTCGGAGCGCTCACCGGCTCGGTTCGGATCGCTGCTCCCGACGGATTCGGAGCGTTCGTCCTCACACCCAACCTGACCACCCTGCGGCGCGCGCACCCGGATCTGGACGTCGAACTGGTCACGGCCACCGAGCACAACACTTTGAACACGCGCGAATTCGATGTTGCCGTCACCCTCGAACAGCCATCGCCGAGATTTGTGGAATACCGAAAACTGGCGACGTATTCGCTGCATCTCTATGCGACAGCCGAGTATCTCCGATCAGCGCCGCCCATCGAAAGAGTGGAGGATCTGAAGCATCACACGCTCATCTGGTACGTCGGGGCACTTCTCGACGTGGCGCCGTTGCGAATACTCGATTCGATACTTGCCGACGGGCGAGCCCAGATTCAGACGAACAACATCACCGGGCACTGGCTCGCCGCGCGCAGTGGGCTGGGGATCGCGCCGCTGCCCAGCTATATCGGCGAACCGGACGCGACGCTGGTTCGCGTTGTCGCGGAGCAGTTCTCGATCGAGCGAACCTATTGGGTCGCGGTGCCGCGGGAGTTGACCGGTCTTGCACGGGTGAAGGCTGTGGACGATCTGCTCCGCGATGTGGTCTCGGCCGCGCCGCACCTCCAATCCGATCGATGATCCACGGGTACAGCGTTGGACGTCGGGGAGATCTCACAGACCGTCTGGGTCGACAATTCGCACTCATCGGAGATCGCCGCGATCGGTACACTCGGCACAGTGGATATCGGCCGCTGGAGGAGCAGACTCCCCGTGACTCGGCCGACCGACGGCGAACTGGTGGGTTGGACCGTATCGGAGAACTACGACGAGACTCGCGTCGATGCGGTGAATCCAGTCGGACATGCTCTGTCGGTGGATCTTCCGGTCGACGAAGCAACGGGCGTCCTGGTCCGGGACGGGCTCTCCTCGCTGTCGGCCCCCTGCTGGGCGCGTGCGCCCATGCCGATGCTGGCGAACACCGATTTACGAAGGCCCGAGCCGACCTGGCGGTGGCGTCGGATCGTGCTGGTTCAGTTGGAGGAAACGCGGGTGTGGATCAGGCCCGGATATCCGAGTTGGGACGAACGGCGGGTCGAACTGCCGTTGTCGATCCCTGTCGATGACGTGCTGGTCATCGATCCGCCCGCCGAGCACGAGTGAACCGACGGCGCTCCTCGCCTACGGTGGGGTGATGACTGTTGAAGATTTCGGTGGCAGGCGCACACTCTCGGCCGAAGAGCTGTTGGTTCTCGTGGGCGACTATGCATTGCTCGACGAAGCGGGCCTACAGCGTGGACGAATCGAAGCAGTAGGGCAGGAGGGGTTGTCCGTGGTGGTGACCGTCTCGGAGGACTCCGGCCCGGTGGTGCTCACGTTCGAGCCCGAGACGCAGCTGAGTGTCGAGCCCTACGACGGAGGAAAGGCGCCCGTTCTGCCCTGACCGGCAATTGTGTTGCACGAAGCCGAGATTGGCATCGACGAATCACAGCCGTGTAACTCTGAGCACTTCAGTAACACTGGCCACATGAGCCCCATACGGGCTAGCCTTGCTGCGACCACGTCGCCTCGAGGAAGGGCCCGCTGTGCGAATCAGCTTGTCCACACCGGTTGCACCGAACCGCAGGCCCACCGGTACCTGCCGAATGCGCATCGCAGTCGCGATGTCCGGATCAGTGGCCGCGGTGCTCGCGTTCGGAGGCGTCGCGACAGCGCAACCGCTACCGGTGCCCATCGACCCGCTTGCGGTGATCTCCTCGATTGCCGAGCCTGCGAAACCGGCTTTGTACAACGCGGCGCAGGACAACCTCGTCAAAGGCGAATACGACGTGGGTCTCGCCTCGCTCGATGCGCTTGCACTCGCGGCGCCGTCGGATCCGAATGTTGCAGCGCTGCAGGCGTTCTACCGCAATGCAGCGGACGATCCGAGCGGGCGAGATGCGGCGCTGGAGAGGCTCGGATCCATCGATCCGGCGGTTCACGACAGTGTCGATCGTGCCATCGGGATCATCACGACCTCGGCGGAGTCGCCTGTCGATTACGCTCCGGTGTTCGACGGCCGACGGACCGCCATCGTCGCCCTCGGATTCGGGCTCGAAAATGACGGATCCATGCGTGACGAATTGGTGCAGCGATTGGAAAGTGCTGCAGCGGCTGCGCAGACGTCACCCGAGTCGCCCATAGTGGTCACCGGCGGCAATCCGCAGAACGGTACGGCCGAAGCGGACGCGATGCGCGACTGGCTTGTCGGCGACGGCATCGACGAGAGTCGAATCCACGTCGAGGATGCAGCCGACTCGACGGTCCAGAACGCGCTGCTGTCACAGCCGATTCTGGATTCGATCGGGGTGAACAGCATCGTGATCGCCACCTCCGACAATCACGTGAGGCGCGCTGCGTCGGACTTCGGTATTGCCGGGTCCACGGTGATCGGAGCAGCAACAGTCGATGCCCAGTCGCCACCCGCGATAGCGGCCCTCGGGCCCGATTCGCGCCTCGGACTCACAGTCGACGCAACCAAGGTGGTCGGCATTCCGAGGACTTACTGACCGGATTCAGGCGACCGGTGTACCTGCAGACCCGGCGATTCTTTTCGCAGCGCGCCGACGGCGCGCTCGGACGATCACGAACACCAGAAGTGCGAAAATCACGACGGCGACAACGGCGCCGAGAGCTGTTGCGCCGCGGAAACCGGGTGCCTCGGTGTCGAGCGTGCGCTCACCCGCATGCGCGGCATTGTTGCTGCCCAGCACGATCGTCAACGTCAGCAGGTTCGGAATCGCCACCACGACAGCAAGAACGACCGCGACGATGGCAGAGACCTTGCCGCCGCGTTTGCGGCGCACCGACCACGCCGCGAAGAAAAGCAACAGTGGAACCAGCGTGCACGCGATACCGAGTACCAGGCCCCAGAAGATTCCTTTGCTGAACGCCTGATCCGAAAGATTGGCTACGCGGATGCTCCACCATCGGGGAAGAAATGCGGCGAGTACGAAGTACGCGATGATCAACGCGACCACACCTACCGCGATCAATATTGCTTTGTTCACCCATGCGGGCTTGCCGGTGCTCGCAGGTACGGGAGTTGTGCCGTCGACGCTCATGTGATCGATCTTAGCGGGGCCGCCGCTGGTGACAGCTGACACATGTGACGGCCCCCTCATCTGCATTTTCATTCGCGTACTCGTCGGTAACAATCAAGATCATCACGGCCCGAACGTTGGGCCAACGGCGATCCTGGGGGATACACCATGGCTATGTTCTTGATGGCAACTGTCGGCTTCATCGGTATCGCAGCAGCGATGCTTCATTCCGGTCGCGATCTCGAGTTCAACAACCGGCAGATGTCGGGCGTGTACCGGGCGCGCTGGGCCTGATTCGTCTGGATCCGACTCGGCGGGGCCGTGCGGGATTGTTCGAAGACGTTCGGGGGCGCTGCGGCACAGCAGTGGGACGTTTCGCTACGGTCGTGACATGAGCATCCGCGCAACCCGGTCGCGCTACCGAGCGGCAGGGCTGGTGATCGGGTTCGCGCTCGATCTGGCGTTGGGCGACCCACGACGATTCCATCCGGTGGCGGGGTTCGGTCTCGGGGCAAGTGCGCTGGAGCAGCGTCTGTATCGCGATTCGAAGGTTGCCGGCGTGGTTCACACCGGCGTTCTCGCCAGCGGGGTAGTGATCGCCGGGGTTGTGGCCTCTCGCGTTGCGCGTCGTGCCGGACCCATCGGCGAGACCGTTGTCGTGTCGTCGGCTGTGTGGGCGGCGCTGGGGGGAACCTCGCTGTCCCGCACCGGCACGACGATGGCAGCGCACTTACGCAACGGCGAGCTCGACGCAGCCCGTGAGCTGCTGCCTTCTCTGTGCGGTCGCGATCCCCGGGTGCTCGACGCCGGCGGACTGTGCCGTGCTGCCCTGGAGTCGGTTGCCGAGAACACCTCGGATGCCGCTGTGGGCGTTGTGTTCTGGGGCGCGGTCGCGGGAGCGCCCGGTGTTCTGGGGTATCGCGCGATCAACACCCTCGACGCCATGATCGGTTACCGCTCGCCGCGGTACACGCGTTTCGGTTGGTTCGCGGCTCGGCTCGACGACGCCGTCAACGTGGTTCCCGCTCGGCTGACCGGCGTGCTCACCGCGGTGCTCGCTCCGACAGTCGGGGGGCACCCGATGGCGTCGGTGCGGGCGTGGCGCAGCGATGCTTCGCGGCACCCGAGTCCCAATGCGGGAGTGGCGGAAGCGACCGCGGCCGGAGCACTCGGGGTCAGTCTGGGGGGACGTACCGAGTACGAACACGGCGTGGAGATCCGGCCGACTCTCGGCAGCGGGCGTTCGCCGACTCCCGAAGATCTGGATCGTGCATCGACGTTGTCACGCTCGGTTCAGATTGCGTCGACTGCGGTGTCAGCGATCCTTGCCGTAGCGATCGGCCAGCCGGGCGTCGTTCGCCGTTCGCGGCGTTGACACAGTCTTCGCTTTCGCGCGTCGCTCCTTGCGCGTGAGCAAGGTGAACTCCTCGGGTTCGAGCGACTCCTCGTCGTCCGGCGAACTCGTCTGGGCGGTCGGTTCAGCCACCGCGACAGGCTCGGCGGCGTCCGCGATGTCACGTTGCAGCGACTTCCTGCGCTCGCGCCACTCGGCGCGCACGAAGTAGGCGAGGCCGAGTGGTGCCATGATTCCGAACGCGAGCCACTGCAGCCCATAGGACAGATACGGTCCCGAATCGGTCTGCGGAAGATCGATGACGCCGAGGCCGCCTGGCTGCGCGTCGTCGAGTTGCAGGTAGCCGTCGACGGCGTCGACGCCGACCGCGGCACCGATCTGTTGCGGGTTGATGTTGTACACCTGCAGGTGGCCCGCCTCTTGGATGGGCTCACGCGAAGTTCCCTCCGACTCGCGGAGCCTGGCGTTCAGCGTCACCTCACCAGCCGGTGCCGGATCGATCGGCGGCGGTTGAGTTCCCTGAATCGGCGAGACGTAGCCGCGATTGACCATCACGATCGGTCCGTCGTCGAGCTGGAAGGGCGTGACCACCTCGTAGGCCGGTGCTTCCTTGATGCTTCGCAGTCGAACGAGCACTTCCTTGTCCGGCAGATAGTGACCGTCGGCGACGACTCGGCGCCACTCGTCGTCGGGGGCGAATCCCGTCGCGGACAGAACCTCGCCGACAGCCACGGGATCGGCATCGACCGACTCGGTGATCAGGTCGTTGCGATGCGATGTGGACGTGTTCTTCCCGAGCTGCCAGGGCGCAAGCACCCAGAAGCACAGGAAAGCGAACATGACGACGACAGCCGCCAGAGCCATCCACCCCGGACGCAGCAGGAATCTCAGCCTTCGCACGGTTCTACGGTAGCGGCTCGCCGAAAGTGACCTACGACGCCGTGTAGTCAGACGTGTTCTCGGGCCCAACGCACCAGACCGGGCATCGAGGCTTCGATCTGCTCGCGTACCTCCGTGAACGCGTCGTCGGACGAGTAGTACGGGTCGGCGACCGATTCGTCGTCGGCGTCGTCGTCGAACGATCTCAGCAAGGCGATGCGCTCGCGCGGCACACCCATCTTCAGCAGTTGCCCGGCGTGGCCGGTATCGAGCGCGACCAGGAGATCAGCGGCGAGGTGGTCTTCACCCACCTGAGCTGCTTCGTGGTCGCTTTCGAATCCATGTGCCTCCAGTTCGGCGACGGTGCGCGGGTCGGCACCTTCGCCCTCGTGCCAGCCGTCGATTCCGGCGCTGGAGACTCGCACCGAGGATTCGAGGCCCGCTTCGAGCAGATACGAGGCGAACACTTTCTCTGCCATCGGCGAACGACAGATATTTCCGGTGCAGACGAACGTGATGTGCAGGTCAGGTGTTGTCACCGAGTACCTTCGCAAGCTCGTCCATCGTGGTCACGGTGAAGGCGGCGTCGTCGCTCTCGCCGTCGATGCCGTATCCCCAGTCGACGTAGACCGCGGGAATGCCGAACCGCGCTGCTCCGTGCACGTCGTGGTCGCGGTCGCCGACCATCAGCACTCCACTGGTGCCGCCGTCCGCGATCTCCTTCGGGCTCAGTCCGAGATTGCGCAGTGAATGTGCGATCACGTCCGGCTTCGCTCGACGTACCCCGTCGTTGCTGGCTCCGCCGATGAACTCGAAATAGTCCGACAGTCCGAAGTGATCGAGAATCCGGTGCGCGAATCGCTCCGACTTCGACGTGGCGACACCCAATCGCACTCCGCGCGCTCGCAGTTCGTGCAGGACCGGCTCGATGCCGTCGAATACGGTGTTCTCGGCCCATCCCTTGGCGTCGTACCGGTCGAAATATGCCGCAATCGCCTCGGCGGCGACCTCGTCGGACAAGCCCATGGAACGGAAGGTGTCGATCAACGGCGGTCCGATCACCAACGCGAGCTGCTCGTCCGACGGCTCGGGCGCGCCGACGCTCGCCAGTGCATGACGGAAGCCTGCGAGGATTCCCGGTGCGGAATCGGTGAGCGTTCCGTCGAGATCGAAGAGGACTACCTGGGCACGCACTGGCGGCGGAGCGTCGAGCTTTGTCATGACAAAACCATATCGCCGACGTGCCCGACTACGCTCATCGGCAACGAAAGGATTGCCAAGAATTGGACTCGCTGTCGCTTCTCCGCCATCACGGTGACGCCGAAGTCGGCGATGGAATGGTCGACTTCGCCGTCAACGTCCAGGGGGCATCGCCGCCGGAATGGCTTCGCGCACGGCTGGCGGACAAGCTGGTCGATCTCGGCGCTTATCCGAGGGCGTCGGCCGATCTGCTCGCCCGCGAAACGATTGCACGCAGGCATGGCCGCCACTGCGACCAGGTGCTGCTGCTGTCGGGCGGTGCCGAAGGATTCGCGATGCTGCCACGACTCGGTCCGACGTTGGCGGCGGTGATCCACCCGTCGTTCACCGAACCGGAGCTGGCGCTGCGAGAAGCAGGTATCGAAGTACATCAGGTGGTGCTGCCCGCGCCGTATCGACTGGACCCGAGCCGTGTGCCCGATGCCGCGGACATGGTGGTGATCGGCAATCCGACCAACCCGACATCGGTTCTTCACACCCGCGCCGACATCCTCGCCCTGCGTAGGCCAGGACGAATCCTCGTGGTGGACGAGGCGTTCATGGACGCCGTCGCGGGCGAGGACGAGTCCGTTTCCGCCGACTGTTTCGACGACGTTCTGGTGTTGCGCAGCCTTACCAAGACATGGGCGTTGGCCGGGCTGCGCTGTGGCTATGCCCTCGGTCACCGCGACGTGCTCCAGCGGCTCGCCCACGGTAGGGCCCACTGGCCGGTCGGGACCCTTCAGATAGAAGCGATCACGGCATGCAGCGAGCCGGCAGCGGTGAAGATCGCGATGGATGCCGCGGCCTCCATCGCAGCGGATCGCGACGCGATGATCGATCGACTTCGGGGCGTCGGTATCGACGTCCACGGTCCTGCCCGCGCCCCGTTTCTGCTGTTGGCGATCCCCGCTGCCGATGACATTCGCGAACAGTTGAGAGCGGAAGGAATTGCCGTCAGGCGCTGCGACACATTCCCCGGGCTACCGCCGGACCATCTGCGCGTTGCGGTGCGTGGACCGGAACAAGTGGATGTGCTCGTTGCCGCGCTGACACGGGCACTTCGGTCGCATGCGCTACCGAGAACGGAGAACGTCTCATGAGTGAACTCGGTGTGACCCTGGCCGACGCGATTGCCGGGCTCGATGCTGCCTACCCGCCGCGCCTCGCCGAGAGCTGGGATTCGGTCGGCTTGGTCACCGGGGATCCCGCCGACCCTGTGGCCACGGTGCTGTTCGCCGTCGACGCCACTGCCGAGGTGGTCGACGAAGCATTGGAGTGGGGTGCGGACTTGCTGGTGGTGCACCACCCTCTGCTACTCAGAGGAGTCGACACCGTCGCCGCGAACACACCGAAAGGCGCGCTGATCCATCGTCTGGTCAAGGGCGGCTGTGCACTGTTCACAGCGCACACCAACGCCGACAGCGCGAACCCCGGCGTATCGGACGCATTGGCCGAACTTCTCGGAGTGAGCGACACACGTCCGATCGAACCCATCGATTCACCGCGTCTCGACAAATGGATGGTGCTGGTTCCGGTCACCCACACCGCGTCCGTCCGGGACGCTCTCTTTGCCGGCGGCGCGGGCGCTGTCGGAAACTATCGGGACTGCAGTTGGACGGTTGCAGGTCACGGCCAGTTCCGGCCCGTGGCGGGCGCCGAGCCTGCGCTCGGTGAGATCGATCGGCTGGAGCGAGTCGAGGAGGACCGGATCGAGGTGGTCGCGCCGAGATCGCTGCGGCCCCAGCTTCTCGAGCACCTGCGCCGAGCTCATCCCTACGAGGAACCGGCCTTCGACGTAGTCGAGGAAGCCCCGCTTCCGACCTCGACCGGTCTCGGCCGCGTCGGAACCCTCGATGAACCGATGACGCTCCGAGACTTCGCCGCTCGCGTGCATCGCATGCTTCCCGACACCGTGTGGGGCGTTCGTGCCGCGGGCGATCCCGACCGCATCGTGTCGACGGTGGCGCTGTGCGGCGGGGCAGGAGACTCGTTCCTGAGCGCAGTCGGAGCGCTCGGTGCCGACGTGTTCGTCACCGCGGACCTGCGCCACCATCCCGTCGACGAACATCTTCGGGCGGGCGGGCCGGCAGTGATCGACGTCGCTCACTGGGCGTCGGAATGGCCCTGGTGTGCCCAGGCCAAGGCAGTGCTGGATTCGCGATTTGCCAGTACGCCCGGGTGGACGAGCCGAGTAAGTGTCCGTCGCACCGATCCGTGGACCGTCGGCTCGCATTGACGCCGTATTGCATCGACGACGATTTCGTATCGCCCCGAGGCGAGACGGTCACCGAGACCTGGTCGAGCCGGTAGGCTCGACCGAATCAACTTCCATAGTCGCAGGAGTCATCACGCGTGAATGTCGATCCCCGAGTGCAGGCCTCACTTCTCGAACTGGCCGCAGTGGACACCGAGCTGACGCAGATCGCACACCGTCGCAAAACCCTTCCCGAGCAGGCGGAAGTCGAGAAGCTGGAGGCCGAACGCATCGCCCGTAAGGACGCTGCAGTCACCGTTCAGATCGCGATGGACGACCTCGATCGCGACATCAGGAAGCTCGAAGGCGAAGTCGACGCCGTCCGCCAGCGTGAGGAGCGCGACAAGAAATTGCTCGCGAGCGGAACCGTCGCCGCCAAACAGATGTCGGAGCTTCAGCACGAGCTGGGCAGCCTCGAACGTCGCCAGGGCATCCTCGAAGAGGAACTGCTGGAGGTCATGGAACGCCGCGAGGCTTCCGAGACCGACTACAACCACGCGGGTGCGCAGCTGACCCAGATCGACGAGGAGTTGATCGACGCGGGACGTCGCCGCGACGACGCCGTCGCCGATGTCGACACTGCCGAGAAGCGAGCCGGTGGCCGTCGATCGGAACTCGCCGTGACCTTCCCGGAGGACTTGCTCGCCATCTACGAGAAGCAGCGTGCCCTGTCCGGTCGCGGCGCTGCACTGTTGCAGGCGCGGCGGTGTGGCGCGTGCCGGATCGAGCTCGACCGGGGTGAAATCTCTCGCATCGCTTCTGCACCGGCCGATCTGCTCGTTCGGTGCTCCGAGTGCAACGCAATCCTCGTCCGCACCAAAGAGTCCGGGATTTGAGCGTCAAGGTCGTCGTCGAGGCCGACGGAGGGTCGCGCGGAAACCCGGGCCCGGCAGGCTACGGCGCCGTCGTGTTCTCGGCGGACCGATCGACCGTTCTCGCCGAACGCAGGCTTGCACTCGGTACGGCGACCAACAACGTCGCCGAATATCGCGGATTGATCGCGGGGCTCACTGCTGCAGGCGAGGTGGGCGCACGTGAGGTCGAGGTTCGCATGGATTCCAAACTCGTCGTCGAGCAGATGTCCGGACGGTGGAAGGTCAAGCATCCGGACATGATCCCGCTCAATCGTGAAGCAGCGGCGTTGGCCCGAGGCTTCGATCGAGTGAGCTATCAATGGATACCCCGCGCTCAGAACTCGCACGCCGACCGGCTCGCCAACGAAGCGATGGATGCCGCGGCGAACGGTGACGATCTGGCTCCGCCCACACCATCGGTCACCGAGAAGCCTGCCGCTCCCGGCTGGACCGGCGCCGTGGGAGAACCGACTCGCTTGCTTCTGCTGCGCCACGGTCAGACTCCACTGTCCGTCGAACGTCGGTACTCCGGACGAGGTAATCCCGCTCTGACGGAGCTGGGGGAGCGCCAAGCCGCCGGCGCTGCGTCGTACCTCGCGGCCCGCGACGACATCGCAGCCATCGTCGCATCACCTCTCGGACGAGCGCAGCAGACGGCGGGGGCGCTCGCGAAGAAGGTCGGGCTGGAGGTGTCGACGCTGGACGAGCTCACCGAAACCGATTTCGGCGAATGGGAAGGGCTTACGTTCAAGGAGGCGTCGACGCAATTTCCGGACGTGCACCAGAAGTGGCGAGGCGACACGTCGGTCGCGGCTCCTGGCGGTGAAAGTTTCGATGCGGTACTCGATCGGGTCACCGTCGCGCGGGACAAGCTCGTCGCCGCATACTCGGGCTCGACGGTCGTCGTCGTCTCCCACGTGACCCCGATCAAGATGCTGCTGCAGCTCGCCCTCGACGTCGGACCGTCGCTGCTCTATCGACTGCACTTGGATCTCGCGTCGCTGAGTATCGCCGAGTTCTACCCCGACGGCGGTGCCTCGGTGCGCTTGGTCAACAACACCTCCTACCTAGATCAGTAGCGAGACCCACAGCGCTGCGACAGCACCGATGATGGTGAGCGGCGTCGTGATCGCGCCGAGAACAGTGAACGTGCCGAGGTCGGCAGGTTCCTGATTCTCGGCACCGACGCGGCGCCACAGCATGATCGCGAGAGACCCGACGTAGGTGAGATTGGGACCGAGATTCACCCCGATCACCATTGCCAGCAGCAGCCCCGGTGGCGCCGAAGGCCCGAAGGCAGCGAGCAGCATCAACGTCGCGGGCAGATTGTTGACCACGTTCGCAGCGACGGCGGCGATCGCTGCGGTCGCCAGCAGATTCATGAACGACGCCTCGGCCGGCAGGAGTCCGCTGAGCCATCCGCCGATCGGTCCCGACGTGACACCTTCGACCACGATGCCGAGTAGCAGCACGAATCCACAGAACTTCGGATCGGCAGCCCACACGATTCTTCGCGGCACGGTGTAACCGGCTTTGAGCGCTGGAACTGCCAGCGCGAACGACCCCACCGCGGCAACCCAGAACGGTTCGATGTGGAAGAGGCCCGCGACAGCGAACCCGGCGAGTGTCGCACCGAGGACGCACAGCGCGGCCGTCGGTGCCGCGACCCGCTCGGGCGCCGCGACACTCTCGGTTCTTCGCAAGTCGCCTCGAAAAAAGAACCAGAAGACGGCGAATTCGATTGCAATCGTCACGAGCCACGGAAGCGCCATCAGAGCCGCGAAGTGGACGAACGTGAGGCCGGTTGCCGTGAAGGCAAGCAGATTGGTCAGGTTCGACACCGGCAGCAGCGTCGACGCCGAATTGGAGAGATGCGCCGTAGCGTAGCTGTGCGGCCTGGCCGACATCTTCAGCGATCGTGCGGCACCGATGACTGCAGGTGTCAGCAGCACCACCGTGGCATCGAGGCTCAGAACGGCGGTGGTAACTGCCGCTGCGACGAACACTGCCGTCAACAGCCGATGCGGGCTGCCCTTGGCTGTACGGCCCATCACCGATGCCATCCAGGCGAACACGCCGAGCGCGTCGGCGAGGTGTGCCAGCACGAGAATGAACGCGAGGAACACCACGGTCGGCAGCAGTTCGAGCACCTGTGCCCACGCGTCCTGAATGCTCACCAACCCGACGAGCAAGGCCAACCCGGCGGCAGGAAGTGCGGCCACGATCTCGGAAAGACCGCGAGGTCGAACGATCGCGAAGATCAGAACAGCGGCAACGAGTGCTGCCGCGACAACGGCTTCGAGTGCCGAGCTCACGCGAGCATCTTGTGCAGTGTCCGTAGATTTCTGGTCGTGGTTGTCGGCTTGTACTTCGCCTTCGAGGTGAATTTGCCGACCACACTGTCGGTTGTGTTGCCTTTGAGCACTTCCCAGTAGACGACACCGTCTCCGGGAGAGAGCTGTTCGAGAGTCGGGTCGAGGGTGCCTGCGATGTCGGCGAGCTCGGCCAGATGGTCCGGATTGTTGCCGAAGATGACGTAGGGATGCCAGCCCTCGTGTTCGGCGTCGAACGGGTAGGCGTCGACGATCGCGCGCATCGTCGGTTCATCGAGCACGATCACCCATGCCTCGTATCCGAAGGACTCCGACAGCGTGGCCTCGATCGACTTTTTCAGCGCGTTGCCGGACTTGGGCGAGCTCAACGCTACGTTGCCCGTGGCCAGGACGGTGCGCACGCCGGCGAAGCCCGCAGCGGTGAGCGCGGCGCGGAGGTCGGCCATCTTGATGTTGATGCCGCCGACATTGATTCCACGCAGCAGCACGAGATGATCCATGAGGTGAACTGTAGTTCGGGTGCACGGCAGGGGTAGAGTTCCGTTCCGCGAACGAGTCGGTTGGACGGCTGCGGCTCGAAGGACTGACGGAGCGATTCCGTCAAGCTTCGGGCCGAGGAAAGTCCGGACTCCACAGAGCAGGGCGGTTGCTAACGGCAACCCGAGGTGACTCGCGGGACAGTGCCACAGAAAATAGACCGCCTGCATCGGTTTTCTTCGGAAAGCCTGCAGGTCAGGGTGAAACGGTGCGGTAAGAGCGCACCAGCACCCCAGGTGACTGGGGTGGCTAGGTAAACCCCGCCCGGAGCAAGGTCGAAGGTCGAACTCCGCCGGTTCTTGCGAGAGCTGGAGGAGTCCGACTGCGCAGGTGTTCGAGGGCTGCTCGCCCGAGCCTGCGGGTGGACTGCTCGAGGTACCCGGCGACGGTGTGCCCAGATGGATGGTCGTCGTTCTGCGTCCGCTTCGGCGGATGCGGATCACAGGATCCGGCTTACATGCCGACTCGTTCGCACTCTCGGTCTATTCGGCACGGTTGTCAGGCAGACTGGAACCCATGAGCAACGACGACGCCTGGTACTACGACACCCGAACCAAAACCGTCTCTCAGGGCAAGGAATCCGGGGCACTCGACCGCATGGGGCCCTATCCCGACCGGCACACCGCCGAGCGAGCGATCGAAATCGCGGCCGAGCGAAACACGGCCGCCGACAAGGCCGACGACGACTGGAACAAGTGACGGTGGCGTGGACACGACTTTCTGCCACCCCCTTCGATTTCCACGCCGTCAGATCCGAGTTCCATCTGCGCGACAGTTTCACCCCCGCCGCGCTCTCCGAAGCGGAGGCCGCCACTGACCGCCATGCGTCGGAGCGGAAGGATCACACCGACATTCCGTTGGTGACCATCGATCCGCCGGGGTCGATGGACCTCGATCAGGCAGTGCACATCGAGCGGCACACGACGGGTTTCGTCGTGCACTACGCGATCGCTGATGTGGGCGCCATCGTGGAGCCCGGCAGTGCGCTCGATTCGGAGACACGCGAACGAGGTCAGACCTTCTACCTGCCCGACGGCTCCGTTCCGTTGCATCCCCGGGTGCTGTCCGAGGGTTCGGGGAGTCTGTTGCCGAACGAGATCCGGCCGGCGGCACTGTGGCGGATCGAGCTCGACGACAACGGCGAACCCGTGGCCTGGACAGTGACGAGGGCAACCGTCCGATCGGTGGCCAGACTCGACTACGCAGGCGTCCAGGCTTCCTTCGACGCCGGCACACCGCATCCGTCCATCGCCGCACTCGCCGAGTTCGGAGCCCTGCGTGCGCTCGCAGCGATTCGACGCGGCGCGATCGACATCACCCTGCCCGAGCAGGAGGTCGTCGCCGACGGCAGCTCCTGGCGAATCGAACTGCAGGCCAGAACGAACGTCGACTCCTGGAACGCCGAGGTATCGCTGCTGACCGGAATGTGCGCGGCACGCATCATGATCGACGCGGGTATCGGGCTGTTGCGGACCTTGCCGCCTGCATCGAGCGATGCCGTGACGACGTTGAAGAAGAACGCGGCAATGCTCGGAATCGAATGGCCCGAGGGCGCTTCGGCGGGCGCTGTCCTGGCCGGCTTACCCAGCGATGCCCCGGAAACGCTGGCGATGATGACACAGGCAACCGGACTGCTTCGCGGAGCGGACTACGCCGCGTTCGATGGTGCGCTCCCCGACCTGATCGAGCATTCGGGCATCGCCGCGCCGTACGCCCATGTGACGGCGCCGCTGCGCAGGTTGTCGGATCGATTCGCGACCGAGGTGTGTCTCGCGGTCGTTGCCGGAGCCGAGGTACCCGAGTGGGCGCGCACCGCATTGCCGGGTCTGCCCGCTGTCATGCGGGGGTCCGACAGTGCAGCCTCGAAGGTGGACCGTGCGTGTATCGATCTGACGGAAGCCGCTGTGCTCGCGAGCCGGGTGGGTGAGCAGTTCTCCGCATTGGTGCTGCGCGGGGCGGAAGCCAAGCGCTCGGCGGAGGTGTTCCTCGACTCGCCGATCGTCATCGGAAAGTGCACCGGCGAACCACCCGAGGGGGAGAAGGTGACGGTGACCTTGACCGTCGCCGACACCGACTCCCGCCGAGTTGAATTCGCCTATACGTCCGAGTGAGGCGTCAACGAAGAGAGGCGAACCGATCGGTGGCGTCGACGAGCCGATCGATGATGCCGGGCTCGGCTGCGGAGTGTCCGGCATCGTCGACGATCTTCAGTTCGGCACTCGGCCATGCCTTGTGGAGTTCCCACGCGCTCGTGGCGGGGCACACGACGTCGTAGCGTCCCTGCACGATGACGCCGGGAATTCCGTCCAGCAGGTGGGCGTTGTCGAGCAGTTGATTCGCTCGAAGAAAGCCACCGTTGTAGAAGTAGTGGTTCTCGATCCCGGCGAACGCCAGGGCGAACCGAGGATCCTCGTTCTCGGCGATCTGATCGGGTCGCGGTAGGAGATAGCTCGTCGCTGCTTCCCAGGACGACCACGCGATCGCCGCTTCGGTGGCGAGCTCGCGGTCGTCCGAGGTCAGCAGGGAGTGGTACGCGGCGACCAGATCGCCGCCGCGCTGATCGACGGGCACAGGGGCGAGGAACTTCTCCCACTGTTCGGGGAAGATGTGGCCGGCGCCGCCGTTGTAGTACCAATCGATTTCGCTGCGGCGGAGCAGAAAGATGCCGCGTAGGACAAGGCCGACAACATGCTCACGATGGGCCTGGGCATACGCCAGCGACAGTGTCGATCCCCACGATCCGCCGAAAACAAGCCAGCGGTCGACGCCGATGTGTTCACGGAGCTTCTCGATGTCGGATACGAGACGATCGGTGGTGTTGACCGACAGATCGCCGCCGTCGGCGATGTGCGGGGTCGACCTGCCACAGCCACGTTGGTCGAACAGCACGATGCGGTATTTCTGTGGGTCGAAGTATCGACGCTGGGCCGGTCCCGTTCCGCCGCCGGGACCGCCGTGCACGAATACCACCGGTGCGCCGTCGGGATTGCCGCTGACTTCCCAGTAGAGGTGCTGGCCGTCGCCGACGTCGAGGTGACCGGCGTCGTGCGGCTCGATCGGCGGATAGAGCGTCCGTGTGTGGTTGTCGGTCACAGCTCAGAACCCGACCAATCCCGACGCCAGGTCGGGGATATCGAGTGATGTCATGGCTTCCGTCCGCACATCGGGGCAGTTCTCGATGGTGATCTCGTCGACGATTCCGCGGTTCTGCACGATCTGAAGGTTGATGACGCCGGATTGTGCTGCCCACGTCTGTACGACGATGTTGAGCCCACCTCGACCGAGCGTCGGGCCCTGAATTCGCCATTCCTGAAGCTGTTCACCGAGATCGCTGCACAGTTGTTGCTTCTGCTGATCGGTGATCCCCTCGGCACCGGCAGGCGCCGAGGACGTGGTCGCCGGAACGGTAGTGGTCGTGGTCAGAGTGGACGACGACCCGGTGGTCGTCGAATCGGTGCTACATCCACCGACGATCGAGACGACAGCAGCCGCCCCGGCGAAGGAGACGGCTGCTGTGCTGTACCTACTGCGCCCTGAGTTCATGGCACCGAGTGTGCCATCTTCTCCCGACGTGTCAGTAGCTGTGCTCGGGTCCGGGGAAAACCCCACTGCGTACCTCGGACAGATAGCTCGCTGCGGCCGTGCGAAGCTCGTCGCCGACGTTGCCGAACTTCTTGACGAACTTGGCCGTCTTGCCGTTGGTGTACCCGGCCATGTCCTGCCAGACGAGAACCTGCGCATCGGTTTCG
This sequence comes from Rhodococcus sp. (in: high G+C Gram-positive bacteria), assembly GCF_023264675.1. Classification (GTDB taxonomy): domain Bacteria; phylum Actinomycetota; class Actinomycetes; order Mycobacteriales; family Mycobacteriaceae; genus Rhodococcoides. The sequence continues at coordinate 16,780 of NZ_JAHFVG010000012.1, forward strand.
TTGCCTGCGCCGATGCCGACGGTCGGGATGGTGAGCTTGCGGGTGACCTGGCCGGCGACATCGGCTGGAACCATCTCCATCACGACGGAGAACGCGCCGGCTTCCTGAACGGCGATGGCGTCGGCCACCAGCTGCTCGGACCCGTCGCCGCGTCCCTGGACGCGGAAACCGCCGAGGCCGTTGACACTCTGAGGAGTGAACCCGATGTGCGCCATGACAGGGATACCCGCAGCCGAGATCGCAGCGATCTGATCGGCCACGCGCTCGCCGCCTTCGAGCTTCACGGCGTTGGCGAGGCCTTCCTTCATGAAGCGGGTGGCGGTCGCGAGCGCCTGCGCCGGCGACGACTCGTAGGTGCCGAACGGCAGATCGGCGACGACGAGTGCGTTCGGCGCGCCGCGCACCACACCGCGAACCAGCGGCAGCAGTTCGTCGATGGTGATGGGAACCGTCGTGTCGTAGCCGTAGACGACGTTGGCGGCGGAATCGCCGACGAGCAACACCGGGATGCCTGCTTCTTCGAAGATGCGAGCGCTCGAGTAGTCGTAGGCGGTGAGCATCGCCCAGCGATCGCCCTCGGCCTTCATCTGCAGCAGATGATGCGTGCGGGTCTTGCGGGTCAGACCGGATACGGGTGCTTCGGAAGAGCCGTACACAGAATCGTTGGACATCTTTGTCCCTTTCGGTTCCTCGAGGCCCGCGCTGCGGGTCCCCGGGATGGGGTTGATGACGAGCCCAAGTCTGCCACCGACACTGCCTCCGCCGAAGAGGACAGGAGCGTGCAATTCGTCACACCTATGAGTCGCCGCGCTCTCGCCAGCGATTGGTGATCGGCATTCTGCGGTCTCGGCCGAATGCGCGCGAGGTTATCTTCGTGCCGATCGGATACTGCCTGCGCTTGTATTCGGCGATGTCCACCTTGCGGAGAATCTCCTGAGCGGTGCTTCGATCGAATCCGGCGGCGACGATGTCCTCCAGTCCCTGGTCGCAGTCGACATAACGGAAGAGGATTGCATCCAGTTCGTCGTAGTCCGGAAGCGAGTCCGTGTCGAGTTGCCCGGGACGAAGCTCGGCCGACGGCGGTTTGTCGATACTGTCCTCGGGGATCGGCGGTACTTCACCGCGTTCGGTGGCGGCTTTGTTTCGCCACCGGGCCAGATCCCACACCAGCGACTTCGGGACGTCCTTGATCGGTGCGAATCCTCCGACGGCGTCGCCGTAGATGGTCGAATAGCCCACGGCCAGTTCGGATTTGTTGCCGGTGGCGAGCACCAGGTGGCCCGCCGAGTTCGACAGTGCCATCAACGTCATGCCGCGGCAGCGGGCCTGAATGTTTTCCTCCGCCAGTCCGGTGAGTTCGAGTTGGTCGACGAAGGCCGAGACCATGGCGGTGATCGGTTCGGTTCGGAAGTCGATTCCCGTGCGCCGGGCGAATTCGTCTGCGTCGCTGCGAGAGTGCTCGGACGAATACTGCGAGGGCATCGACACCCCGTACACCGCTTCACTTCCCAACGCATCGACCGCGATGGCCGCGACCACCGCGGAGTCGATTCCGCCGGACAGTCCGAGGATCACCGAGGAGAAACCGTTCTTGTGGACGTAATCCCGTAGGCCGGTGACGAGGGCGCCCCACACCTGCTCCTCGCCGGACAGCGGCTCCGCCACCGACGGCGCCGGACTGTCCCATCCACGAACGAGGAGATCGGGCAGCGCGTTCCGCGTGATGGTCCAACCGTCGACGTGATCCTGACTGCGCGTCGGCGCCTCGGGGGCCGGGATATCGACGGTCAACAGATGCTCGGTGAACTCGGGGGAACGGCCGAGCAGAGTGCCGTCGGAGGCCACGACCATGCTCCCTCCGTCGAAGACCAACTCGTCCTGCCCGCCGACGAGGTTGGTGTAGACCACCGGGACACCGGCCTCGGCCGCCCGCCGCTCGACGACGGAGCGGCGGATCGCATCCTTGCCCCGCTCGTAGGGGCTCGCGTTGAGACACAGCAGAGCGTCGATACCGGCGGCGGCGTACGCGGGCACCGGTCCGCCCGGCTGCCAGATGTCTTCGCAGACGACGATGCCGAGTCGAAATCCGTTGACCTCGGTGATGCTCAGTTTTCGACCGGGCGCGAAGTAGCGAAGTTCGTCGAACACTCGATAGGTGGGCAGCGCATGTTTGTCGTAGCGGGAGATCACTGCGCCGCCGAACAGGACCGCGGCGCTGTTGCGCGAACCAGCATGGTCGCGGTCGAGGAAACCGACAACCGTCACGACGTCCCCGCAGCCCGCTCGGTCGAGAGCGATGGCCAACGCGTCGAGCGCGCCGCGGGATGCCGCGGCGAACGAGGGCCGGAGCGCGAGGTCCTCGACCGGGTATCCCGTGGTCACCATCTCCGGAAACAGCACGACCTGGGCGCCGTCCTGCGCGGCCCGTGACGTCCACTCCACGATGAGTTTCGCGTTGTCGTCGAGGTCGCCCACGGTCGGGTTCGTCTGGGCAAGGGCAATTCTCAGAGCCTGCACGAGAGGAACCCTAGTGGGGTATCGGCGTGTCCGCTTTCCATCTCCACGCTCGTCTCGTTCGGCTTTCTGGCACGATCGCGGCAATGAGTTTGCACTTGCACGGGAAAACCCTGCCGGCACGCGCGAGCGTCGGATCCGTCGTACTGGCAACCGTTGCGCTCGTGATCGTTGCAGGCTGTGCACGGAACGAGACGACCGCCGGAACGCCCGAGCCGGAGACGACGTCCACCGCTGCCTTCGCGCCAGGAGCCGGGGTGATCCCCGAGGGGCTCGCCCAGTTCTACACTCAGCAACTCGAGTGGGAGCCGTGCGATTCGTACGTCACCGACGACTCACCACTCGGCAGTGACGTCTCGTGCGCTCGCGTGAGCGTCCCACTCGACTACGACGACCCGACCGGTGAAACCGCACAGATCGCCATCTCCCGCACGGAGGCGTCGGGCGAAAAGATCGGGTCGATCCTGTTCAACCCGGGTGGGCCCGGGTCTTCGGGCCTCTACCTGGCGACTCAGGCGGACGGCACTGCGATTGCGGAGAACTTCGACCGTATCGGCTTCGACCCGCGGGGGATCGGTGCGTCCACGCCCGCGGTCCGGTGTCTGACGACGGAGGAAACCGACAAAGAGCGAGAAGAACCCGACGTCGATGTCTCTCCCACCGGCATCGCCGACACGGAAGCCGAACAGCAGGACTACGCGGCGAAGTGCGCCGAGCGAACCGGCCCCGACGTTCTCGAGCATGTGGGGACACGCGAAGTGGTGCGCGATATGGACGTGATTCGATCGGTCCTCGGTGACGAGAAGCTCACCTACGTCGGCTACTCCTACGGCACACGAATCGGCTCCACGTATGCCGAGACGTTTCCGGGCAACGTCCGCGCGATGGTTCTCGACGGGGCTCTCGACCCGGAGCAGACTCCCGTCGACGAGGCCGTCGAGCAGGGTGCGGCATTCCAGGGGGCCTTCGATGCCTTCGCGGCCGATTGCGCGCAGTCCGAGTCGTGCCCGCTCGGGACCGACCCGGCGGCGGCAAATCAGCGTTTTCGAGCCCTCGTCGATCCGTTGATCGACAAGCCCGTCGCGACAACCGATCCGCGCGGCTTGAGCTACGACGATGCAATCACCGGGGTGCAGCAAGCGCTCTATTCTCAGACGCTGTGGCGGCTGCTGCGGGCCGGTCTCACCGAACTGGGCGAGGGGCAGGGGGACACCCTGCTGCGGCTCGCAGATGCGTACTCGGGGCGTCTGGAGGACGGTTCCTACTCCAATCTCGACGACGCCTTCAACGCAATCCGGTGCGTCGACGACCCGCCCACCACCGACAGGGCCGAAGCCGCCGAGGTCGATCGTCGGTACCGAGCAGCGGCGCCCTTCCTCGACGACGGGCGGGGGACGGGAAACGCCCCGCTCGATCTGTGTGCGTTCTGGCCGGTCCCGAACACCGGCGATCCACACGTGATCTCCGCGCCGGGGCTCCCCACACTCGTCGTGGTGTCCACGACGAACGATCCGGCGACTCCCTATCAAGCAGGTGTCGAACTGGCGAGGCAATTGGGCGCCGATCTGCTGACATTCGACGGAACTCAACACACGGTGTCGTTCTCGGGTGTGCCCTGTGTGGACGATCCGCTGGTGGACTACCTGGTCACTTCGACTCCGCCAGGTAACGATTTGGTCTGTTGACGTACCTCACCGGCCTTGAACCGCAGGTGAGAGTTGTCGGAAGTGAGACCGAATTCACGATGTAACACAGATTTAACGCGGTTTGCTTACTCTCGCGGACATGGATCGTCAAAAGGAATTCGTGCTCCGGACATTGGAGGAGCGCGACATCCGCTTCGTCCGCCTGTGGTTCACCGACGTTCTCGGGTACCTGAAATCGGTGGCCATCGCGCCTGCCGAGCTCGAGGGTGCCTTCGACGAGGGCATCGGTTTCGACGGCAGCGCGATCGAAGGGTTCGCTCGTGTGTCCGAGGCGGACACCGTGGCGAAACCGGATCCGGCGACGTTCCAGATCCTGCCGTGGTCGACCAGCAAGGGTCATCAGCACTCGGCCCGCATGTTCTGCGACATCGCGATGCCCGACGGATCACCGTCCTGGGCCGATTCGCGGCACGTGCTTCGTCGCCAGCTGAGCAAGGCCGCCGATCTCGGTTTCAGCTGCTACGTGCACCCCGAGATCGAGTTCTTTCTGCTCAAGGACAGCCCCGAGGACGGTTCGGCGCCCACCCCTGCCGACAACGGTGGCTACTTCGACCAGGCAGTACACGATTCGGCACCGAACTTCAGGCGCCATGCGATCGACGCTCTGGAGTCGATGGGCATCTCGGTCGAGTTCAGCCATCACGAAGCAGCGCCCGGGCAGCAGGAAATCGATCTGCGCTATGCCGACGCGCTGTCGATGGCCGACAACATCATGACCTTTCGCTACGTCGTGAAGGAGGTCGCGATCGATGAGGGCGTCCGCGCGACGTTCATGCCGAAGCCGTTCAGCGATCAGGCCGGCTCCGCGATGCACACGCACATGAGTTTGTTCGAAGGCGATACCAACGCCTTCCACAACCCGGACGATCCGATGCAGCTCTCGGAGACCGGCAAGTCGTTCATCGCGGGCATTCTCGAACACGCCAACGAGATCAGCGCCGTCACCAACCAGTGGGTCAACTCGTACAAGCGACTCGTGCGCGGCGGCGAAGCACCGACCGCTGCATCGTGGGGGCCGGCCAACCGGTCCGCACTCATCCGGGTGCCGATGTACACCCCGAACAAGGCGTCCTCGCGCCGCGTCGAGATCCGCAGCCCTGATTCGGCCTGCAACCCGTACCTCGCCTTCGCCGTCCTGCTCGCCGCAGGCCTGCGCGGAATCGAGAAGGGCTACACCTTGCCGCCCGAGGCGGAAGAAGACGTGTGGGCGCTCACCTCGGCCGAGCGTCGCGCCATGGGGTACAAGGAACTGCCGGGCAATCTCGACCAGGCGCTCAACGCGATGGAGAATTCCGAGCTGGTCGCCGAAGCTCTCGGCGAGCACGTATTCGACTTCTTCCTGCGCAACAAGCGCCAGGAGTGGGAGGAGTACCGGAGCCACGTGACTCCCTACGAGCTCAAGGCGTACCTGGGTCTGTAAGAGATCAAGTCTCGGGGCGGGACCGGGTCCGTAAGAACGGTGCGCGCGGATGGGTTAGGTTTTACTTCGTTCGGTACGAGGTAAAAAGTTTCTGCCCTGCAGCGAGGTGAATCTGTGTCACGCCAGAGTCGAGGTGTTCGCTGATGGTGCGTCCACCGACGTCCCGTTCGGTCGTTCCCGGCGCAGGTCGGCTGGGTCTGGTCGAATCGACGGCTCCCGCTGACCTCCAGAAGCTCGGCTGGTCCGGCGAGGAAAGCCTCGAGTTGCTCTGGTCGCTCTCGCGCGCCGCCAACGCAGACCTGGCTTTGCGTACCGTGGTCAGGCTCAGTGACACGCTGGGGGATCGGTTCTCCGAACTCGACACGGCGCTGCGAACCGACAAGGGGCTCCGCGGGCGACTGTTCGGTCTCAGTGGCGCGTCGAGCGCACTTGCCGACCACTTGGTGTCCGATCCCGAGGCATGGCATTTGCTCGCTACCCCGGAGGGCAAAGCGAGTGGTGTCAACGCGCGGATCGAACTGCCCAGCAAGGAGCAGCTCACCGCGCAACTTCTCGACGCGGTGCAGGCAGTCCCCGAGACCGGCGAGAACGCCGCTCCCGGTCTCTATCGGGCCGGCATCACCGGGCCGGAAGCTGTTGTCGCGCTGCGCAAGACCTACCGTGACCAGGTCATGGTGCTGGCGGCGGCCGATCTGGCGGCGACCGTCGAGAACGAACCGGTGTTGCCGTATCAACTCGTCGGGACCCAGCTTTCCGACATGGCCGACGCGGCCCTCACGGCAGCCCTTGCCGTTGCCGTCGCCACCGCGTGCCCCGACAAGCCCTGCCCCACGCGCCTGGCTGTGATCGCGATGGGCAAATGTGGAGCGCGAGAACTGAACTACGTCTCCGATGTGGACGTGGTGTTCGTCGCCGAGCCTGCAGACTCCGTTGCCAGCCGCATCGCCGGAGAGATGATGCGTATCGGATCGTCGGCGTTCTTCGAGGTCGATGCCGCTTTGCGCCCCGAAGGCAAGCGGGGCGAACTCGTCCGAACCCTCGACTCCCACATCGCGTACTACAAGCGCTGGGCCAAGACCTGGGAGTTCCAGGCGTTGCTCAAGGCGCGCCCGATGACGGGCGATCTGGAACTCGGCCACAGCTACGTCGCCGCACTGAATCCGATGGTGTGGCTTGCCTCGCAGCGCGAAGACTTCGTCCCCGAAGTCCGTGCGATGCGCAGGCGAGTGGAGGAGATGGTTCCTCCCGAACTGCGTGAGCGTGAGATCAAACTCGGACGCGGCAGCCTCCGTGACGTCGAATTCGCCGTCCAGCTGCTGCAATTGGTGCACGGTCGCACCGACGAGTCGCTACGTGTACTCGGCACCGTCGACGCGCTGGCAGCGCTCACCGACGGCGGGTACGTCGGCCGCGACGACGCCGCCAATCTCACCGCGTCCTACGAGTTCCTCCGCCTCATCGAGCATCGCCTGCAGCTGCAACGGATGAAGCGCACGCATACCCTGCCTCCTCCCGAGGACGAGGAAGCACTGCGCTGGCTCGCGCGTGCGGCCCACATGCGCCCCGACGGCAACCGTGACTCGCTCGGTGTACTGAATGCGGAGATCAAACGCAACGCGCAGCGCATTCGCCGTCTGCACGCGAAGCTGTTCTATCGCCCCTTGCTGGACTCGGTGGTCCGGTTCGATTCCGACACGGTTCGATTGACACCCGATGCCGCTGGACGTCAGCTCGCAGCGCTCGGTTTCGCGACACCGACGAACGCGCTCGGCCATCTTCGGGCGCTCGTGGGAGGGGGTGCGCGTCGCGGCCAGATCCAGGCAGTGCTCCTGCCGACGTTGCTCGAATGGCTCGCGGACACTCCGGATCCGGACGCCGGGCTGCTCAACTACCGCCGGTTGTGCGAGGCGACAGTCGATCAGACCTGGTTCCTGCGCATGCTGCGCGACGAGGGTGCCGTCGCGCAGAGGCTCATGATCGTGCTCGGCTCGTCCGCCTACGTTCCCGATCTGCTGATCAAGGCTCCCGAGGTCATCCGGTTGTTCGTCGACGGCCCGACCGGACCGCGGCTGCTCGACGCCGAGCCGGAAGAGACGTATCGCGCGATTCTGTCGTCCTCGGGGCGCTACGAAGATCCGGTGAGGGCGATCAATGCCGCCCGCGCTCTGCGTCGTCATGAACTCGCGCGCGTGGCGTCCGCCGACATTCTCGGCATGCTCGATGTACCTCAGGTCTGCCGTGCCCTGTCGTCGGTCTGGGCAGCGGTCATCAACGCGGCTCTCGCAGCGGCGATCAGGGCAAGTGTCGCCGAGCGAGGAGAACCCGCGCCCGCCAGTCTCGCCGTCATCGGCATGGGCCGTCTCGGCGGCGGAGAACTCGGCTACGGAAGCGATGCGGACGTGTTGTTCGTCTGTGACCCGGCCGACGGCGTCGAAGACAGCGTTGCGGTGAAGTGGGCCAACGGGATCGCGGACCGGGTCAGGAAGCTTCTCGGCGCGCCGAGCACCGACCCGCCGTTGGAGGTCGACACCGGCCTGCGCCCCGAAGGGCGCAACGGACCCGTCGTGCGCACCCTGGCGTCGTACGACGCGTACTACGCGCAGTGGGCTCAGGCGTGGGAGGTGCAGGCGTTGCTGCGTGCGCACCAAGTGGCTGGAGATCAGGACCTCGGCATCCGATTCCTCCTGATGGCAGACAAGGTTCGCTACCCCGAAGGAGGAGTGTCACAGGAAGCCGTCCGCGAAATTCGCCGCATCAAGGCGCGAATCGACTCCGAGCGGCTGCCCAAGGGAGCCGACCCGGCGACGCATACGAAACTCGGGCGCGGTGGTCTGGCCGACATCGAATGGACCGTGCAGCTGATCCAACTCCGTCACGCCCACGATGTTCAGTCGCTGCACAACACCTCGACGCTGCAAAGCCTCGACGCGATCGGCGCGGCGGAGTTGATGAGTCAGACGGATGTCGAATTGCTCCGCGAGGCATGGATTCTCGCGACCAAAGCACGCAACGCTCTCGTGCTCGTCCGCGGAAAGCCCACCGATCAGCTTCCGCGTCCGGGTGCAGTTCTTTCGGCGGTTGCCAAAGTCGCGGGGTGGGAGAACGCCGACGCCGGGGAGTTCCTCGACAACTATCTGCGCGTCACACGTCGCGCGAAGGCGGTGGTGGAGCGGACTTTCGGAGCCTGATACCTCTCGGCTCCGAAAGTCCGCCGCCCGTGCCGTCTATTCGGCGGTCACGAACCCTTCCGATACGAGCCAATCGCGCGCTACGTCGGCGGGTTCCTTGCCGTCGACGTCGACCTGACGGTTGAGTTCCGTCATGACGGTGTCGGTGAGCTTCTCCGAAATCGGTGCCATCACCTCGGCGACCTGAGGATGAGCGTCGGCGAAGGCCTTCTTCATCACCAATGCCGGGTTGTATTTGGGAAAGAACGCTCGGTCGTCTTCGAGCAGAACGAGATCGAGCGCGATGATGCGGCCGTCGGTGGTGAACACCTCGCCGAACTTGCACTGGTTTCCGTCGGCGGTGGCCTGATAGATGATTCCGGTCTGCAGGATCTGCCTCGGTGCGGCACCGGCATCGAATTCGTATTTCGCCGCCAGGCCCGGGTAACCGTCTTGGCGGACGTTGAACTCGGTCTCGACGCACGTCGTTGCCGCCGACGGATCGCTCTGGACGAGCTTTGCGTAGTCCGACAACGTCTTCACGCCGGTCTGCTCCGCCGTCTGCTTGTTCATGGCGAGTGCGTAGGTGTTGTTCATCGGCGCCGGGTCGATCCACACCATGTCGTTGGCTTCGAGATCCGCGTCGCGGACGGCTTCGTATTGTTCGGTCGAATCGGGAAGCGGGGTCTCGTTGCCGAGGTAGTTGATCCACCCGGTGCCGGTGTATTCGTAGGTAATGTCGATCTGACCTTCGAGCTGAGCATCGCGTGTGCTGTTCGATCCCTGGATGTTGGTCAGATCTCGAACATCCGCGCCTGCAGCGGACAAGGCGAATTCGATGATGTAGCCCAGCGTGATCTGCTCGGTGAAGTCCTTGGATCCGACGGTGATCTTGACGCCGTCGAGTTCGGGAATCGGCTGAATGCTTGCCGGCCCGACCGCCAGTGGCAGTGCTCCACCGGATTCCAGTCCGCACGCGGTCAACAGCGCACCCGACAGTGCGAGCGCGGCGATCTTTCTCGTGACGTTCTTCATCGCAGTCCCTTCGGCCCGAGGAACTGCTCGGCCAGAGCGCCGAGCCAATCGATGAACAGCGCGAGCGAGACTGCCAGCACTGCGCCGACGATCAGGGTCACGTTGTCGCGCAACTTGTACCCGGTGTCGATCAGAATCCCCAGACCTCCCGCCGAGACGAGGAAGCACAGCGTCGCGGTTCCGACCGCGAGAACGAGCGAGGTGCGCAGGCCGGCGAGGATGTAGGGCACCGCCATCGGGAATTCGACCTTCCGCAGAACGGTCATGGCCGACATCCCCTGGCCCCGGCCCGCGTCGATCAACGTCTTGTCGACTTCCTGGTAGCCGAGAATGGTGTTGCGCAGCACGGGAAGCAGCGAATAGAACGCGATGGGAAGCACCCCGATCCAGAAACCTGTCTGCCGCGTCGCGAGGTAGAACAGCACCAGCAACCCGATCGCAGGCGCCGCAGCACCGATGTTCGCGATGCCGACGAAGAACGGCGCAAGTTTGGTGTAGCCGGGCCTCGTCAGCAGAGTCCCGAGCGGAACCGCGATGATCACCACGATCACGACGACGGCTGCCGTGAGCAGAATGTGCTGCCAGGTCAGCGTCGCAATGTTGGACATGCTGATGCTGCCCTGTTGGGTGGCGGTCAGTTCTCGACTGAAGGCCCAGATCAGCACGCCCGCAACCAGTACGACGACGATGGCAGGCTGCACCAGCAACCGAATGCGTTCGGCGCGCTTGGCGGCGCCTCGCTCGGAAGCCCCTGCGTCGGGCGCTGCTTCCATGTCCGGGGCCTCGGGCACCGGATCGTGGGTCGATTCGGTGGTGGTCATGCCGACGCCTGTCCGGAAGCGCCTGGCCCGTCCTGCTCGTCGTGATCGTGCTCGTGTGCTTCGCGCATCTCCTGCAGGTGCCCGACGAGTGTGTCGATCGAGATCAGGCCGATGTACTCACCCCGCTTGCCGGTCACCACGGTCGACGCCGTGCTCTCCGCGAGCAGAGCCTCCAAACCGTCCTGCAGGGTGGACTGGTAGGACACGAGTTCGCCGATCGGCACGCCGACACCGCGAAGCGACGACGCGTTCGCCAGATGCCCGGGGGAGACCCAGCGAAGTGGACGGCTGCGCTCGTCGAGAATCAGACCCCATTGCCACTTGCGTGAGTTGATCTTGGTCCTGATCTCGTCGACCGGATCGCTTTCCTTCGCCGTCGGGCACTGCAGCAGCCGAACGTCCCGAATGCGCGTGAGCGTCAACTGCTTCAGCGAGGCGTCGGCGCCGACGAATCCGGCCACGGTGTCGTTCGCCGGATTCGCGAGGATCGCCTCGGGGGTGTCGTACTGCATGATCGATGACTGATTGCCCAGCACCGCGATCCGATCACCGAGTTTCACGGCTTCGTTGAAGTCGTGGGTGACGAAGACGATGGTCTTGCCGAGTTCGGACTGAAGCCGCATCAACTCGTCCTGCAGGAGCCCGCGGGTGATGGGGTCGACAGCACCGAACGGCTCGTCCATCAGCAGAACCGGTGGATCGGCAGCGAGCGCGCGAGCCACACCGACACGCTGCTGCTGGCCGCCGGACAACTGCCGCGGGTACCGGTCGCGGTAAGTATCGGGATCCAGGCCGACGAGATCGAGCATCTCGTCGGTCCGGTCCGCAATCCGCTTCTTGTCCCAGCCGATCAGGCCGGGAACTGTACCGACGTTCTTGGCGATCGTCAGATGCGGGAACAGCCCAGCCTGCTGAATCGAGTAGCCGATTCCCCGCCTGAGCTCGTCGGGATCGATGGACAGCGCGTCCTTGCCGTCGATGGTGATTCTGCCCGACGACGGTTCGATCAGCCGATTGATCATGCGCATCGTCGTGGTCTTACCGCAGCCCGACGGCCCGACGAACACCACGGTCTCGCCGGCAGGAACCGTCAGGGACACGTTGTCGACCGCTGCGTCCTTCTGCCCGGGATACCTCTTGCTGACCGAGTCGAGGACGATCTCGACCCCGGACACATGTTGGTTGTTGGTTGTTTCAGTCACGAAGACCCCTCGAGGTTGTGAGACGACCGACGAGGACGAGAATGCCGTCGACGATGAGTGCGAGAACGACGATGAGAACGGTTCCGACGAGGGCCTGAGGGACCGCGTTGGGGCTACCGACGCGAGAGAGACCGGAGAAGATGAGGTTGCCGAGTCCGGGGCCCTTCGCGTACGCAGCGATGGCGAGGATGCCGAAGATCATCTGGGTACTGACCCGCATCCCGGCAAGGATGGACGGCCAGGCAAGTGGCATTTCGATGCGGGTGAGGATGCGCAATCGGTTCAATCCCACGCCTTTGGCGGCGTCGGTCACGGCCGGATCGACCGATGCAAGCCCGATGATGGTGTTCCTGATGATGGGAAGCAGGGCGTAGAGGACGAGTGCGGTGATGGTCGGCGCTACGCCGAGCCCGAGGATCGGGATCAGCAGGCCGAGGAGGGCGAACGACGGCACTGTCAGAATTGTGCTCGCCAATGCCGTGGCTATCGCCGAACCGGCAGGGGAGCGATACACCAGGATGCCGACCAGAATCGCGACGATCGTTGCGATGATGATCGATTGCACGACGGCCGAGACGTGAAGGTAAGAGTCGGTCAGCAACTGTTGTCGTCGCGCCGACACGAAATTCCAGAGCGTATCCATCGAAGGTAAACCCACCCTCTTCCCGAGTGAACGGTTTTATTTTCCGAATACGGACATTCCGTCTGTTCGAGAATGGCTGAAGTAGACCGGTTGTAAACCTGATTTCGGAAACTCGTTACCCCCTGTACACAAATACGCCCGCCCTGCCGTGAACGGCAGGACGGGCGTATCGGATCGTTCTACGCGCTAGACGTGGATCACACGTCGTAGTACAGCTGGAACTCGTACGGGTGCGGACGCAGGTTGACCGGAGCGATTTCCTGCTCGCGCTTGAGCGAGATCCAGGTCTCGATCAGGTCGGTCGTGAACACGCCACCCTCGGTGAGGTACTCGTGATCGGCCTCGAGGCGGTCGATGACCGCGTCGAGTGACGTCGGTGCCTGAGGAATGTTCTTGGCCTCCTCGGGCGGCAACTCGTACAGGTCCTTGTCGACAGGTGCCTGCGGCTCGATCTTGTTCTTGATTCCGTCCAGGCCGGCCATCATCTGAGCGGCGAAGTTCAGGTACGGGTTGCCCGAGCTGTCCGGTGCGCGGAACTCGAGGCGCTTGGCCTTCGGGTTGTTACCCGTGATCGGGATACGCACGGCAGCGGAGCGGTTGCGCTGGCTGTAGACCAAGTTGATGGGAGCTTCGTAGCCCGGCACCAAACGGTGGTACGAGTTGATGGTCGGGTTGGTGAAGGCCAACAGCGACGGTGCGTGGTGCAGAATGCCGCCGATGTAGTGGCGAGCGAGGTCCGAGAGTCCGGCGTATCCGGCCTCGTCGTGGAAGAGCGGCTTTCCGTCCTTCCACAGCGACTGGTGGACGTGCATGCCCGAGCCGTTGTCACCGAAGAGCGGCTTCGGCATGAAGGTGGCGGACTTGCCGTGCTTCCATGCCGTGTTCTTCACGATGTACTTGAACAGCTGCAGATCGTCGGCAGCAGCAAGAAGCGTGTTGAACTTGTAGTTGATCTCCTGCTGGCCGCCGGTGCCGACCTCGTGGTGACCACGCTCGAGCTCGAAACCTGCGTTCTGCAGGTTCGTGGAGATCTCGTCACGAAGGTCGACGTAGTGGTCGTACGGTGCGACGGGGAAGTAGCCACCCTTGGCACGCACCTTGTAGCCCAGGTTGGGGCTGCCGTCGGCATTGGCCTCGACGCCGGTGTTCCAGGAACCCGAGATGGAGTCGAGTTCGTAGAACGCGCCGTTGATGCCCGAGTCGTAGCGAACCGAGTCGAAGATGTAGAACTCGGCCTCGGCACCGAAGAACGCGGTGTCGGCGATGCCGGTGGACACCAAGTACTCCTCGGCCTTGCGCGCGACGTTGCGGGGATCGCGGCTGTACGACTCACGCGTGAACGGATCGTGGACGAAGAAGTTGACGTTGAGGGTCTTCGCGGCGCGGAACGGGTCGACCTGAGCGGTCGTCACGTCGGGGAGCAGCATCATGTCCGACTCGTGAATGGACTGGAAGCCGCGGACGGACGAGCCGTCGAATGCGAGGCCGTCTTCGAAGACATCCTGCGTGAACGCAGAGGCCGGGATCGAAAAGTGCTGCTGAATACCGGGGAGATCCGTGAACCGGATATCCACGTACTCGATATTTTCGTCGGCGATGAACTTGATGACCTCTTCGGCCGTGGTGAACGCCACGCTGTTGCTCCTTTGTTGAGTTCGTCGACCTGCACGTTATGGACCTGGTGTTGCCCGCCGGTCAAGACGGTGTTTCGCCCGTGTTACACGTCGGGATCCGTGCACGCATCTTCAACGAGCGACGACCCTCTCGATCGGGAAGAACGACAAAGCGTCGTGCTCTGCCCCACACCTTACGGTGGCGCTCGGTCGGGCCATCATGCCCGGACGCTTATTCTTGTAGGCATGGCACGAATGACAGGCTCCTGGTTGTCCGGACCCAACGCGGCTCGCCCCGACGACGGAACCGAACAGAGCTACCCCGGAGAGTGGCTCGGCCTCCCGGCCAGTGGTCCGGGGGCAGTAGCGGGACTGGGTCGACGCATGGCAGCTCTGGTGGTCGACTGGCTGATGTCGATGGGTATCGCGGCGCTGATCATCAACGTCTTCTCGCTCGAGCAGTCCATGTCCACCATCACACTGCTCGTCTGGTTCGTCGTTGGTGTCGCCGCCGTCAGCATCTTCTCGTTCACACCGGGACAACTCGTTGCCGGAATTCAGGTAGCGCGTGTCGATACGGCGGCGCGCGTCGGATTCGTCAGGGCACTCGTACGCACGTTCTTCATTCTCTTCGTCTTTCCCGCCATCATCAGCGACCACGATGGACGCGGGATGCACGACCGCGCAACAGGAACGGCCATGCTGCTCGGGCGCTGACCGATCGTCGGCGCCGAAGCAACATGGCCGTGAAAGTTTCTACTTGCGAAGGTCAGCGGCGCTTGATCGTGCGCTGAACGCCCTTCATCTTGGCTCCGCCCGGAATCGGACCCTTCGGCATCGCGGGACCGCTCTTGGTTCCGAGGGCAGCCAGACGCGATTCGATGGTGTCCATGCGCTTGGTGTCGATGTTGTTCGGAAGCTTGGTCAGGTACTTCTGCAGACCCGACAGCGGGATCTGGTTCTCGCCGTTGCCGATGACGACGTCGTAGATCGGGGTGTCGCCGACGAGGCGTGCCGTCTTCTTCTTCTCCTGGGCCAGCAGCGACTTGACACGCTGCGGTGCACCCTCGGCGACGAGGATCACGCCGGGCTTTCCGATGACCCGGTGGACGGCATCGAGCTGCGTCGTACCCGCGATCGCATTGGTGACGCGCCACGAGCCGCGAAGGTTGTCCAACGCCCAGGCAGCTGCGCCGGCCTGCCCGTCGGCTTTCTTGTACACCGACTTCTGAACGCGACGGCCGAAGATGATGAACGCCACCAGCACGCCGACCACCACACCGAACGGCAACAGGAACCATTCGAAATCGAAGATCAGGCCGATGAGGAACGCCACAATGGCGATACCGACGATCGCGCCGATCATCAGCGGCAGAAGCAGCTTGTCTTCTTTCCGCTGCATCTGGAACGCCTGCCACAGCTGGCTGCGACGTTCCTTGGATGCCTGCTTGCGAGCAGCCTTCGCTGCCGCCTTTGCCTCTTTGCTGGGCTTTCCTGCCTTGCCCGCTTTACTGCCGTTCGCCATGCCTCACAGGATACGTCCCGTACCGGTGTCCTTCTGCACCGCGCTGCATCTGGATCAGCGTGCTGCGAGCCGAGCCATCAGCGAACTGGCCTCCTGCGAGGCTTCGCCGCCCTCGGTGAGGTGGGCCATCGACTCGGGAAGCGTGCGGCCATGGTGCTCCATCGCCTGGGCGTAGAGCCTGCCTGCACGGTACGACGAGCGCACCAGCGGTCCGCCGAGGACGCCGGCAAAACCGATCGACGTGGCGTATTCGGAGTGGTCCACGAACTCCTGTGGCTTCACCCAGCGCTCGACCGGATGGTGGCGCGGTGAAGGCCGCAGGTACTGCGTGATCGTCAGGATGTCGCAGCCGGCCTCGTGCAGATCCCTTATCGCTTCCTGAACCTCTTCGGGTGTCTCTCCCATACCGAGAATCAGATTGGACTTGGTGACGAGGCCGTCGTCGCGCGCAGCGGTGATGACGTCCATCGAACGCTGGTAGCGGAACGCAGGCCGGATTCGCTTGAAGATACGGGGCACGGTCTCGACGTTGTGGGCGAGCACCTCCGGGCGAGAGGAGAACACCTCGGCAAGCTGATCCGGCCTCGCATTGAAGTCGGGGATCAAGAGCTCGACGCCGGTGTTCGGGTTCAGCCTCTTGATGTAGCGAACGGTCTCCGCGTACAACCAGGCACCGCCGTCGGGGAGGTCGTCACGAGCGACACCGGTGATGGTGGAGTAACGCAGGCCCATTGCCTGGACGCTCTCCGCCACACGTCGCGGCTCGTCGCGATCGAGATCGTCCGGCTTTCCGGTGTCGATCTGGCAGAAATCGCATCGGCGTGTGCACTGCTCGCCGCCGATGAGGAACGTTGCCTCGCGGTCTTCCCAGCATTCGTAGATGTTGGGGCAGCCGGCTTCCTCGCAGACCGTGTGCAAGCCTTCTCGTTTGACCAGGCCTTTGAGTTCGGTGTACTCCGGACCCATCTTCGCCTTGGTCTTGATCCAATTCGGCTTGCGTTCGATCGGGGTCTCCGCATTTCGGATCTCGAGGCGGAGCAATTTGCGTCCTTCTGGGGCCACAGTCACGCCCCCGATGCTACGCGCCGAATCTTGTCGTGGTGAACTGCGGGTTACTTACTGTCGGCTGCAGCACTACTCGAGCGACCGGATGGTCGGTGACCTCGATGATTCCGTCGAGCGCGTCCAGGATCGCGGTGGTCACGGCCGGGATCACCGACGCGACCGTGATGTCGCGACCCAATTCGGTGGACAGTGATGTCACACCCGCGTCGGCGATACCGCACGGCACGATCGCGTCGAATCCGGATGTCGACGAATTGCAGTTGAGCGAAAAGCCGTGCAGTGCAACGCCCCGCTGCACCCTGACGCCGATCGCCGCGATCTTGCGTTCGGGCAGCATGGTCCCGTCTCGCATCTCCGACGCCAGCCATACCCCGGATCGGCCGTCGATGCGTCCGCACGCGATCCCGAGATCGGTGCACACCGAGATCAATGCCTCCTCGACACGCCGCACGTATTTGACGACATCGATCGGCTGCGCCAGTTTGACGATGGGGTAGCCCACCAGTTGACCCGGACCGTGCCACGTGATCTTGCCGCCGCGATCGACCTCGATCACCGGCGTTCCGTCCTTGGGACGATCCTCCGGCGACGTGCGGCGCCCAGCGGTGTACACCGAGGGATGCTCCAGTAACAGCAAGGTGTCGCTGCCCGCACCGTCGGCGCGCATCTCGGCCAGGCCGCGCTGGCGTTCCCAGGCATCGAGATAGTCGATCTCACCGAGTTCGCGGACGTCGATCGGATCCGAACTCTCCCGCGCGGAGATCCCAGGGTTGGTCATAGCTGTCGACGTTACGCCGTCGCCGATCACCGACACGTCAGTGACCGACCGCCATCCGCAGTGCTTCGCCGACAGTGTTGTGCTCGAATGTGAACCCGGTGTCTTCCAGCACCTTCGGGATTGCTCTCGGTCCGGTCAGAATGGCCTCCTCGGCAAACTCTCCGATGACGATCCGCAGTGCGAACCCGGGAACTACCCAGGGCGCCGGCCTCTTGATGGCGCGGGACAGCGCGCTGTTGAACTGTGCGTTGGTCACCGGAGCAGGCCCGACCATGTTGACGGGGCCCGACACCGCGTCGTTCTCGATTCCGTGCACGATCGCCGCGATCTCGTCGTCGATGGAGATCCACGGAAAGTACTGACGGCCGCTGCCGAGCCTTCCGCCGAGTGCGAAGAGGTACAGCGGACGCAACTTGTCCATCATTCCGCCACGGCGTGAGAGTACGACGCCACTGCGGAGGAGGATCGTACGCACGCCTGCCTCGGTCGCCGCCGCTGTGGCACCCTCCCAGTCCCGGCACACCTCGGCGAGAAAGCCTGATCCGACGGCACCCGATTCGTCCACCACTCGGTCGCCGGTGTCACCGTAATAGTTGATACCGCTTGCATTGACCAGCGTCGGTACGCCTGCGTCGGCGCACGCGTGCGCCAGCACTTCGGTCGGAGTGATTCGACTGTCGCGCACTTCCTGCTTGTATGCCCCCGACCACCGTTTGTCTCCGATTCCGACGCCGCACAGGTTGACGACGGCACCGGCATCACGCAATGCGCGGTCGCTCACCTCACCGGTGGGCGGATCCCACCGAAATTCGTCCGGGCCCGCCGGCGCGCGACGGACCAACCTGACCACCTCGTGGCCTCTCCCTCGTAGGGACGCGACGAGCGCGGTGCCAATCAAACCCGAAGAACCTGCAATGACAACACGCATGAATTCGACAGCCTCCTCGACAGGTTCGGGGCACCACCCGCATTGCGGATGGTGCCCCGACTGTGGTTCTACTCCCCGTTTGTCTTCAGGGCCCGGGTCGCACATGTATCTGCAACCCAAGGGTACAGAGATGCACGAGTCCGGTTATGGCTAGATACCCAGATCTGCCTGGAACGACGCAACTTCCAGACGCTGCTTGATCGTGGTGAGGAATCGACCTGCATCGGCACCGTCGACCAAACGGTGGTCGTAGGTCAGTGGCAGGTAGACCATCGACCGAACACCGATGGACTCGTTGCCGTCGCTGTCCTTGAGCACGACCGGACGCTTGACGATCGCGCCCGTTCCCAGCATCGCCGCTTGCGGCGGAACCAGGATCGGGGTGTCGAACAAGGCGCCCTGGCTGCCGATGTTGGTGATGGTGAACGTGCCACCCGAGAGCTCGTCCGGCTTCAGCCCGCCCGTGCGCGCACGGTTGGCGATGTCGGCGATGGCGCGAGCCAACCCTGCGAGGGACAGATCTCCCGCATTGTGGATGACGGGGGAGAGGAGACCCTGATCGGTGTCCACAGCGATGCCGAGGTGCACATCGGCGTGGTACGTGATCTCTTTCTTGTCCTCGTCGATGCTGGCGTTGACGTTCGGATGCGCCTTGAGCGCCTCGACCACTGCCTTCGCGAAGAACGGCAGGTAGGTCAGGTTGACGCCTTCGTTCTTCTGGAACGTCGACTTGGCCTTGGTGCGCAGAGCCGCGATCGTGGTGACGTCGACCTCGAAGGTCTGCGTGAGCTGCGCGGTGGTCTGCAGCGATTCGCGGGTCTTCTTGGCCGTGATCTGGCGAATTCGGTTGATCTTCTGCGTGGTCCCGCGCAGGTGTGCCAGCTCCGGTCGTACCCCGGCGGTGGCCGGAGCGGCAGGTGCCGACGCAGGTGCGGAAGCAGCAGCAGCGGCGGGCGCCTCGGCCGGAGCCTTCTTGGCTTCGGCGGCGGCGAGCACATCCTGCTTGCGGACGCGTCCACCGACTCCCGTGCCCTTGACCGTCGACAGGTCGACGTCGTTGTCGGCAGCGAGCTTCCGAACCAGCGGAGTGACGTAGGGGGTCGAGTCCCCCGACGGTGCCTTCGAGGCTTCTTGCTTGGGGGCTTCTTGCTTGGGGGCTTCCTTGGGCGCTTCGGCCTTCGGAGCTTCGGCCTTCGGGGCCTCCTGCTTGGGCGCTTCGGCCTTCGGAGCTTCGGCCTTCGGAGCTTCCGGCTCGGGTGCCGGTGCGGGCTTCTCGGGCTCGGGCGCCTTCTCTGCCGGTGCACCCGAGCCGATGACGGCCAGCTGGCCACCAATCTCGACGGTGTCGTCTTCCTCGGCACTGATCTCGAGAAGGACTCCGGCGACAGGAGACGGAATCTCGGTGTCGACCTTGTCGGTCGAGACCTCGAGCAGCGGCTCGTCGACAGCGACCTCGTCGCCTACGGCCTTGAGCCAGCGGGTGACGGTTCCCTCGGTGACGGATTCTCCGAGCTCGGGCATCTTGACCGGAGTTCCCGATCCGCTGGAATCGGACTTGGCGGCGGGGGCAGCCGCCGGAGTCTCTTCCTCTGCCTGTGGCTCGGGCTCTGCTGCGGGCGTCGGTTCCTCGGCAGCCGGCTCGGGCTCGGAAGCGGGTTCGGGCTCCGCTGCGGGCGCAGACTCTTCGCCTGCTTCACCGATCTGAGCGAGCTCGCCGCCGATGTCGACTGTGTCGTCTTCCTGGGCCACGATCTTCGTCAGAACGCCAGCAACAGGGGACGGGATTTCGGTGTCGACCTTGTCGGTCGATACTTCGAGCAACGGTTCGTCGACCTCGACGGTGTCGCCCTCCTGTTTGAGCCACCTCGTGACAGTTCCCTCGGTGACGCTCTCACCAAGAGCTGGCATCTGGACGGAGAAGGCCATGTCTGTTGACTCCTCGACAGTTGTGTGCGGGTAAATTCAGTTCTTACGACTTGTGGTCGAAGACCATTGTGTTGGTGTTGACCATTGTGCTGGCGTTGCAAGGTTCGCGGACGATACTTGCGTTAATTGCGACCATCGGCGCGATGGACGTCCGCGGTACAGGCGTCCCGGCGTCGCTTGTCGAAACGGCGATCCACGATCCACGGTTCATCACAGCAGACACGTAGGCGCCCTTTCTTCGGCGATCGGCAATCTTTCTCGACAACGAGAGAGTTGAACCCTCTACCTTCATCCTTCCATCTCCGGACTCGCTGCGTTCCCCGAGGGTTGCTGTGGTGCTGGCAAACTGGTGAGTAACGCCGGAACGGGCTAGCACGACGTCAGTGACACGCACCGACGACAGGAGTCAAGCAGTGGGCTTGTTCGATCGCTTCGCGCGACGCAGCGGCAAAGGTAGAGGCGCCAAGGAAGGTTCGACGGCGCAGTACCTGGCCGATTGGACCGTGGCGCGCATCGGTGTCGAGGCGTACGTCGAACCCAAAACCACAGTGACCCCTGTCACGGTGGTTCTCGTCGCCAACGACGGCGAGTGGACCAGACGCGCCGTCGACGAGCGAAGTCTCCGCAAGCTGGGGCCGGATCTGAAGATTCCTGTCTACGACGTACGCAAGACGCGCTATCCCC
The DNA here is from genome assembly GCF_023264675.1 of Rhodococcus sp. (in: high G+C Gram-positive bacteria). GTDB lineage: Bacteria > Actinomycetota > Actinomycetes > Mycobacteriales > Mycobacteriaceae > Rhodococcoides. Next base: position 37,807 of record NZ_JAHFVG010000012.1, read on the forward strand.
AGCGGATGCGGGACTACGACGCTCGGCAGAAGATACTGCGGCGTCGAGCAGAAGGTATGTAGCTCGCGAGTCGAGAAACTTCGCCCGTTCCTCGCATACGCACGTGCGTATGCGAGGAACTGAAGCGGCTCGACCCGTGTGCGGCTCTAGCCGTTTTCTACGATGTCCTCGAGAACGGCGAACATCGTGCGCACCGGCACCCCGGTTCCGCCCTTGCCGATGTAGCCGAACGGGCCGCCGGTGTTGTAGGCGGGACCGGCGACGTCGATGTGTGCCCACTCGACGCCCTCGGCGACGAACTCCTTCAGGAACAGTGCGGCGGCGAGCATGCCTCCTGCGCGTCCGTTGGTGACGTTCGCCAGATCGGCGACCTTGGAGTCGAGTTCGCGGCGAATCTCGCCGGGAAGCGGCATGGCCCAACCACCCTCGCCGACGGACTGTGAGATCTGCGCTACCCGGTCACGGAACTCGTCCGTGCCCATCACTCCTGGCGTCCGGTTGCCCAGCGCGACAACTTGTGCGCCCGTCAGCGTCGCGGTGTCGATGAGGTAGTCGGGATCGTCCTCGCACGCCCGAACCATGGCGTCTGCGAGTACCAGTCGGCCTTCGGCGTCGGTGTTGATGACTTCGACGGTGATTCCGCCGTACTGGGTCAGCACGTCGCCCGGGCGTTGCGCCGTTCCCGACGGCATGTTCTCGGCCATCGGAACCGTTGCGACGACGTCGAGTGGCAGGCCGACCTTGGCCGCCAGGATCACCGTCGCGATGACCGCGGCCGCGCCTGCCATGTCCGATGTCATGTTCTCCATACCCGCGGCAGGCTTGATCGAGATGCCGCCGGTGTCGAAGGTGATGCCTTTACCGACGAGCGCAACCTTCTTCGATTTGCGCTTGCCGCCGGAATGCGTCAGCCGCACCAGGCGTGGCAGCCGTGAGGATCCTTTGCCGACACCGTGAATTCCGCCGTAGCCGCCCTTCTCCAGAGCCTTGTCGTCGAGAATCTGCACGCTCAGACCAGCAGCGGTTCCGAGTTCCTTCGCGCGCGCCGCGAACTCCTCGGGGTACAGATGGCTCGGGGGAGTGTTGACGAAATCGCGTGCGATGGCGACCGATTCCGCGACGGCGATGGATCGTGCCAGTTCGGCTTTCGGCTCGCGGGCACGCACATTCGACACCAGCAGTTCCACGCGGCCGAGGGGTCCGGCGTCGGGACCCGGCGCCGAAAGCGCTGACTTGAACTCGGTGAACGTGTATGCGCCGAGGAAGAAACCTTCGGCGGCTGCGCCGAGATCGAGAGCAGACAAAGTCGTTGCGGCAGTTGCCGTTCCCGACAACGAACGTGCGGCAGTGCCCGCGGATCGCCTGATCCGCTCGGTGTCGATGTCGGCGGACTTGCCGAGACCGACGGCCACGACGCTGGCGACAGCCACGGCAGCCGGGGCCGGGATCCGCGTCAGCTCGTCGGCTTTGCCGGTAGCACCGACGGCCTCGAATGCGTCGAGGAGTTCCGAGGCGACCGCATCGGGGATGTCGTCGGTGACGACGAGTTCGAGCCCGTCCTCGCTGGTGCTCAACGCCACGACGAGGACATCGACGTTCTTGCCGATGCGGCCGGCCAGCACCAGCTCCGGTCCGAGGGTGCGGGGGGAAGTCGAAGGCACGGGGCAGCTCCTACAGGTTGGATCGATTGTGTCGGTCGTATCCGATCGTAGTGACACCGGCACCAGGTGCCTGCGGTCCGCTAGCGTTGACGCCCATGAGTGAAGACGAACTTGTTCGCGGGCCCGTCCACAACCTCCATGTCGAGCTGGGGGCGACCTTCGCTCCGTTCGGTGGCTGGGAAATGCCGGTGTCCTACGCGGGGGTCGTCGCCGAGCACAAGGCCGTCCGCGAAACGGTCGGGGTGTTCGACGTCAGCCACCTGGGCAAGGCACTCGTCAGTGGCGACGGTGCTGCGGAATTCGTGAACTCTGCCTTCACCAACGATCTCGGCCGCATCGGTCCCGGCAAAGCGCAATACACGCTGTGTTGCACTGAATCCGGCGGAGTCGTGGACGACCTGATCGCCTACTACGTGTCCGAGGACGAGGTATTTCTCGTGCCGAACGCCGCCAACACCGCCGACGTCGTGGCGGCCTTGGCGGCGAAGGCGCCCGCGGGCGTGACCGTCGTCGATCAGCATCGTGAATTCGGTGTACTCGCAGTGCAGGGCCCGGGTTCGAGGGCGGTGGTGCAGGCCCTCGGCCTGCCCGTCGACATGGAGTACATGGCATTTCAGGACGCGACCTGGAACGGCGTCGCCGTTCGCGTGTGCCGCACCGGATACACCGGTGAACACGGCTACGAGTTGATCCCGGCCTGGGCCGACGCCGAACCTCTGTTTCGTGCGCTCGTCGAGCTGGTTCGCGGCGCGGGCGGGCAGGTGGCCGGGTTGGGTGCTCGTGACACGCTGCGCACCGAGATGGGTTACCCACTGCACGGCCACGAGCTCTCGCTCGACATCTCCCCGTTGCAGGCTCGCTGTGGCTGGGCGATCGGCTGGAAGAAAGACGGTTTCTGGGGCCGGGAGGCCCTGGCAGCCGAAAAGGAGGCTGGGCCTGCGCGAGTGCTTCGCGGCGTGAAGGCACTCGATCGTGGAGTTCTGCGTCAGGGACTGGCGGTGCAGCGCGACGGCGTATCCATCGGAACCACGACGTCCGGGACCTTTTCTCCGTCGCTCGGAATCGGGATCGCGCTCGCGCTCGTCGATGCTTCTTCCGGGGTCGCCCCAGGTGACGCGGTGGAGGTCGACGTCCGCGGACGTGCACTGAAATGCGAGATCGTAGCTCCTCCGTTCGTCTCGGTGAACACCAAGTGAGCAGCGTTACCGGCGTTGGATAAGATTCTCTTCATGACTGGCGTTCCCGAATTCACCCGTGTGCAGCATCCGTCTCCGGCACCGACGGAGGCAAGGGAGGCGGTACTGGCCGCGCCGGGCTTCGGGAAGTTCTTCACCGATCACATGGCGATCATCGACTACACCTCCGACAAAGGGTGGTACGACGCGACGGTCACCCCGTACGCGCCCATCGAACTCGACCCGGCTGCGATGGTCCTTCACTACGGTCAGGCGATCTTCGAAGGCCTCAAGGTCTACCGCCAACCCAACGGAGAGTTCGCGTCGTTCCGGGTGAGCTCCAACGCCGAGCGTTTTCAGACGTCCGCACGACGATTGGCGATGCCCGAGCTACCGTCCGAATTGTTCGTGTCCTCGATCGAACAGTTGCTCGCCGTCGACCATCACTGGGTCCCGGAAGCCGGAGGCGAGGACGCACTGTATCTGCGTCCCTTCATGTTCTCCACCGAGGCCGGTCTCGGGGTCCGGCCGGCTAATGCCTACCGTTACATGCTCATTGCCTCGCCTGCGGGTGCCTACTTTCCTCGTGGTGTGAAGCCTGTCAGCGTGTGGCTCTCGACCGAGTACGTGCGCGCAGCCCCGGGCGGAACCGGCGCGGCGAAGTTCGCCGGCAACTACGCGGCATCGCTTCTCGCCCAAGCTCAGGCGAGCGACCAAGGTTGCGATCAGGTGGTGTGGCTCGATGGCATCGAGCGCCGCTATGTCGAGGAGATGGGCGGAATGAACCTGTTCTTCGTCTTCGGTTCCGGCTCGGACGCACGCTTGGTGACGCCGTCGTTGTCGGGGTCGCTCCTACCAGGAATCACGCGGGATTCATTGCTGGCGTTGGCGACCGATTCCGGTATCCCGGTCGAAGAACGTCGTATCTCCACCGACGAATGGCAGAAGAAGGCCGAGTCGGGCGAGATCACCGAGGTGTTCGCCTGCGGAACCGCGGCGGTGATCACCCCGGTGGGCAGCGTGAAGTCCGCCGACGGTGAGTTCACCATCGCCGACGGCGAACCGGGTGAGATCACCCTGGCGCTGCGCGACACGTTGACCGGGATTCAGCGCGGTACTTTCGCCGACACCCATGGTTGGATGACCACGCTCGGCTGATCGGCTGCGCTCTCTTCCGATTCGTCGGCGGCTGAAAGTCAACGACCGAGTAGGAAACCGACTACGACGACCGAGGTGGTCGTTTCCACCACCGCTCCCAAGACGTCACCACTGATCCCGCCGAATCGGCGGCAGCAGTGGTGTACGAAGAGTGCTCCGCCGGCGAGGGCGACGGCCATCACGATCGGCCCCTGCCACCATCGATCGTGTACCGCGAGGATCGACGCGGCGACTGCGCACACCAACCAGACTGCGACGACCCACAGAGCCTGCGTCCCCGCGACGAGTGCGCCGAACCCGCGCTCGGTTGCCGCCGACACGCCACGGCGGCACGCGAGAACCACGGCTACGCGTCCGGCGGCGACGGCAAGCACAATCGCGGCCCAGGATCCGTTCTCGGCCAATGCGCCGAAACCTGTTGCCTGGATGGCGAGTACGAGTGCGATGGCGGCGACACCGAACGGACCGGCGCTACCGGACAGCATCACTTCACGTGCACGCTCGGGTGGGCCGTAGCAACCGAGTCCGTCCGCCGTGTCCGCGAGGCCGTCGATGTGCATGCCGCGTGTCAGAAGCGCCAGAGTTCCGACGGCGAGAAACCCGGCGAGCATCCCGCTGAGCGACAGAGCCGTCGAACACCACAGCACGAACACCGATACGGCGCCGAGGAAGACGCCGACAAGGGGAGTGGCGGCGATCGCTCGGCCCGCCTCGGGGCGACCGATGTCCTGTGGCCCCCGCACCGGCACGACGGTCAGCCACGACAACGCGAGCCGGGGACCGACCAGCATGGTCAATGCTCGGCGGTCTCGGTGCTGACGCCTGCATCCGAGAACGTCGACATGTTCGTCAGCGTTGCAATCGCAGCGTGGACCAGTGGCAATGCGGCGAGCGCGCCCGAGCCTTCGCCGAGGCGCATATCGAGTTCGAGGAGAGGCTCGATTCTCAGATGGCGCAACGCAATCGAGTGTGCGGGTTCGGTGGAGCGGTGCCCGGCGATCCACCATTCGCGGGCTCCGCGAGCAGACTCCTCGGCGACGAGTGCGGCAGCAGTGACCACCAGTCCGTCCAGGATGACCGGAGTTCTACGGTGTGCGGCCTGCGCGAGAAATCCGGCCATCGCTGCCAGATCCGCGCCGCCGGCGACACGAAGCAGCGCAACCGGATCCTTCACCACCGGACGGGCGCGCCGCATGGCATCGCGAATCGCCGCTGTCTTGCGGCTCCAGCCGGCGTCGTCGACGCCGGTACCGCGGCCGACTGCGGCCACCGGTTCGGTGTCGGTCAGCGCGGCGATCAATGCCGTTGCCGGAGTGGTGTTTCCGATGCCCATGTCGCCGGCGATCAGCAGGTCGGCGCCCGCGTCCACTTCTTCGTCGGCGATTGCTGCGCCTGCACCGATTGCTGCGAGAACTTCGTCCTCGGTCAAGGCGTCCTCACGGTCGATGGATCCGCTCGACTTCCTGATCTTGTGCGTACTGATGGACGGATCGGTGTCGGCGGCCACCGCGATGTCGACCACTCGAACCGAGGCGCCGGCGGTGTGCGCCAATGCGTTCACCGCGGCCCCTCCGGCGAGGAAGTTGGCGACCATCTGGCCGGTGACCTCGCTCGGATACGCCGACACCCCATGTGCTGCAACGCCGTGATCACCGGCGAATACGACAACCCGTGGCCGTTTCAGCGGTGCAGGAGGGCAGCGATCCTGGCATGCTGCGATCCATTCGCCGATGCCTTCGAGGGTGCCGAGACTACCGGCAGGTTTGGTGAGGGTCCGCTGGCGTTCCGACGCCTGAACGCGTGCGTCGGCCGAGGGCGGCGCTACCGGGTGCAGGGACGCGGGAATCTCGGTCGGCTCGGAAATCTCTGTCACTGCATGACCTTTCACGGCGTGAAGTCTTGGGAGTTCATCGATGCGGCGACGCTCTTGAGTGTCACCGGTAAACCTGCGACGACGAGCACCACGTCGTCGCACACCGCAGCAAGTCGTCCGTTGAGAACTCCGAGCTCGTCACGGAACAGTCGTCCGGATCTGGTTTCGGGAACGATGCTCAGTCCCACTTCGGGACTGACCATCACGAGGCGGTGATCGCACCGCCGAACCGCGTCGACGAGTTCGTCGACCACCGGGGCCACCGTACCGCGGGGGGCGTCCCAGGCGGCCAGATCGTCGAGCACGCCCGTCAGCCAGGTCCCGAGATCGTCGACGATCGTGACGCCGTCGCCGCGGAGGATGGTGTGCGATAGGTCGGCCGAGCTCTCGACCGTCGTCCATTCCGTTGGGCGACGACGACGGTGATCGTCGATGCGAGCGTCCCAGTCGGCGTCGGCCGGGTCACGGCGACCTGTCGCCACGTATCTGACAGAACCAGCCATGCCGACGAGTGCTTCGGCATGGCTGGACTTGCCTGACCGTGCACCCCCGAGAACGAGGGTGCGCAGCGGCAGGGTCACGGATTTCGGGCCCGACTCAGGCAGCCGCGCCGCGTGCCACCTGTGGCTTGGGTGCACGCATCTTGCGCAGCTGCGACGCGCGCACGAAGGCGTACCAGCCCAGTTTGAAGCCGCCATCCGGTGTGTCGGGGAATCGCTCGCGGACTCGGTTGTTGATCTGGCGTCCGATGTAGACGCCCTCGATGACCATGAACAGCATCATGACGAACATGGCAAGTGTCACGAACGCCTGCACGGCCGGACTGAGGAACAACGCGAAGATCAGCAGCAATGCCAACGGCATGAAGAGACCGACGAGGTTGCGGCGAGCATCGACGAGATCACGGGCGAACGCGCGCACCGGACCCTTGTCGCGGGGGAGGAGGTATTTGTCCTCGCCTGCGAGCATCCGTTCGCGGCGTTCCGACGAGGCAGCACGACGTTCGGCGGAGGCCTGCTTGCGGTCGTCCTTGGAGCCGCGGTTGGCTTTGCGCCGCTCGCGTGCTTCCTTGCCGGTCATCGGCGGCGGAGCAACCGGGCCACGGCGCCGCGATTCTGCCTCACGCCGTTTCGGCGTGGGGCGGCCCTTGCCGACGGACTCGATCGGCGGGCTCTCGATGGGTGCAGGAGACTCGACGGACTTCGAATCGTCTCCGTCCGAATTGTCAGAGTTTCCGCGGCGTAGCAACTTCACCCTCTCAGGCTATGGGATGGCGGCCGATAGTTGAACACCGGCCACGTCGAAGGGGCTGCCCGGGTCCTCGCGCTCGGCGTGCCGTGCGCAGAACGCGGCCCTAGACTTCACACGATGCGAGTGATGGTTGCTCCCGATTCGTTCGGGGATACGTTGACAGCGACCGAGGCGGCCGCGGCGATCGGTCGCGGTTGGCTTGCCGGCCGGCCGGACGACGAAGTCCTTCAGGCGCCCCAATCCGACGGAGGCCCGGGATTCGTCGACGTACTCGCGACGCGGCTGGGAAGCGTGATGCACGCGGAGGTCGACGGCCCTGTGGGTCGTACGGTCGCCGCGGCGTGGCTGCTCGACGGCTCGACTGCCTATATCGAGGCCGCATCCGCCTGCGGTCTCGCGCTTCTCGGCGGACCTCCCACACTCCACAGCGCTCTGAAATCATCGAGCTTCGGGGTGGGGCAGCTCATTGCGGCCGCCCTCGCCGAAGATGGTGTGGACACCGTGTACGTAGGTCTCGGGGGTAGCAGCTGCACGGACGGTGGCCGCGGCATGGTCCGGGCTCTCGGGGGTCTGTCCGCGGCAGCGGAGCGTCTGCGCGGTATCGATCTGGTCGCGGCGACCGACGTCGAGAATCCTCTGCTCGGCGATCTGGGGGCGGCGCGGGTTTTCGGTCCGCAGAAGGGCGCCGACGCCGACATGGTCGAGACGCTCGAAGACCTGAACGTGGACTGGGCGGCTGTACTCGCGCTTCAGGCCGAGCGTGAGGTAGCGGAATTGGCAGGTGCGGGCGCGGCAGGCGGAATCGGCGCCGCTCTGTTCGCGCTCGGCGGGCGCCGTGAATCGGGAGCGGCCGTGGTCGCCGACGTGACCGAGCAGCAAACAATGATCGAGTCCGTGCATCTGGTGGTGACCGGGGAAGGAAAGTTCGACTCTCAATCCCTCCGAGGCAAGTTGGTGACGAGGCTTGCCGCGGCAGGAGGCGAATCCGGAGTCGACACGATCGTCCTTGCCGGGCAGGTGCTGCTCGGCCGACAGGAGTTGTCCTCCGCCGGGATCTCGCACGCCTACTCGGTCACGGAATTTGCGGGCTCGGTCGAGAAGTCGATGTCCGATGCCGCGAACCAGCTCGAACTTCTCGCGCGACTGGCCGCCACGGAGTTCGCGCCGCGGTAACGGATCTTCCACCGCCGGAACGTGAGGAATAACCACATCGGGAGTACGGTTGAGACGTTCACGGGTTTGGTACGACTGACAGGGAGAGCCCATGACCGTCTCGAACGAGACCATCACGCACAAGGTCACGATGACAGAAGCTGCGTCGTCGAAGGCCAAGGCGTTGCTGGATCAAGAAGGCCGCGATGACCTCGCGCTGCGTATTGCTGTTCAGCCTGGCGGCTGTGCAGGCTTGCGTTATCAGCTCTTCTTCGACGACCGCAGCCTCGACGGCGACCTCGCAGTGGACTTCGACGGAGTCACGCTCGCGGTCGATCGCATGAGCGCTCCGTACGTCGAAGGTGCATCCATCGATTTCGTGGACACCATCGAAAAGCAGGGGTTCACCATCGACAATCCGAACGCTACGGGCTCGTGTGCCTGTGGCGATTCGTTCAACTGAGCATTATCTCAGCGACTTTCTGACCGGTACCCGCACTGCGGATACCGGTCAGAAGTGTGTGTGCGCCCTGAGAGCGTTCGCCCCTCAGCGGCTGGTACCGCCGAGTAACCTGGCGGTACGTGACCTAACGTAGTTCCATTCGGCGCCGAGCATTGTCGGCGCCGACCACCACCGAAAGGCCGAAGTACGTGACTCTCGCGGTATCGGGATCCATAGCTACCGATCACCTGATGCGTTTCCCGGGCAAGTTCGCCGAACAGTTGGTTGCGGATCAGCTGTCCAACATCTCGCTGAGCTTTCTCGTCGACGATCTCGTCATCAGGAAGGGCGGTGTCGGAGGAAACATCGCGTACGCGCTCGGTGTGCTCGGTGGATCACCACTGCTGGTCGGCGCCGTCGGTCCGGACTTCGCCGAATACCGTTCCTGGCTCGAAGCCAACGGTGTCGACTGCGGCGGCGTGCGAGTGTCGACCACGGCACACACCGCACGCTTCGTGTGCACAACCGACCAGGACATGGCGCAGATCGCATCGTTCTACCCGGGAGCCATGAGCGAAGCTCGTGAGATCTCGATCTCCGAGCTCAGCTTGAACAACCCCCTCGAGCTGGTGTTGGTCGGAGCAAACGATCCCGACGCGATGCTGGCCCACACCGATCAGTGCCGCGCGGCCGGTATCCCGTTTGCCGCGGACCCGTCGCAGCAGTTGGCCCGCCTCACCGGTGACCAGGCAACGGCCCTCATCGAGGGCGCGGCGTACCTGTTCACCAACGAGTACGAGTGGGGGCTCCTTCGTCAGAAGACGGGCTTGTCCGAAGCCGAGATCGCAGCGAAGGTCGGAGTGCGCGTCACAACGCTCGGCAAGTCGGGCGTGGAGATCGTGACCGCCGACGGTACGAAGACCCACGTCGCCGTCGTACCGGAGACCAGCAAGGTAGATCCGACCGGCGTCGGCGATGGTTTTCGAGCCGGATTCCTGATCGCTCATCTGGCCGGCGCATCCGTCGAGCGGGCCGCGCAGCTTGGTTCGTTGGTCGCCGTTCTGGTTCTCGAGACCACCGGCACGCAGGAATGGACCTTCGTTCGAGACGATGCCGTCAAACGTCTCGGCGCAGCGTATGGAACAGCGGCCGCCGACGAGATCGGCGCATTGCTTCCCGCCTGATCGTTTCGATGGACGAACGGCCCGCGGCGCTTGCCGCGGGCCGTTCGTCGTGATCGAGGTTCAGAGGTCGACCGGGTATGTCGGCTCGGCGATGGTGGGCACGATGCGCTTCTCGACGAAAATTCCATGCCACACCATGAAGATCAGCACCGTCCACAATCTGCGGCTGTGGTCGGACTTGCCGTCGCGGTGATCGTTGAGCATCGCGGTGATCGCAGCCTTGTTCAGGATGTGATCGGTTTCGGATTCCTGGATCTGCTGGTGCGCCCAGTCGAACAGTTCCGTTCCGCGGAGCCAGTGCCGCAGCGGAACCGGGAAACCCAGTTTGGCGCGATGCAGCACGTGGCCGGGCACGATGCCCTCCAAAGCCTGACGCAGCGCGTACTTCGTGGTGTCCTTGGTGATCTTCTGCTCCAGCGGCAGCTTCTCCGCGACCTTGAACACCTCGGAATCGAGGAATGGAACGCGCAGCTCGAGTGAATTGGCCATGGTGATCTTGTCGGCCTTGACGAGGATGTCGCCACGCAGCCACGTGAACAGGTCGAGATGTTGCATCCGAGCAACCGGATCCCACCCTGCGGACTCGGCGTAGATGGGGGCAGTCACGTCGGTATGCGTCCACTCGGGCCGGAAGTCGCGGAGCACCGCACGCAACTGAGCATCGCCGAAGCTTCGAGCGTTTCCGTAGTAACGCTCTTCGAGAGTCATCGATCCACGGTGCAGCAAGCTTTTGCCACGCGTCCCATCGGGAATCTTGTCGCTGAGCGCTCCGGCGGCGCGCCGCAGACCCTTGGGTAGATACTCGAAAGGCTTGAGCGAGAGTGGCTCCCGATAGATCGTGTAGCCACCGAACAGTTCGTCGGCGCCCTCACCGGACAACACGACCTTGACGTGTTTGCGCGCTTCCTTGGCCACGAAGTACAGCGGAATCAGAGCGGGGTCGGCGACCGGGTCGTCGAGATACCAGACGATCTCGGGAATCGACGCCGCGAATTCCTCCGGACCGACGACCTTGACCACGTGGCGAGCTCCGATGGCGGCAGCCGACTCAGCTGCTACGTCGACCTCGGAGTAACCCTCGCGCTCGAACCCGGTCGTGAAGGTGATGAGGTTCGGGTTGTGCCGCATCGCGAGTGCTGCGATGGCGGTGGAGTCGATGCCGCCGGACAGGAACGATCCGACGGTCACATCGGCGCGCATGTGTTTGGCGACGGAGTCTTCGAGAGCCTCGGCGATTTCCCGGTAACGCGACGCCTCGGAGCCAGGGGTGAACGGCTTCACCGGGAACTTGGGCGTGAAGTACCGAGTGATCTTCGGGGCGGTGCCGGGGGAGAGGGTGGCGTGACAACCAGACTCGAGGCGGCGGATGTCGAGGTGAAGGGTCTCAGGCTCGGGAACGTATTGAAGGACGGTGTAGTGCTCTGTCGCGCGAGGATCGAGATCGGTCCCGATGCCGACGAGATCGGTCAGCTCCAACAGGCTCTTCTTCTCGCTGCCGAATGCCGTGCCGCCCGCTCCCGTGGCCACGAAGAGCGGTTTGATTCCGAACGGGTCGCGAGCGAGGAACATCTGGGACGTCTCGGTATCCCAGATCGCGAACGCGAACATTCCGCGAAGGCGGCGTACGGCCTCCGCGCCCCAGTAGTGGAACGCAGCGACGATCGATTCGCCGTCCCCTTCGGTGAAGAATTCGGCACCGTGCTCGGCCGTCAGTTCGGCGCGAAGCTCGAGATAGTTGTAGATCTCGCCGTTGAACGTCAGGGCGTAGCGGGTCGGGTTCTCGGCAGGCCCCCACCGCAGAGGCTGATGCGAATGAGCGATATCGATGATGGACAGGCGGTTGAAGCCGAAGATCACATCGTCGTCGTGCCACGTTCCCGGCTCGTCCGGACCGCGATGCCGCATGCAGTGCATGGCCGAGGAGACGGCGTCGACCCCCGCAACATTGGTGCCGGCCGACGTCAATACACCTAGTAGTCCACACACAGCGTCCACTACCTCGTTTCGCAATTGGGAATGTTCGCCCGCCCGCGCCGGCGCACGCCTTTTCGCAAGTACCCGGCGACACGGAAATTACGAGTATGCCGCAGACACGACCGACACAAGGTAACGACCCAACAGTGGTGTTGTGCCGGCTTTGGTCTACGCTGCGTAGTACTAGGGCATCCGCATGTGGAGGCCCTCATTCTTCAGTGGTGAGCGATCAGGAAGGCGTGAACGTGGCGCAGAGTCGGATCCTTCGGCGAGCTGGGCTTGCAGCATTTCTCGGCGTAGCCGCGTTGCTGCTGTCGGGTTGTTCCATCGACAACGAGGTCCTGCGCTTCGGCTTTCCGGTGGGCATCACGCCCCAAGGCAAGTCGATCCGTGAGTTGTGGACATGGTCGGTAGTTGCAGCCCTGATCATGGGCATCATCGTGTGGGCTCTGATCTTCTGGGTGGTCATCTTCCACCGTAAGAAGAAGGACTCGCCCGAATTCCCACGTCAGACGGCGTACAACGTGCCGTTGGAACTCTTCTACACGGCGGTCCCGTTCGTGATCATCGCGGTGCTGTTCTACTTCACCGTCGTGGTGCAGAACTACGTCGACGAGAAAGAGCCGAACCCGGACGTCACGGTCGACGTCACAGCGTTCCAGTGGAATTGGAAGTTCGGCTATCAGACAGTCGATCTGAAGGATGGCGTCGTCAAGTACGACGGCACTGACGTCGAGGCCCAGGAAGCGGCAGAAGCCTCGGCCAACCCGCCCGAAGGCGAAGCCGAAGGCAGTGAAGACGGCGATTTCGTTCCCGGAGCCATCCACGGCGTCAGCCCACAGGATCTCTCCTACCTGCATTACGACCAGATCGAGACGGTCGGAACCAGCGACGAGATTCCTGTTCTGGTTCTCCCGACAGGCAAGCGCATCGAATTCGTGCTCGCATCGTCCGACGTCATCCACGGCTTCTGGGTTCCCGAGTTCCTGTTCAAGCGCGATGTGCTGCCGAACCCCAAGGAAAACCACTCGGACAACGTCTTCCAGATTTCCGAGATCGAACGTGAAGGCGCATTCGTGGGCCGCTGCACCGAAATGTGCGGCACGTTCCACGCGATGATGAACTTCGAGGTTCGTGCGGTTTCACCGGACGATTTCCAGCAGTACATCGAACTGCGCAAGCCGGAGTCGGACGGCGGCGAAGGCCTGACCAACGCTCAGGCCTTGCAGGCGATCGGCCAGTCGCCGATTGCCACGAGCACCATCCCGTTCACCACCGACCGTGCGCAGAAGTCCGAAACCGTCGCCGAAGGCAACTGACCCAGGAAGAATGTTGAAATGAAAATCGAAGCCAAGATCTTCGAGATCCTGACTGTCTTCTTTCTTCTCGTCGGGATCGCTTACGGGCTCTTCACGGGCTTCTCTCGAACCGGCGTCGAGTGGGCGGGCGTCACCGCGATTGCACTGTCGGTCGGTCTGACTCTGATCATCGGAACGTACTTCCGGTTCGTGGCACGTCGCCTCGACACCCGGCCGGAAGATTTCGACGATGCCGAGATCAGCGATGGTGCAGGCGACCTCGGGTTCTTCAGCCCGGGTAGCTTCTGGCCGATCCTGCTCGCCGGAGCAGCGTCGGTCACCGCCTTGGGATTCGCGTTCTTCCTCTGGTGGCTCATCGCTTTCGGCGTGCTTCTGATCCTCTCCGCAGCAGCCGGACTGGTCTTCGAGTACCACCTCGGACCCGAGAAGCACTAGTACACGAGCACACTCGGCTTCAGCGCCGGCCATCCTCACGGATGGTCGGCGCTTTTGCATGTTCAGGGTGTCGAGATCTGCCCGGCGCACTGGGTCAGCAATGTCGCATACGTCTGTGGTCCCGGACAGCCGCAGAGCGCTGTTCTGGGACGGATGCCTCGGCTGCTGTTGCTCAACGAAGCAGTGCCTCAGATCCTCTGTGTCGGATCCCTGTGTGTTCGGTGTGCTCGACCGGACGATTGGGTGTCTCACGACGTCATGGAAGGGCTGTATGGAAGGGCTGTGGTGCGTCCTCGACATCCGACAGGGTCCTGCCCAGAGCGTCTCCGATGCCGGATGGCTCTTCATCGTCCCAATGACGGCCCATGGAGACCGACCGGTGGCTCGTCACCCACCTCCGTCCAGGTCTCGGCGACGCTGGATTCCATGTCGCGCCGTACATGTCGCCTCTTACAGATCACGAGGTCCCATGTCAGCGCCCGTACGTCCGAGCGTCTGTTTCAGGGTGGGGGAGGGGAGTGGGTGGGGACGGGCGGACACCAAAAAAGGGCGACACCCGTAGGTGTCGCCCTTCTTCGTCGGTGCTTCTAGTGCTCGCTGTCGCTTTCTTCGCGAACGGGAGCGTGGCCGTTGGAACCGTTGCCGTTGGTATGGCCGTTGGAGCCGTTGCCGTTGGCGTGGCCATTGGAACCGTTGCCGTTCGAGCCATGGCCGTTGCCGTTGCCGTAGAGCTCGGCTTGGTAGTTCTTCAGCATCGTGAGCTGCTCGATCTCACCGTGGTGCAGAGCTTCTTCGAGCGCCTTGCTTTCCGCGACAGGGTCGGGACGGAAGATCGATCCGGAACCGGGCTTGCCGGCCGAGCCGAGCTTGCTCATCTTCTTCGGTACAGCGGCACCCTGGTACTCGAGCGGGATCGGGTGTCCGTGACCGTCGACCGGTCCGAGGGGCTGGTGAACCTCGATGTACTGGCCGTGCGGGAGACGCTTGATGATGCCGGTCTCGATGCCGTGATCGAGAACTGCGCGGTCACTGCGCTGCAGGCCGATGCAGAATCGGTAGGCGAAGAAGTAAGCGATCGGTGGGAGCACGAGCATTCCGATTCGGCCGATCCACGTCATCGCGTTGAGTGAGATGTCGAACTTGTACGCGATGATGTCGTTGACGCAGGAGAGCGTCAGGACGATGTAGAACGCCAACACCATGGCACCGATAGCGGTGCGGACCGGAACGTCGCGGGGACGCTGCAGCAGGTTGTGGTGAGCGGTGTCGCCGGTGAGGCGCTTCTCGATCCACGGGTACGCGATCATGACCGTGAACACGACGCCCATGATCAGCGCAACGGCGAACACTGCGGGGATCGTGTACCGACCTGCGATGTAGATGTCCCATGCAGGCCACAGTCGAGCCAGGCCGTCCGTCCACATCATGTAGAAGTCGGGCTGTGAACCGGCGGAAACCTGTGCTGGGTTGTACGGCCCGAGGTTCCACACCGGGTTGATCTGGAACAGACCACCCATGAGCGCGATGATGCCGAACGTGACCGCGAAGAACGCTCCGGACTTGACCGCGAAGACCGGCAGGATTCGGACGCCGACGACGTTGGTCTCGGTACGGCCGGGTCCGGGGAACTGCGTGTGCTTCTGGTACCAGACCAGCGCGAGGTGCGCCGCGATCAACGCGAGAATGATTGCGGGAAGGAGCAGCACGTGCGCCACGTACAGGCGCGGGATGATGATCGTGCCGGGGAAGTCGCCGTCGAAGATCAGCCAGTGCAGCCAGGTTCCGACGATGGGGACGCTCATCGTGATGCCCGAGAATGCTGCGCGGAGGCCGGTGCCGGAGAGAAGATCATCGGGAAGCGAGTAGCCGAAGAAGCCTTCGAACATCGCGAGGATCAGCAGCAGGCAACCGATGACCCAGTTCGCTTCACGTGGGCGACGGAACGCACCGGTGAAGAAGATGCGCAGCATGTGCACGATGATCGAGCACGCGAACATCAAGGCTGCCCAGTGGTGAATCTGGCGCATGAAGAGACCGCCGCGCACCTCGAACGAGATGTTCAGTGCGGTTTCGTACGCGCGAGACATCGATACGCCGCGGAGAGGTTCGTAGATGCCGTTGTACTCGACCTCGCTGAGCGAAGGATCGAAGAACAGCGTCAGGAACACACCCGAGATCAGCAGGATGATGAAGCTGTACAGCGCGATCTCGCCGAGGAGAAACGACCAGTGCGTCGGAAAGACCTTGTTGATCTGTCGACGCAGTCCGGGCGCGAGGTGATACCGGCTGTCGACGTCGTTCGCCTGCTTGGCGGCGAGGGTTTGCAGTGAGGGACTCATGATCAGCTCTCCCTACCGGTGGGACGCTCCCAGAAGGCGGGTCCCAGGGCTTCGATGAAGTCACCGTCGGCGACAAGGAATCCGTCCTCGTCGACGGTGATCGGAAGCTGCGGCAATGCGCGCGCCGCAGGTCCGAAGATCGGCTTGGCGTACTCCAGTGCGTTGAACTGCGACTGGTGGCACGGGCACAGAATGCGGTTGGTCTGCTGCTCGTACAGTGATGTCGGGCAACCCAGGTGCGTGCAAATCTTGGAGTAGGCGAAGTAATCGCCGTAGTTGAAGCTTTCCTGACCCTTGCGCTTGATGACCTTGGCAGAGTCCTCGGTGCGGAGACGGATGAGCATCACGGCGTTACGGATGCCGCGAAGCGACTCGAGTAGTGCATGATCGTCGTCGCGATCCGCCTCGCGGAAGGGAAAGACAGTTTCCATGGCTCCGGAGTCCATATCCTCGGGACGCACCAGAACGACGTCGTGGGGACGCCCGGTGTCGCGCCGAAGGTAGATCGTCTCCCCAGCGTAGCGCGGTGTCCAACCGGAAACCCAGAGCGGAGACTTGTCGCCCTCTGCCCACGGGTTCTTGACGAGGCCACCGAGCGGCATGATCGCCATGATCCCGAGGGCACCACCGCCGAAGAACAGCGACCGCTTGATGACTTTGCGTCGCCCGATGGTGGAGGTGTCCAAAGAATCACCGAGCTCGGCGACCACGGTCTTACGGTCTACCTCGGAGGATCCACCGTCGTGGCGGTCCTGGATCGAGACCTCTTCGGGGATGAACTTCTTGGTGAACTGAACGGCGCCTACGCCGACACCGAGGATTGCGAGACCCATGGTCAGGCCGATCAACGGGGTGTACAGGGTGAATGCGCCGTAGTTCTCGTCGCCTCGGCCTGCGTACTGCCACGGCCAGAACAGGTAGATGGCGATGAACGCAACAGCGGCGACACCGGAAAGACCGAACCAGAACGCGACGCTGCGTTCGGCGCGCTTCTCTGCTCGGGTTCCTTCGACTGCCCAGCGGTCGCGGCGGTACGCGACATCGACGTGATCGAGGTTGGTTCCGAGCTCGACAAGCTGCTCACGCGTCATCCCGGCGAGTTCTTCGTCGGTGTACTTCTTGTTCACGTCCACCTTCGAGCTGTCGCCCTGGCCACTGTCGGCGCGGGGAGAATCAGTGTTGCTCATGACCTTGATCCGATCCACAGTGTTGCGCCGACGACGGCAACGATTCCGACTACCCAGATTGCAATCGCCTCGGTGCCGGGTCCGAAGCCACCCAGGCCCCAGCCGCCGGGTGCTGTCGTCTCCTGGGCGGATTTGACGTACGAGATGATGTCGATCTTTTCTTCCTGCGTCAGCTGGCGGTCCGAGAACTTGGGCATGTTCTGCGGGCCGGAAATCATGGCTGCGTAGATCTGCTGCTCACTGGCAGGACCGAGCGGGGGAGCGTACTTACCGGAGGACAGTGCGCCACCCTCGCCGGTGAAGTTGTGGCACGAGGCGCAGTTCAACCGGAACAGCTCGCTACCGCGAGCAACGTCGCCGTCGGCAAGCGAAGACTGCGCGACTTCACCGTTGGTGTCGCGAAGAAGCGTCGGGCCGCCACCGTTGGTCTGAATGTAGGCGCCGAGAGCATCGATCTGCTTGTCGTCGAACTTCGGTGGTTTGCGCTCGATCTGAGCTTCGTTTCGCACGGCAGGCATACGGCCGGAGGAAACCTGGAAGTACACGGCCGCTTCGCCGACTCCGATGAGGCTCGGTCCGCGGTCCTGAACGCCCTGCAGGTTCACACCGTGGCAGGTGACGCATGAGGTGTCGTACAACTGCTTACCCTCGCGGATGAGCGCAGCCGAATCTTGATCGGCGGTGGCTACCTGCGGTGTAGGAGTCAGGGCCGAAGCGAGGAAGCCCGCGCTCAGTAGACCCATCATCAGAACGAGAGCACCGGTTACGCGGCGACGAGTCTTGCGCTTCCGCCGACTCTTGGCGGCAGACACCGATGCGGCCGGGTCGAATCCCGTTGCCGCGGATCGATCTGCGCTGTCACCGGGTGCTGCTGGGGGAGATGAACTCATCTTCTATCCCTTGTCGTGTCGGGACGGACCGAACGTCGGGGGCTGATACCGAACGTCCGCTGCTGGTGGCGAAGTGAACATTGTGATCTGCATACGTGTACTAGCGAATGAAGTAGATGGTGGCGAACAGCGCGATCCACACGATGTCGACGAAGTGCCAGTAGTAGGACACGACGATCGCGGCTGTGGCCTGGGCGGGTGTGAACTTGCTGACCAGCGTTCGCGTGATCAGGAAGACGAACGCGATCAGACCGCCGATGACGTGAAGTCCGTGGAAACCGGTGGTGATGTAGAAGACCGACCCGTACACGCTCGACGAGAGCGTCGTTCCTTCGTGCACCAGGTGGTAGTACTCGTAACCCTGACCGGCGACGAAGAACGCGCCCATGAACAGAGTGAGGATGTACCACCGTCGAAGTCCGAAGACATCTCCGCGTTCAGCGGCGAAGACGCCGAGCTGGCACGTGAACGAGGAAGCGATCAGGACGGCAGTAACCGGAACGGCGAGCCCGAGGTTGAGCTCGGTCGGTTCCGGTGGCCAGTTGCCGTTTGCCTGTGCCCTCGCCACGAAGTACATCGCGAACAGTCCAGCGAAGAACATGAGTTCGCTCGACAACCACACGATCGTGCCGACGCTGACCATGTTCGGACGGTTCAGCGAGTGCACGCGTTGGGTGATTGCCGATCCTTGAGTCCCTACAGCGCTCGTCACAGAATGAAGTATGACTGTTCGTAGTACAGAAGTCATACCCGGGTCCGATGTTGGCGCGTCGCTTAGCTGACCGCTGGTGAAGCGTTCGATGAACGCCCAGTTCAGAGGCCGCGAGTATGCCTGCGGGGTATCGCCGTGGAAGGCTTGCCTAATGGCAACGAACGGCGGTGCATCATGGTTCCGGCGGCTGTTTTCGAGGTCGTCGCCTGTCCGACTTGACCCCGCGCGAACGGATTTGGTGATAGTGGCCGAATCCTTCGACGACGCGGAATCCGCGTCGTCGGCGCTCGAACGAGCGTCCGCGGTCGGAGGATGGGACTCGGCGGCGGACACCGTGTTCCGGCACCACCTGGTTCTGCCCGCCGACACCGTCGCCGACGCAGCGTCGACGGCGGCGCAGGACGGATACGAACTCGTCGCCGTTCCGATACCTCACCCCCGCATTCCGGAAACCGGATATCGGATGGAGGTGACGGACGGTGCCCCGGTGACACTGCAGCGCGTACAGGTCGTCGATGCGCTGCATTGCTCGCAGGAGCGGTCGCGAATGGCAGGCCTCGCCCAGCGTCGCGGAGGCATTGTGGCGGGGTGGGACGCTCTGCAACCTGGATCGAACGAGGCCGAATCCGCTGACTAGGCTGTCGACCCAGTCCACCGTCGGCAGGTAAGTCGAAGAAAGCGCGGGGAGCAGATGAACCGGTCGAACAGCGTCGAGCCGAGCAGAACCTGGAAACAGATCCTCGGAGCGTTGACCTCCGGCGGTGATCTCGGCGCAGCCGATACCGGGTGGGCAATGGACGAAATCATGTCCGACAACGCGACTTCCGCGCAGATCGCAGCATTCGGCGTCGCGCTCAAGATGAAGGGTCCGACTCCTGCCGAGGTTCTCGGTCTAGCGGACTCGATGCTCGCGCACGCAACCTTGGTCGAGTGTGATCGCCATGCCGTCGACGTGGTCGGTACCGGAGGTGACGGTGCCGACACCGTGAACATCTCCACGATGTCGGCAATCGTCGCCGCGTCGGCGGGCGCCCGCGTGGTCAAGCACGGCAACCGCGCGGCGTCGTCCCAGAGCGGAACAACCGACGTGCTCGAGGCGCTCGGAGTCGCATTCGGTCTCGGCCCGCTCGGCGTGGCCGCCACCGTCCGCGACGTCGGAATCGGTTTCTGCTTCGCGCCGGTCTATCACCCCGCACTGCGCTTCGCCGGTCCACCGCGCAAGGAAATCGGCATTCCGACCGTCTTCAACGTTCTCGGCCCGCTCACCAACCCCGGCAAACCGAAGGCAGGGTTGATCGGTTGCGCATTTCCATCGCTCGTACCTGTCGTGGCGCAGGTGTTCGCCGACCGTGGGGCCAGTGCTCTCGTGGTCCGCGGCGACGACGGACTGGACGAGATCACCTCGACCACGACCACGACCACATTCGTCGTATCCGGCGGCTCGGTGACCGAGACGACCATCGATCCACGCGACTTCGGGTTCGACTACGTGCCCATCGATGCCTTGAAGGGCGGTGACGCCGCGTTCAATGCGCACGTCGCCCACAGCGTGTTCGCCGGCGAACGAGGACCGGTGCGCGACGCAGTCCTTCTCAATGCTGCCGCCGCGATCTCGGCATTCGAGGGGATCGAGCACGGGATCGACGCAGCGGACTTGAATACGGCACTGGCTGCAGGCATCGCGCGTGCCGCCGAAGCACTGGATTCCGGAGCGACGGCGTCGTTGCTTGCGCGGTGGGTGTCGAGATCCAACGAACTTTCCTGAGCTCTACCCGCCGATCGAGAAGCCCGCTACTCGCCGATCGAGAAGCCCGCTACTCGCCGATCGAGAAGCCCGCTACTCGCCGATCGAGAAGCCCGCTTCGATGTCGGAACTGGAATAGGACTGGAACGCGATGTGCGTTGCCGTGTTGACCACGCCGTCCACCTTGTTGATGCGCTGAGTCACGACTTCGGCGATCTGCTGGTGATCGCGAACCTTGACGATGGCGATCAGATCCACGTCTCCGGCGCACGAGTAGACCTCGGTGACTCCCTCGACGTCTGCCACAGCCTGAGCCGTCTCCGGGATGGCGTGTGCCTCGGCGTCGATCATGACGATGGCGTTGATCATGTGGCTCCTTAGCAACGAAGAGGGAACTGTCGTACGTCTGCGCGAGCTGAGTCGAGTTTAGATGCCGGTGCGTTGCGGTAGCTCGGACCCGTACCGTTCGTTGCGGTGGACTGTCCTGGCGGCCGTGCACCACTGGCTCCACGCCCCGGCTCCGTTGGCCGGCTCTCCGTATCCGTCCGATGTCCTGACGATTCTGACGCCGTCCGTACTCAACCAGCGGGCTATGAGCCCAGCTTCCTCCGGCGGGGCACCGCGAAAAGGAGTGTCCTCGGCGATCACGGTTTCGGCTCCGGCGACGATTGCTTCGACGACAGGCATGGGGTGAACATGCCTCGCCGTGATCGCCGCGGCGGCGAGTCTGCCGTAGCGCACTACCAGCAATTCCCAACCGCCCTCCGAAGTTCTTCGCGCCACGACGAGTTCGGCTATCGAGGCGACGGCGGACAACCGGTGCATTCGGCGTACCACGTCGGCAAGGACGACGAGTCTGTCTCGTAGCCTCGCCGCGGATTCGAACAGTTCGGAGTCGGCGAGTGTGGTGATTCGATGTCGGATCGCCTCGAGCAGCGCATTGTCGGCTCCGGCGGCGAGGGCCGAGAAACGGGCAGGTGCACCGGTGTACTGCAGTGCGTCCACCGTGCCCGCTGCGGCCGCGGCGCAGCCACCCACCGCCGTTGCCGGGCAGTCCTGCCCATGCGTGCCCGATCGGGGTATTCGGCGGGTGCAGGTCCTGATCGACGCGAACTCCGAGATGAGCGCTGCGGAGTCCGCAGCATCGGCTCGTACGGAGAACGGACCGATGGAACCGGGGGCCGGACTGCGTACCACGGACAGTCTGGGGAACGCCTCGGTGGTCGCGACGATCCACCAGCCCTTCTTCGGGAACTTGGAACGGCGGTTGTAGGGCGGTATGTGGGCGCACAGCAAACGGAGTTCGCGAACGCCTGCTTCCAGCGCGTGTGCACATTCGACGTGGTCGACCGCGACAGCGAGAGACACCATCTCTTTCATGCGGCCACGGGTTTCCGAGCCCGTGAAATAGTTTCGTACCCGCCGCTGGAGGTTGTTCGAGGTACCTACGTAGAGAACCTCGCCGCCAGGGCCCTTGAACAGATAGACACCCGGAGTGCGGGGGAGCCCGGCCGCCAACGAGCGTTTGGCCCGTTGTCCCGCCGACACGTTCGGTAGGTAGTCCACGAGTTCTGCATAACTGTGGACCCCTTGGTTTCCGACGCGCTCGATGAGCGCGTGAAGAACGTCGACGGTGGCCCGGGCGTCGTCGAGAGCCCGGTGCGTGGGACGGGTGCTCACTTGAAACAGTGCCGCCAGCGCGGAGAGCTTGACCGATGGCGCCTCGTCGCGAGTGAGTACGCGTCGGGCCAACTTCACCGTGCACAGCACCTGGAATCGAGGCCAGGCGATGTCGAGGCGGCTTGCCGCGGCGCGGAGGAAGCCGGTGTCGAAGCCGGCGTTGTGGGCCACCAACACGCAACCGCGAGCGAATTCCAGAAAGCTCGGCAGCACTCGTTCGATTCTGGGCGCCCCGATCAACATCGCGGTGGTGATGCCCGTCAATTCCACGATGTACGGCGGAACGGATCGGCCGGGGTCCACCAACGTGGCGAACTCGCCGATGACCTGACCGCCCCTCACCTTGACCGCCCCGATTTCGGTGATGGCCTCGGTGTCGGCGCTGCCGCCGGTGGTTTCCAGGTCCACTACGACGAACGTCGTTGCATGCAGCGGAGTGTCTAGCTCGTCGAAGCTCAACTGGATGGGGAGGCTCACGACAACGGACGCTAGCGGCGAGCACCGACATACTCGCGCAGCCGATCGAACGAAACGAAACGTGTCGGTATCGATCGTTAGGTTCGCCGTGAACGTGGAAACGACGTCTTGCGCGATGAAAGAGATGAGGATCACATGTTAGTGGATTGCAGCGATTGCAAGGTTCGCGATATCGCGTGCGCCGACTGCGTCGTCACGGTACTTCTGGGGGCTCCCGGCATGCCGACGGCAGAGGGTGTTCGTGTCGGTTCGTGGCCGACGAAAATCGACATCGACCAGGAAGAACTTGGCGCCATCGACATCCTCGCGGAGGGTGGTCTCGTGCCCCGGCTTCGACTCGTCGTCGATGCCGACGGCGCTGCCGAGCGCGGGCCGTTATCGAGTCGTGACACTGACGGCGATCAGCGAGCGGTTTGAGGCAAATACGAAGGATTCGGGTGCGGTCGGCGCGTTGGGGTCGACACAGGGGTATGCCGTTTCGTAATCTTCCTGAGACCTTGCGGAGTCTCGCCAGTCCACACAGAGGAGTGGCGTCGCAAGTCACCGCCTAATCGGGCAACTCGTGAGAGTGCCCGTACCGGGAACCCGATTTCCACTGGGGTGAATCCTGCCGAGTTGCCGACAGCGACGGAGCGGGTAGGGCTGATCTTCCCAGCCCGAACCCGTCAGCTAACTCGGTCGGCGGATGATTGGAAGAAACGGAGCAACACCTTTCGTGGCGTCACATACTTCAAACCGCACATTGCGTCGAGTACTCGTAGCCGGTGCGATCACAGCCGGCGCGGTGATTCTTCCCGCTGCCCCAGCAATGGCGGCTCCCATCACCATCCCCGGTGTCGGAACGTTCGAAATTCCCGAGATCCCGGGTCTGCCCCCGCTGCCGACCCAGATCCCCGGACTCCCGGGTCTGCCTGCTCCCGTCGCCCCTCAGGTGACGCCGGCAGCAAAGGCCGTGCAGGCCGCTGAGTCGAAGATCGGTTCGCCTTACGTCTACGGCGCATCGGGCCCCGACTCGTTCGATTGCTCGGGTCTGGTCCAGTGGGCGTACAAGCAGGCAGGCATCAGCCTCCCTCGTACGAGCTACGACCAGGCTGCCGCGGGCACGCCCATCGCGGAGTCCGATCTGCAGCCCGGCGACGTCGTCTCCTTCTACGGTGGCTCGCACTCCGGGATCTATGCAGGCAACGGCAACGTGATCCACGCTTCCACGTCCGGTGTTCCTGTGAAGGTCGCTCCGGTGGCGTCGATGCCCTTCGACGGAGCCCGTCGGTACTGATTCCTCATGATCGTCTCGATCGCAGCACCGGACCGCAGCCCTTCACGGCGCGGCCGGTGCTGCTGTCGTCGGTGGGCAGCGGCAGATTCTCGCGGTGCGCGAGCGAACGAACGGCAAGTGGACACCTCCGACGCCGTTCCGTAACCTGGCCGGGGCCTTGATTGCGCGTTGAAGAACTCCGAGTTCGAAGAAGTCTGGATTTTCGGACTTCGTTTCCGCCCACGGCCGTCTACTCCTGGGTAGGGTTTGTTATTCGATAGTTACCGATGCCGGCCAGTGTCGGTGGACCACAGCAAGAACGGAGAGTCACCTTCTCGTGACGAAACCGACCGTCAACGGCGTCACTCGCTCCAAGCGACACCTTCTCGCCGCAGCAGCGCTCGCGGTATGCCTGCTCGCAGTCCCGTCCACCGTGGCCAATGCTCAGCCCGCTGCCGCCGAGCCCGATGCTCAGACTCGGCTGGCGGACCTTTCGCGTGAGTCGGAGCAGACCACCGAGGCTCTGCACAATGCGCAGATCGACCTCGATGCGAAGGCAGCTGCCCAGCACGACGCCGAAGTCGCCGTATCGGCGCACCAGGACGCCCTCGGTCAGGCCCAAGCTGCTCTCGCTCAGTTGAAGCCGTCCATGGACAAGGTGGCCAACGTCAACTACCAGGGCGGTCGTACCAACCGGCTGTTCGCCGTGATGGTCAGCGATTCGCCGCAGCAGCTGCTCGACCAGATGTCGGCGCTGGACATCATTTCCGCCGAGACAGCTCGTCAGGTCGAGTTGTTCAAGCAGGCCACCTCCGATGCGGCAGCCGCCGAAGAGGCGTCTCGAACGGCGGCGGAGACCGCGCGTACGGCAGCCGAAGAAGCCAAGGTCGTCAGTGACGACCTGCAGGCGAAGCAGAGCGACCTGCAAAGTCAGATGGCCGAGGTCATCGCCAGCTTCAATGCGCTCTCCGGCAACGAGCAAGCGGAACTTGCGGGCACGCCGTTGCCGCCCGGGTTCGACCTCTCCAAGATCCTGTCCAATCTCATCCCCGGGTCGGGTTCCGGTGCCCTTCAAGCCGGGTTGACCCAAATCGGCAAACCCTACGTCTGGGGTGCAACGGGCCCCGATGGATTCGATTGCTCCGGTCTCGTGGTCTGGGCGTACAAGCAGGTCGGGAAGACATTGCCACGGTCAAGCCAGGCTCAGGCAGCCGGCGGCACACCGATCGACCAGAAGGACCTTCAGCCCGGCGATGTGGTCCTGTTCTACCCTGACGCCTCCCACGTCGGTCTCTACGCGGGTAACGGCAACGTGCTGCACGCATCCACCTTCGGTGTTCCGGTGAAGGTTCAGTCGATGGCGTCGTTCCCGTACTACGGCGCTCGCCGCTACTGATCGAACGTGACGGGTCGGCCGGTGCACCCGGCACGCTCTCTGCTGGCGATGCTGGTGGCGTTGTCGGTCTGCGCGGCGTGCGGGACGGGCAGACCGGACGCCCCCGTTCAACCGGACGCGCAACCGTCCGCGGCGGTCAATCCGTACGAAGAGCAACGGACCGACGCCGTCGAGGATCTGCTGCAGCGGTGGTCCGACGCTGTACGGACCGGTGACGAAGCAGAACTTGCCGGAGTGATCGACCCGTCGGCTGCCCCGGAATTCTTTCGGTCCGAGTTGAGGCGATCCCAGTCGTTGGCGGCGGTTCCGCTCGACGACTGGGGATACGAATTGGTCGACGAACCCGAGACTCCGGTCCCGCCTGCCCTTGCGACGTCGCTGGACGCGGCCGACAGCTGGGCTCCGTCGGTTGTGCTCAGATATGCCGTATCGGGGCCCGACAGCGAGCCCACTCGTCGGCCGGTGTCTCTGTTGCTCGCGAAACGGGATGATCGGTGGCGCATCGTCTCCGACGCCGAGATCCCCGGAATCGACCGTCGGACATGGAAAGGCCCATGGGATTTCGGTTCTGTCGCGGCAACGACCGTGCCGACCTCCGGGGGAAATTCGGTCATCGTCGGCCACCAGGACCAGAGTGCGTTGATCGATCGGATCGCCGCCGAATTGCCGGCCGCCGTCGATGCCGTCACCGATTTCTACGGCACCGACTGGCCGCGAAAGGCGTTGATCTTCACCTCGGGTTCTGCCGAGGAGTTCGCAGCCTCGGCAGGGGACGCCTCGGCGGGCGCGGGAGTGGCCGCAGTCACGGTCTCGGATGTCGTCACTCCTGATCGCCCCGTCACCGGACAACGTGTGGTGTTCGGTCCACAGGCCCCCGATCGGCTGACCGAGTTCACGACGCGTTCGGTTCTTCGCCACGAGCTGACCCATGTGGCAGCCAGGGCGGGCACCGTCGACGGGTCGCCGACCTGGTTGTTGGAAGGATTCGCCGATTATGTGGGATACCGCGGCTCGGGCGTCGACTTCCAACGCCTTGCCCCGACATTGAGCGCCGTCGTCTCCTCGGGTGGTCCGCCGACAGTTCTCCCCGAGGACTCGGATTTCGCTGCAGGCGGTGCCCGGTCCACTCTCGCCTACGAATCGGCATGGTCGGTGTGTGCCTATGTCGCCGACCGATACGGTGAGTCTTCATTGCGTTCGTTGTACGGCGCGCTCGCCACCGGACCGAAGACGGCCTCGGACCTCGACGGCGCACTGTCGACCGTGTTGGGCGCCACTGCACCCGAATTCTTGCAGGCATGGGGGTCGTGGGTGCAGGGCCGCTCCCGCTGACCTACGGTTGTCGGATGCATCGGACGCTGCTGGTGACCAACGATTTTCCGCCTCGACCCGGTGGAATCCAGTCGTACCTCCACAGCCTCGCCACGCGATTTCCGGCAGAGGAACTGGTGGTGTACGCGCCGAGATGGCGAGGTGACTCTCATCTGAAGTTCGATGCACGCCAACCCTTCGAGGTGGTTCGCCATCCCACCACTCTGATGTTGCCCACGCCGTTCGTCGCGCGTCGAGCTTCGCAGCTCGTGAAGTCGCACTCCTGTGACAGTGCCTGGTTCGGTGCGGCCGCGCCTCTCGCTGTGATGGCGCCCGTGCTTCGACGCGCAGGCGCCGAGACCATCGTGGCGAGCACGCACGGCCACGAGGTGGGCTGGTCGATGGTTCCCGGTGGCCGCGGAACTTTACGACTGATCGGTAATTCGGTCGACACGGTGACCTACGTCAGCAAATACACCCGGGGACGCTTCGCGGCGGCATTCGGTCCCCGCGCCGCGCTGGAGCATGTTCCGCCGGGCGTGGACACCGACCTTTTCAAGCCCGACCCGGCGGCGCGTGAACAACTGCGTGCTCGCTACGGCCTCGGGGATCGCCCGACGGTTCTGTGCCTGTCACGACTCGTGCCGCGCAAGGGCCAGGACAACCTGATTCGATCCATCTCGGCAATACGCGCGCGAGTGAACGACGCAGTACTGGTACTCGTGGGCGGGGGGCCGTACGAGGGCACGCTACGTGAGCTCGTGCGCCGACACGGAGTCGAGGACCATGTGATCTTCACCGGCACAGTGCCTTCCGCCGAGTTGGCGGCGCATCACACGATCGCCGATGTGTTCGCGATGCCGAGCCGTACTCGCGGCGGTGGCCTCGACGTGGAGGGGCTGGGGATCGTCTACCTCGAAGCATCTGCATGTGGTGTTCCGGTGGTGGCAGGGAAGTCGGGCGGTGCGCCGGAAACCGTGCAGGAGAACCGAACCGGACTCGTGGTCGACGGTCGTGAGATCGACGAGATCACCGACGCCGTGGTGCGGATCCTGTCGGACCGCGCACTGGCGATGTCGATGGGGGCGGCAGGCCGTCGATTCGTCGAGACGAGTTGGCGCTGGGACGTTCTGGCGCAGAAGTTGCGCAGTTTGTTGTGAGGTGACGGTCCCGCAAACCTCCACGCGCGCGGCAGTCTCGGACCGAGTGCCGCGCGCCCGCGATGTTACTTGGCGTAGATCGCTTCGATGTCGTCCACGTATGCCTTGGTGATGACGTTTCGTTTGAGCTTCATCGTCGGCGTCATCTCACCTGATTCCTCACTGAAATCCTTCGGAAGGATCTTGTATTTCTTGATGCCCTCGGCATGCGAGACCGACTTGTTCGCATCCGCCACGGCGGCATCGATATCGGCGATGAGATCGGCGTCGTTCGCCAGGTCGGCGGCGGTTGCATCGGCAGGCTTCCCATGCGAGGCCTTCCAGCCCTTCAGTGCATCGTCGTCCAGCGTTATCAGCGCAGCGATGAAGGGCTTTTGATCGCCGACGACGATGGCCTGGCTGACCAGGGTATGCGCCCGCAGCAGATCTTCAAGGCCTGCAGGCGAGACATTCTTGCCTCCGGCGGTGACGATCAGTTCCTTCTTCCGTCCGGTGATGGTGATGTAGCCGTCCTCGTCGAGAGAACCCAGATCTCCTGTCCTGAACCAACCGTCGTCGAGCGACTCGGCCGAGGCCTCGTCGTTACGCCAATACCCGGAGAAGACAACGGGTCCCCGGAGTTGGATCTCGCCATCGTCGGCGATCCGTACCGTGTTTCCCGGAATCGGTCGCCCGACGCTGCCCACCCGCTGGTTTCCGATGGTGTTGACGGCAAATGCTGCGCTGGTCTCGGTGAGCCCGTAGCCCTCGTAGATGGGGATGCCGATGCCGCGGTAGAAGTGACCGAGGCGTGCGCCGAGGGGTGCGCCGCCGGAGATTGCGAGTTGGCACCGGCCGCCGAGGGCTGCGCGCAATTTCGAGTAGACGAGTTTGTCGAACACCGCGTGCTTGACGCGTAGGACCAGGCCGGCTCCGCCGGCTTTGCTGTCCTGTGCCTCGCTCCACGCCACCGCGGCGTCGGCGGCGGCGTCGAAGATCTTGCCTTTGCCGTCGGCGTGCGCTTTCTGCTGTGCGGTGTTGTACACCTTCTCGAAAACGCGAGGTACCGACAGAATGAAATCGGGCTGGAACGTACCGAAAGTGGACACGAGATTCGGAATGTCGTGACTGTGTCCCACGGCGGTTCCTGCATCGAACGCCGCTATGGTCACGGCCCGCGCGAGGACGTGAGCGAGGGGGAGGAACATCAGCGTTCGACTGTGATCGTTGAGAAGCGACTTCAACGTGGTCTCGCGAATGCCGCGAGATTCGGCGAGAAGGTTCGCGTGTGTCAGTTGGACGCCCTTCGGACGGCCCGTCGTGCCCGAGGTGTAGATCAGAGTAGCGGGGTCATGAGACCGAAGCGCCGACACCCGTTCGTGCACATCGCTGTCGGCTACGTCGTGTCCCAGCGAAGTCAGTTCGTCGATGGCCCCGGAATTCGCGGTCTCGCCTTCGATACGAAACGTTCGACGGATCGAGTGCGCAGCGGCGACGACATCAGCGGTGTCGCGAACGTGCTGCGCCGTCTCCAAAACCAGCAGAACGGGTTCGGCGTCGGAGAGAATCCACTCGACCTGACCGGCCGACGACGTCTCGTAAATGGGAACGGTGACGCCACCCGATGCCCAGATGGCGTAGTCGATGACCGTCCATTCGTAGCGTGTCGAGGACATCAGAGCGACGCGATCACCCTGCTGGAGGCCTGCGGCGAGCAGCCCCTTCGCGACCTGGGTCACCTCGCCGGCGAATGTTCCGGCCGTGACGTCGGACCACGCGCCGTCGACCTCGCGGCGGAAAGCGACGGAGTTCGGCGCATCCGTCGCGCGGGTGAACACCGTGTCTACGGCCGAGTCGTTCGCCTCGACGCTGAATCGGGCGGGCGAAGTGAACTCACGCAACGGGACCTCCAGGGAAGAAAAGGTTAGCTCTACTCACGAGTAGTCGGATTCGTTTTACTGTAGACCCGACACGATTCACCGATCGACCGCCTCGAGTAGGCCGGTGACCGACGATGTGTGAAGCTCATCGGATGAGCAGTATCCAGGTTGCCGATCAGACGTTCGTCGCTGTGCCCGGCGAGACGGTCGCCGACATTCTCGGTGCGCCGAATCGGTGGCGCGTCTGGTGGCCGGACCTGACCCTCGAGGTCACCGACGACCGTGCGGACAAAGGCATCAGGTGGAGAGTCGGCGGTGCGCTGACCGGCACGATGGAGGTCTGGCTCGAACCGATGCCGGTTCTTCACGGCGTCGTCCTTCATTACTTCCTGCACGCCGAACCGGCATCGGCGGCCACGGTCGACCTTCAAGCGGAGAATCGACGGCGTCGGGCCGCAGGCAAGGCAATGGCCTTCGAAGTCAAGCGCACGCTGGAGGCCGGGCGCGCAGCAGGGGAACGCCCGGCGCACGCAGATCTCCGATAACGCGAAGTTCGGCCGAAGGCGGCAGGCGCAAGTCGAGGTGCCGTTGTGTCGCCACCGGTGATCGTGTGAGATGAACACCGAGCCACCACGTAGAACTCCCGCACGGCATACGGCGTCGATTTCGACATCGGTCACTGCCGAAGGGCACAAATGCTCGAGCAGTCACAGAAGGGACGAAGAGGAACAGCATGGCCGAGAAGACTCAGAGGTCGATCACAGTCGAGGCACCGTCCGCACAAGTCATGGACGTGATCGCAGACTTCGGCGATTACCCGTCCTGGGTTTCGGCAGCGAAATCCGTGGATGTGCTGGCGACCGGAGCGAACGGCCGTGCCGACCGGGTCAAGTTCGTGCTCGATGCCGGAATGGTCAAGGACACCTACGAACTGAGTTATCAGTGGGCCGAGGACGGGATGGCCGTGTCGTGGGAGCTGGTGTCCGGTGAGATGCAGAAATCGCAGGCGGGGTCGTACACGCTGAAGGAGACCGCCGACGGCAACACCGAAGTCACCTATCAGCTGACCGTCGATCTGAACATCCCGATGATCGGTTTGTTCAAGCGCAAGGCCGAGAAGGTCATCACCGACACCGCGCTCAAGGAACTGAAGAAGCGGGTCGAAGGCTGAGCGAGGTCGGCGCCGACACCCGCACCGACCTCCGACTGTTCGTCGGCAAAGGCGGCGTGGGCAAGACCACATTGGCTGCAAAGGCAGCACTCGACCTTGCGCGTACCGGCAAGCGGGCATTGGTCGTGTCGCTCGATCAAGCTCATTCGCTTGCCGACGTCTTCGGCGTTGCTTCGCGCCCGGGCACCGACGAGGACATCGTCACCGTCGAGCCTCGACTCGATGTGCTCGAGTTGAACACGCTCGGTCTCGTCGAATCCCGATATCGAACACTGACGTCGGTTCTCTCGATGTCCGGCACCGGGCACGAGCACGGAGTGCGATTCGGCGCCGTCGCGCCGGAGGAGATCATCGGCGCACCAGGAGTTCAAGAGCTACTCGGGCTCCACCACATCACCCAGATGGTCGACGAGAACACCTGGGACACAATCTTCGTCGATCTTCCGTCTACCGCTGAGTCGCTTCGCACACTCCAGCTGCCGGAGTTGGTGTGCGGCTACCTCGAACGCCTGTGGCCCCAACACGACCGAATCGTCGCAGGCACCGGGACCGACCCCAGGCTGACCGTGGTGGTGGCGATGATCGAACGCGTCGTCGCCGATGCCGAGACGGTGCGAGCACTGCTGTTCGACGACGCCAGGACGACCGCGACCGTGGTGCTGACCCCGGAGAGCCTCGGTGTGGCCGAAGCTCGACGGACCATGTCCGTTGCTGCTCTCATCGGTCTGGCCGTCGACACCGTGATCGTGAACAAGGTTCTCCCCAAGCTGAATTCGTCATCCGTGGGTCTGGTCGGGGTGCACCCGGCAGTGTTCTGGTTCGAGTCGTGGCGCTCGGCGCAGCAAGCCGTCCTCGACGAGATCACGATCCTTGCGCAGGGACGTTCGCTGGTGGTGGTCGATCAGGCACAGCGCGAACCGGTAGGGTTGGCGTCTCTCGGTACGTTCGATGTTCGTATCGATGCCGCGGATGCAGTGAGCCGGTCCGGGGAAATCGAGATCGATCGCGAAGTGTCCGAGACTCGCAAGCGCAGCGCGGACAAACCGGTCGTTGCACACGAATCGGGTTCGGGGTTGGAGTCGATCTACACCATGACCATGCAGTTGCCGCTGGTCGATGCGTCGACGCTCGAACTGGGCCGAGTCGACGACGACGTCATAATCGGTGCCGACGGCCACCGTCGTCGGGTACGGCTCGCATCGGTACTGCGTCGGTGCGTTGTGGTCGGCGCCGATTTCGATGCGGGCAGCCTGGTTGTGCGGTTCCAGCCGGATCCTGCAGTGTGGCCCCGATGACCGGTGTGGCCCGACGAGAGGTGACGAGTAGGTGAGTACCGAGCATTCCGACGTGGCTACAGAACTGTGGGCGCTCGCCCAGACGGTCCTCACGCGGCTGGAGCCGGTACTTCGTCAAGCGATGGAAGATCAGCGCGAGCGGCCTCGCCAGGGCTGTAGCTGGTGCCCGGTGTGCGCACTGGCCGCGTTGATCAGGGGCGAGCAGCACGACATGTTGACGTTGCTCGCCACCGAGGGGGCATCGGTAATTGCGCTCGTTCGTCAGTTGATAGCGGACCATTCGCCGTCGACGGACGGTCATGGGTCGCCGACGGATGTTCCGGGAAGCACCCCGCGGCCCGATAGTGATGTGGCGCACTCCCATGGTGAAGATATTGCACACGCCACTGATGAGTCGGTCGTGCAACGAACAGGATTCGTACCGATTACCGTTACCGTGAGGGACGCGACGTCGTCACGTCCCACGGACGAGGGCAAGTAGACGGCTCGATCCGGGCAGGATCGATCGTAGAAGCGTGCACGCCGTTGGGGGGCGGCTAGAGGAAGGTCGGACAATGAAGCGGCATCGTGAAGCGCTCACCATCGGAATCGACGTCGGCGGAACAAGCCTTCGAGCATCGGTCGTCGATTCGCGCGGTCAGGTGATCGACTCGACTCAGTCTCCGACACCTCATTCGGCGAAGGCGCTCGAACGCGGCCTCGATCGCGCGGTGCAGGAACTCGCGAAGCGCCATTCGGTGTCTGCCGTCGGCCTGGCTCTTGCAGGGTTCATCAACTCCGACCGAACGGCACTGCGGTTCGCGCCTCATCTGCCCTGGGTCGACACGCCGGTTGCTCGGCAGATGAGCGAGAGAATCGGACTTCCGGTGCTGCTCGAGCACGACGCCAACGCTGCGGCGTGGGCCGAGTATCGGTTCGGCGCGGCGGCCGACGGGCGAAATGTCGTCATGGTCGCCATCGGCACCGGCATCGGAGCGGCCCTGCTCATCGACGGACGCATCTACCGCGGCAGTTACGGGGTCGCGCCGGAACTCGGCCACATCCAGGTGGTACCCGACGGACGTGTGTGTCCGTGCGGGAAGCGCGGATGTTGGGAGCGCTATTGCAGTGGAACGGCACTCGTCGATACCGCAGTGGAACTGCTTGCGGCCGACCACGGATCCTCGACCATCCTCGCTCGTGAAGTTTTCCTCGATCCAGGCTCTTTGACCGGTCGCAGAATTGCATCCGCGGCGCAGGACGGCGACGAGATCGGACTCAGAACGATGGAGGAGTTCGCTCGTTGGCTCGGAGTCGGACTGGCAATGGTGAGCGATGTCTACGACCCTGACCTGATCGTCATCGCGGGCGGTGTCGCCACATCGTCGAGCCAGTTCTTGGATCAGGCGCAGGACCACTACTCGCGGTTGGTGACGGGTGCAGGTCATCGGCCGCTGGCGCGAATCAGGAGTACACAGCTCGGCGAGGCCGCGGGAATGATCGGTGCGGCAGACCTCGCACGGACGGAATTTCTTGCTCCAGCTCGGTGAGTTGCAGTTGCCCCGCATGTGAGGTGCGTCGCCGCTGACGCGTTGCTGTGGCTGGCGTCATAAACGATAGGTACAGTCACTGCTGGACCAAGTAGTTGGAATCTCCAGCAGTACGAGAATCTTTCATCAGGAAGGACGCCATGTGGTACTGGCTGTTCAAATTCGTGATCGTCGGTCCGATCCTGGTGGCGCTGGGTAGGCCAACCGTCGAAGGCGCGGAGAACATTCCAACGCGCGGGCCGATGATCCTGGCCAGCAATCATCAGGCTGTGCTCGACTCGTTCTACCTGCCACTGAAAGTGCAGCGTCGTATCACCTTCCTGGCGAAGAGCGAGTACTTCACCGGCAGTGGTGTCAAAGGTGCCTTCCAGAAGTGGTTCTTCACCGCTGTCGGACAGGTGCCTATCGACAGAACCGGAGCCGATGCAGCGCAGGACGCACTGAACGCCGGAGCAAAAGTGATCGGGAAGGGCAAACTTCTCGGAATCTATCCCGAGGGCACCCGCTCGCCCGACGGTCGGCTGTACAAGGGCAAAACCGGGATGGCGCGGTTGGCGCTGCAAACGGGTGTCCAGGTCGTCCCCGTTGCCATGATCGGCACCGACAAGATGAATCCCATCGGGTCGAGGATGTGGCGGCCCGCGAAGATCACCATCAAGATCGGCAAGCCGATCGACTTCTCGCGTTTCGACGGGATGGCAGGCAACCGGTTCGTCGAGCGCGCTGTCACCGACGAAGTGATGTACGACCTGATGCTTCTCTCCGGCCAGGAGTACGTCGACGTCTACGCGGCGTCGATGAAGGTCAAGGTGCCTGCCCCGAAAGTCGAATCCGCGGCGAAGGCGGAAACTCCCGTCGAACGTTTGCCGGACACCAAAGCCAGCTGAAAGCTCGAGCTGGAACCGAGAACTTTTCAAAAGACGTACCGAGCCGCCTCAGCTCATCGAGGCGGCTCGGTGTCGTCAGGTCTACGCCGTTTCGGTGTGTGCCGAGGCAGTCTGGGATTCGTTTCTTCGCCAGGTGAGTGCGGCGACCACGACCAGTGACGCGATTCCCCACCAGACGTACGACGATGCCTCGATCTGATCCCACAGGGGCCAACCGATGCCCGAGTAGCGACCGATTGCCAGGCGCCAATGTGGCGCAAAGTGCATCACGAGTACACCGAGGCCGACGAACAGAAGTACCGGGATGTTTCGGCGGCGATAGGCAACGGTCCCGAGGGCGATCATGACGGGCACCGCCCACACCCAGTGGTGTGACCACGAAACCGGCGAGATCAACAGTCCGAGAACGGCATTGGCTCCAAGTGCCAGAGCGATGTTGTCCGAGGCGAACGCCTTTCTCATTGCGATCGCGGCCACAGCCAACAGGGCGCACGATATCGCGATCCACAGCACGGAGCGGACCGAGTCCTCCAGCCCCAATCGAGCCAGCACGCCGGTGATGCTCTGATTCGCCGGGTACGCC
Source organism: Rhodococcus sp. (in: high G+C Gram-positive bacteria) (assembly GCF_023264675.1). Taxonomy (GTDB): domain Bacteria; phylum Actinomycetota; class Actinomycetes; order Mycobacteriales; family Mycobacteriaceae; genus Rhodococcoides. Next base: position 72,906 of record NZ_JAHFVG010000012.1, read on the forward strand.
GGTGTCCCGATTCTGTCCGAGTCGAACAAGGTGTCGGTCCAGTAGGTGACGCTGTCGGAGAAGGTGATCAGGAAGCCGAGCAGGGTGAACGCCGCGAAGCTGATACCGGACATCACCGCGGCACGAAAGTCTTTGCGCAGCAGAAAGAACAGAACGAACACGGCAGGGGTCAGTTTGACCGCTGCTACGAAGCCGACGAGGACCCCGCGCGGCCATGGTGTTGTACGGGGAAGGCAGTCGGCCGCCACGAACGCCATCAGCACGATGTTGATCTGGCCGTAGTCGAGCGTCGAGAAGACCGGTTCGAGGATCATCGACAAGGCGAACACGGCGCCCGCCGCCCACAGCAGCAGGGTCTTCGGCGCGTAGCCGAGTGATCGGAGTGTCAACACTGTCGTCGCGAACAGCAGGACCAACGAGAGTGAGGTCACCACGATGCCTGCCCAGTAGAGCGACAGCGCCGAGAGCGGGCTGAACAAGACAGCAGCGATCGGGGGATAGGTGAACGGCAGTGTGTTCCCGAGTTGAGTCGGAGGCATGCCGCCGTACAGCGGGGATCCCGAGGCGAAGACCCCACCGCCGATTCGGTAGACGTCCAGATCGATCCGATAGTAGTTTCCGAGCGCTCGCAGACCCGGCAATCCGACGATGTTGTACGCGATGCCGAGCAGCGCTCCCACAGCGATCGCGACGCACGCGATCACGGCAACCGGCGCCGGGATACTCCGCCCGGGCGTCGGCTGGGTCGCCGACGCGTCAGGTGTGGTCTCGGGAGGGGTCAACATGTTTCCTTCTACTGGCAGCGCTGATGGATCGGCGGGGAGTCGGTCGACCCGGCACACGGTCGGGCTAGTCTGTGCTGCGTGCGTTACTTCTATGACACCGAGTTCATCGAGGATGGTCGCACAATCGAGCTTGTCTCGATCGGTGTGGTCTCCGAGGACGGGCGCGAGTTCTATGCCGTGTCGTCCGAGTTCGACCCCGAGCGTGCCGGACCGTGGGTCCGTCGAAACGTCTTGCCCAAGCTGCCACCGTACTCGTCGCCGCTGTGGATGAGTCGCGCCCGAATTCGCGACGAGCTGCTCGAGTTCCTCGTCCCGTCTCCCGGGGCCGACGTGGAACTGTGGGCATGGGTTGCTGCGTACGACCACGTCGCGCTGTGTCAGCTGTGGGGTTCGATGACCGAATTGCCTCGATCGCTTCCGCGATTCACTCGTGAGCTGCGGCAGCACTGGGAAGACCGGGGGAGCCCTTACATTCCGCCTGCTCCCGACGACGCGCACGACGCTCTCGCCGATGCACGTCACAACCTCGCCAAGTTCGATGCCATCGAAGCTGCCTCGGCCTGATCGGCTGCTGTTCCCCTGATGCGGGGAGCCGGGCGCCGGGCTCGGACGGTAAGCGAATATCCTGTACCGGTGAACTGGACTGTCGACGTACCCATCGAGCGCTTGCCCGACCTCCCGCCCCTGTCGCCGACCCTGCGCCAGAAGCTCGACGAAGCGCTCGGCAAGCCTGCGGCGCAGCAGCCCTCGTGGGATCCCGAGCAGGCTGCCGATATGCGCAAGGTCCTGGAAAGCGTTCCGCCGATCACGGTGGCCAGCGAGGTCGAGACTCTCTCCGATCAGCTGGCGGCCGTTGCTCGCGGAGAAGCATTTCTGCTTCAGGGCGGTGATTGCGCGGAGACGTTCGTCGACAACACCGAGCCCCACATCAAGGGAAACATCCGAACGCTGCTGCAGATGGCCGTGGTGCTCACCTACGGCGCCAGCATGCCGGTCGTCAAGGTCGGGCGCATCGCCGGCCAGTACGCGAAGCCGCGTTCGTCGGATGTCGACTCGCTCGGTCTCAAATCGTACCGAGGCGACATGGTCAACTCGCTGGTAGCCGACGAGGCTGTGCGGGGCCACGATCCGTCACGGCTGGTACGGGCGTACGCCAACGCGAGTGCCGCAATGAACCTGGTCCGCGCGCTGACCGGTGCAGGCATGGCCGACCTGCACAAGGTGCACGACTGGAATCGCGAATTCGTTCAGAGCTCGCCTGCAGGTGCGCGCTACGAGGCGCTCGCCGGGGAAATCGATCGTGGACTGCGGTTCATGGATGCCTGTGGCGTGACCGACCCGAAGTTGGAGACGGCTCAGATCTTCGCCAGCCACGAGGCACTCGTGCTCGACTACGAGCGCGCGATGCTGCGACTGGACAACGCTGATGCCGATCATCAGAAGCTCTACGATCTGTCGGCGCACTTCCTGTGGATCGGTGATCGCACCCGGCAACTCGACGGCGCCCACATCGCGCTGGCAGAGCTGATCCACAATCCGATCGGGCTGAAGATCGGGCCGACCACAACGCCTGACATGGCCGTCGAATACGTCGAGCGCCTCGACCCGACGAACAAGCCGGGCAGGCTCACTCTGATTTCACGGATGGGCAACGGCAAGATCCGTGAGGCGCTTCCTCCGATCATCGAGAAGGTCCAGGCCACCGGCCACCAGGTCATCTGGCAGTGCGACCCGATGCACGGCAACACACACGAAGCGTCCACCGGATACAAGACTCGGCATTTCGACCGAATCGTCGACGAGGTCCAGGGGTTCTTCGAGATTCATCGTGCGCTCGGTACCCATCCCGGCGGAATTCATGTGGAGTTGACGGGCGACAACGTCACCGAGTGCCTCGGCGGCGCTCAGGAGATCTCGGATCTGGACCTGGCGGGACGATACGAAACGGCATGCGACCCGCGCCTCAACACGCAGCAGTCTCTCGAACTCGCGTTCCTGGTTGCAGAAATGCTTCGCGGCTGAGTCCGATCCGCGCATGCGGTCAGGGCAACGACACGACGGTGACCGACGACCCGGGGGCCACTCTGCTCCCCGGGCCGGGGTTCTGAGTGACGACGAGGGAACCGTCCGTGTCGATCACCTGTCGGACCTTGACGCCCAACTCGAGTCTTTCCAGGGTGTCGCGCGCGGATCCCACGGAACGGCCGAGTAGCGACGGCACTGTGATCGCGTTCGAGACCCGAAGCTGCACAGTGCTTCCTGCGGTCACGCTCGTGCCTGTTTCGGGTGATGTTCCGATCACTTTTCCGCCGTCGATGGCGTCGTCGAATGTGATGGTCGTGTCCGTCACCGAGATTCCCACCGATGTGAGAGCAGCGACGGCCTCGTCGGACGACATGCCGGCAACGTCCGGCACGTCCACCGGGGGAGCGCCCTTCGACCTCAGAATCTTGACCGTGTCACCAACCGCGAGAACTGTTCCGGGCGGCGGATCCAGGGCGGCCACGCCTCCGATCGGTGCGGTCGTGCTGAACGCTTCACCTCCGTCGGCTGCGTCGAACGTGCGCTCACGCAGTTGTTTCTGCATGTCGCCGATATCGATGTTCGGTGCGATGTCGGGGACACTGGGACGGCCGAGGGAGACGAGCAGTGACACGGTCTCGCCTTTGGTGATGCGCGTGCCGGTCGACGGGTCCGAACCGATCAGGGCATCGACGGGTGCAGTGTCGGAATACGTTCCGCGCACATCGCTCGTCAGGCCCGCGCCCTCGATGGCGCTTTCGGCCCCGGGGAGATCGAGTCCGCTCACTGCCGGGATGGTGGTGTATCGGCCCGAGCCCATCCACCATCCGCCGACACCGACGAGAACTGCGAGCAAAGCGACCACCGTGAGCCAGACGACGATCGCCCGCCGTGACCGGTGACGGTCGGCGTCGAAGTCGGGGAAGTCGTACTGCCTGCGATGTGGTTGCCGCGGAGGTGCGACATCCATGCCGGTGTGATCGTCTCGTTGGGTCGGCGCCGTCTGTACACGGGTGTGTTGGACCCCGGAGTCGGGGTGCGAGGACACTACCTCCGTCTCAGGAGACGCAGGCTCTTGGCGTCGCTGACCGGCGAACGACGTGGGTGCCCCGAGCGCGGCAGCGCTGCGATGTTCCGCCGAGCGCCGAGGCGCGGGCACTCGGTAGGGCGGGAGTGCGAGTGCGCCGCAGACTGCGCGCAACGCGCGTGCCATCTCGTCGGCGTTCTGGAATCGACCGGCGGGATCACGAACCGTTGCTCGTCCCACGAGTTCGTCGAACTCCCGCGGCACGCCTGCGATGAACTCGCTCGGTGTCGGGACGTCGTTGTCGATCCGCTGGTAGGCGATGGACAGCGAGGTGTCACCGATGAAGGGGGTGCGGCCGGTCAGCAGCTCGAACAGCACAACGCCGACTCCGTACACGTCACTGCCGGCATTCGCCGAGCCGACGGTCACCTGTTCGGGTGAGAGATAGGCGGCGGTGCCGAGAATCACACTGCTGGACGTCGCATTCGACGCCGCAACCGCGCGCACGAGACCGAAATCGGCAATCTTCACATCACCCGAATCCGAAATCAGGATGTTCTCCGGTTTGATGTCGCGGTGCACCAAGCCGGCCCGGTGAGCGGTACCGAGTGCGTCGAGAACCGGAGCGATCACGGCGGCGGCGGCGTGGGGAGGCATCGGCCCGCGCTCGCGTAACAGCTCGCGCAGCGTCCCGCCTTCGACGAGTTCCATCACCAGAAACGCAAACTCTCCGTCGCGTCCGTGATCGTAGACAGCGACGAGTCCGGGGTTGTTCAACCTGGCCACAGCACGTGCCTCGAACTCGAAGCGCGCGACGAACTGAGGATCCTCGGCGAATTTGGGGTCCATGATCTTCACCGCGACAGGACGGTCGAGCCGTGTGTCCAGCGCGCGGTACACCGTCGACATTCCCCCTCGTGCGATGGGGGCGTCGATTCGATATCGCTGATCCAGCAGCGAACCCGCCGACACGGATCCTCCGGATATCACCTTCGTCTACCTCCTGAAGTGGGTTGTGGCAGGAACTTCGATGTCGCTACCCGAGGCGATGGTAGCCAGCGTAGGTATCGCATCGGTCTCGGACGGACGGGACACGGGAAGTGCTTTTCGTATCCGCGTGCCAACCCGTTAACGTTACTGCAGTGAGCACAATCCCTTACTCCGACGATGTCCTGGACCCTTCCGTCTCTCTTCTGCAGCTGACGGACGTCAGCAAGATTCTGGAAGTACCCAAGTCGAGGGTCGAACAAATGCTCCGTGATCGCGACATCATCGCGGTCAAACGCAACCGAGTGCCCGGTGTTCCCGAGGTGTTTCTCGATGTTGCGCGCAGACAGGTCGTGAAGGGACTGCCGGGATTGCTCGCTGTCTTGCACGACGGTGGTTACGAGGACAACGAGATCCTGCGGTGGTTGTTCGAGGCGGACGACTCTCTTCCGGGCACCCCGATCGACGCGATGCACGGTGATCTCATGCGCGAAGTGATCAGGCGCGCGCAGTCGATGGCTTTCTGATTCGAGCCACACCGGTGGTGACGAGTCGCGGTCCGGCCACGGACAGCCTGCGCCATCCCGGGACGCGTGCTCGCTCGGCCAGCACGCGATAACCGCCGTTCTCCACCTCGCGAAGAATGCCCGAGTACAGCAGCAGCGCGGTGCGCATCCCGGGCCGAACCCGCGGATCGAGCAAGTCGATTCCGGGTTCGGCGACTCGGTACACCGCCCGTGTGTGCGCGATGAGGTGAGCAAGCGCTCTATCGATGCGCGCGTCGGTGGTCGAGTTCAGACGGCAGTGTCGGAGCAGGTCTTCGTCCACTCCGAAGGCCGCCAATTCTTCGGTCGGCAGGTAGATGCGATCTCGATCGAGATCCTCGCCCATGTCGCGGATGAAGTTCGTGAGCTGAAAAGCTTCGCCGAGCGCAGCAGCCGGCGCTTCTGCCGCAGGATCCGTCGTGCCGAGAATCGGCAGCATCTCGAGGCCGATGACCGCTGCCGAGCCGTACATGTACTCGGTGAGTTCGGCCATCGTGCGATAGCGGGGAGTGAATTCCGGGGTTCCGGGAATGTCCATCTTCATCGACCGGAAGAACGCGTAGAAGTACGCGTGGGGGATCGAGTAGCGCAGCACAGTGTCGACGAAGGCGCGCAGCACCTGGTCGTGTTCGCTTTCTCCCAGGGTTTCACCGGCGAGAGCGGCCCTGACGCGATCTTCGAGTGCATCGACCTTGGCGCTCGCCCGGCTGTCGGCCGGCGCCAGCTCGCGTCCGTTGTCGGCGTCATCGGTGAGGGACGCGTCGATGTCGACGTCGATGATGTCGTCCACCATGCGTGCGAAGCCGTAGAGCGCGTGCACCCCGGCACGGGTGTCCACCGGAAGCAGACGGGTGGCGAGAAAGTAGGTCTTACCGTGGCGCGCGTTCAGATCCCGGCACAGCCGGTAGGCATCGTGCAGCGACGGATCGATCGCATCGAGTTCACTCATGGTCGGTGGTGAGGGTAGGCGACGTGGGCGCAGTGTGCTCGGCCGTGACGTCGGTCGGTCGGCGGGGTGATCCTCGGAGCCGAAGCGGGTCGACATGGGTGAGCGAGAACGCCGCGACGACGGCGGCGAACGTCGCGAGCGCCACATGAGCCACCGTGTAGAGCCCGATCGAGCCGTCGGGTCGGAAGACGAGCATCAACCAGGTGGACAGACCGACCAGCACCATCAAGGTTCTGGTCGACATCGCGAATCCCGCTGCAAGCGCAAGTGGCCACGAGTAGTACCACGGTAAGGCTGCGGGGGAGAGCACCACGATGGCGACGAGCGCGATGACGATTCCCTTGACGGCGTCGCGCTCGGTTCGCCGGTACAGCCACCACGTCGCGGCAATGATGATCGCGAGAGTGACAGCGCAGATCATGCGGGTCACTTCGAGTACCGGCCCGAGCCGAACATCGAGGAACCACGAGGTGCTGACCGTGACCAGATGCGCCATGATCGTCGGCAAGGACAGCCAGTTGATGATCTTCGCCGACCCCGACAGTGCCGTCAGCCATCCGATGCCGACGCCCGCGGCGAGTGAGAAGACCGCGAACACCACAGCGAAGACCCCGGCTCCGGTCCCCGCCGTCTTCGCGAACGACTTCACCGGTGAGAGTGGCTTTCGGCTGTTCGCGACGGCGTCCTCACGATCGTGAATCATCCAGATCCACACCATGAACGGCAGTGCAAGGCCCGCTGTTGCCTTGATCGCAACAGCGACGGCAACCAGTGCGACGCCGCCCACGTGTTTGCGTTCGAGCACCATGACGATGCCGGCAGTCATCAGCCCGACCATCAACAGTTCGTTGTGAACCCCGCCGATCAAGTGGATGAGAACGAGTGGGTTGAGCACGGCAAGCCACAACGCAATGGTGGGCTTGCCGCCCATGTGGCGCGCGAGTCGGGGGACGGCCCACATCATCAGAGCGAGCCCCGGGAGCATCGTCACCCTCAGCAGCATGGTGCCGGCAATCACGTTGTCGCCGGTGATGCTGGTGATCGCTTGTCCGAGAAGAAGAAAGAGCGGACCGTAGGGAGCGGTGGTCGTGGTCCACACATTGCTGACGTTGTCGAGCAGAATGCCGGGATTTGCCACCGGACCGACGGCATATGGATCGAAGCCGTCCCTCAGAAGCGCGCCCTGGGCCAGGTAGGAGAACGCGTCGCGGCTGAACATGGGCACCGCGAGCAACAGAGGAGCAGTCCACGCCGGGACGATCCAGCGCAGTTCGCGAAGCGTGGTGCGTTCGCCGAGGGTTGCTCGGCCGAGCCGAACCCAGGCGATGATCATCAGCAGAACTCCGAGCCACACGATGATGCTCGAGAGAATCAGGCCGTGTCCGAACCGTAGCCACGACAGGTGCATCGCCTCGAGCAGCGGGTCGCGGCGACGGACACTGCCTGCGCCGAATCCACCGAAGGTGATCAGAGCGGCACCGACGACGCCCATGATGGCAGCGTGTCCCTCGGGGCTACGCAGGAACAATGTCACGTGTCGGAGATGCGATCGATTGGGCTCGGGCGAGGTCTGTTCGGCGGCGGGCTCCGTGCCGCTCACGCCTGACGTGGCCGAACTCGAGACCGAGGACATCGGTGATGGCCCTCCTCTCGATGTACGTGGCGGTTGTGGTGCCCTGGTTTGTCCGGAACGTCGGTGTCCCGGGAGACGCAGCGTCGATGCGAACGGTACTTCGACCGTTCGACGACCGGGGTCAGTTTAATGTGTTCGCGGCCGGACTCCGAACCACGTGGCTGTCGGCTTGTCGTCCGGTTATCCGTTCGGCTGCAAGTTTGCCCGACACGAGGACCGTCGGCACACCGACTCCAGGGGTGGTTCCCGATCCCGCGAGGACTACGTTGCTCACTCCTGCCACCAGATTTTTCCGTCGGAAAGGTCCGGTCTGACGGAAAACATGGGCCGATGAGAATGGACTGCCCTCGATCATTCCGCGATCCGCCCAGGTCTGCGGAGTGTCGATACGGTCGATCGTCATCGAAGACAGGCCGCGGTAGCCGCGGCGTTCGAGCTCGCCCTGTAGTTCGGACACGTAAGGATCGCGAAGCCGTGCCCAGTCGAGTGGGGCGCTTCGAAGGTTCGGGCACGGTGCAAGAACGGACACGGGCTCACATGGTTCGCCGCCCCGTCGGACCAGCAGTGCTGGGTCGGTCACCGACGGCCTGGTGATCAGTAGTGAAGGATCCTTCATCAGCGATCCACGTCCGGCGCGAGCGGTGATGCGCGAGAACGTCTCCGTCCACTCCGCGCCGAAGTCGATCGTGTGATGCGCTCGCGCCGGCCATGTGTCGGTGATGCGAGTGGGGACCGTGCCGTGGAAGACAACGGCGGAGGGCGAGACCACCGAATAGCCCCGGCGACGTGTGTGGGTTGCCGTCGCGGTGTCGAGAAGTGCATCGACTATCGGAAGGTCGGGCGTGAGAACAACGGCGTCGCACGGGTAGTGACGGCCGTCGGCGAGACGAACAGCAGTCGCGCGGCCGTCGTGGACGCTGATGTCGGACACCTCGGCGTCGGTGACGACGGTTCCGCCGTGGCGAACGACAGCATCGGACATCGCCGCCGCGATCGCCGACATTCCGCCTGCCGGGAAATAGACCCCGAGCGAGGTGTCCATGTGGGCGATTGCACCGTAGACGCCGAGGGCTTTGGACGGAGCCATCCCGGCGTACAACGCCTGGAACGTGAATACACGCCGCAACCTCTCGTCGGTCAGGAGCTTGTCCACGCGCGGCCCGAGCCGTCCGAAGCCGCCGAGCTTCAGCAGAGCGACGGTGTCGCGAAGGGCTGACGGTGAAGCGACGAGATCCAGCGGAGAATCGAAGTTGGAGTCGATGTAGCGGTCGAACTCGGTGTCGAAGATCGACGCGAGCCAGCGGCGCAGCTTCCGGTAGCGAACGGCCTCGTCGGCGCCGCACGTGCGAGCGACCTCGTCCGCCATCGTGTCCGGGTCCGAGTACACGTCGATAGCCGTACCGTCGGCGTAGCGCGTGTGATAGCTCGGCGAGAGCGCGGTGAGCCGAATCGGTGGCGTGGTCGTCGAGAAAGTTTCGCCCACCGCGTTCAGTGCAGATTCCACCAGATCGGGCATGGTGAGGACGCTCGCGCCGTTGTCGATCTCGTACAGCGGTTGCCCGTCGGAGTCGCACACCGGATAGATCCCGACGCGCCCGCCGACGGTGCTCTCACGTTCGAGAACGGTGACTGTTCGTCCTGCTCCGAGAAGGTGCAGTGCCGCCGACAGACCTGCGAGGCCTGCGCCGACGACGACCACCGAGTCGGTCGGTCCGCTTATCGAACGCACGTGTGCCTCTTTCGATGCTGGTTGTTCTGCATGGTCGCAGCGTCAGTGCGACCGCTGCGTTGCCGCTATGGCCATGTCGCGAAGCTGACTGGCCGCGGCCGATGCCGTCGTGCTTGCATCCAACGTAGTCAGAGCACGCTCGGTGAGCTCGGAGATGCGCCGCTCCACGTCGGCGACGGCGCCGAGGTCGGTCAATGCTGTTCGAACGTTCGTGATGTCGTCCTCGGAGAGATCGGCGGCGCCGAGGCTTCTGCGCAACAACGCTGCAGCGGATGTATCTCCCTGATCCGCGGATTCCAACCCAACGGCTATCAGAACAGTTCTCTTGCCCTCGCGGATGTCGTCGCCCGACGGCTTGCCGGTCACCGTCGGATCTCCGAAAACGCCGAGCAGGTCGTCGCGAAGCTGGAAGGCAAGTCCGATGTCGGTTCCGAACGAACGATAGGAGTCGATCAGCTCCGGTGAAGCGTGTGCGAGGACACCGCCGAGGTGCAGTGGGCGTTCCACTGTGTAGGCAGCGGTCTTGTAGCGGTTGACGGCCATCGCCGCCTCGACCGATTCGTCTTCGCCCGCTTCGGCTTCGATGTCGAGCAGTTGTCCGCCCAGCACCTCGGTTCTCATCGCCGACCACACCGGCGAGACTCGAGCTGCTGCATCGGCTTCGATACCGGACTCGCGAACCATGTCGTCCGCCCAGCACAACGCGAGATCACCCAGCAGAATGGCTGCCGATTCTCCGAACCGCGCCGAAGATCCGGACCAGCCTGCTGCCCGGTGTCGCGACGCGAAGCCGACGTGCACCGTCGGGTATCCACGCCGAGTGACCGACGCGTCGATGATGTCGTCGTGAACGAGCGCACATGCCTGTATCAACTCGAGCGACGCGCATGCCCGCACGACAGCGACAGCGCCGTCACCTGTCGGATCACCGCCTGCGCCCAACCACGCCGTCCACGCGAACGACGGCCGGACTCGTTTGCCTCCGCGCAGAACGAAGTCGGCCAGGTCCTGCACGGCCGATCCGAAGCCGCCGCCGATGGACGCCACGTGCTCGGTGCGCGAGGCGAAGAACTCTCGGAGTGCGATTTCGACCAGTACTCGCGGGCTCGACACACCGCGGCGTACCGCGGTGTCGAGGTCCTCGGCGGAGGGAGCAGTGTCGACGACGTTCACCGGTTTCCCGGACAGGGTCTGTTTCCCGGACAGTGGGTCCTCCAGTCGAGCGTGAAAGATGTCGGTTGCAGCGATGTCAACACTAGCCGTCGATGCCTCTCGCGCCGTCCTCCGAGAGGCTGCCGTCGACCGTGCCGTCGCACGAAACTATGATGACGCAGTGACATCTGATGCCGTCAGGGGGCGGTCAAGTGCTGGGTGGGTCACCAGGACTCCGTCGATAGTCGATCGACTACGCACCGACGAATCCTCACGGATTCCGTTCTCGGTGGAATTCTCGCCGCCTCGGGACGAGGCAGGTGAGGCCAGATTGTGGCGTGCGGTTCGTGAGTTCGAGCAGATGCAGCCTGCCTTCGTCTCCATGACGTACGGCGCGGGAGGATCGACACGCGACCGCACAGTGCGAGTCACCGGCCAGATCGCCGAGGAGACGACTCTACTGCCGGTCGCGCATCTGACTGCCGTCTCGCACAGCATCGATGAACTGCGCGCGATGGTGGGCTCGTACGCGGACCGAGGAATCTCCAACATTCTCGTTCTGCGGGGCGATCCTCCCGGAGACCCGCTCGGTGACTGGGAAAAACACCCTCAGGGTGTGGAGTACGCGCAGGAACTCGTCGAGTTGGTCCGTGAGCTCGGTGACTTTCACGTCGGCGTCGCGTCCTTCCCCGAGGGGCACTACCGGGCCGCCGATCTCGAACAGGACACTCGGGTGCTGGTCGACAAGCTTCGCGCCGGTGCCGAATATTCGATCACCCAGATGTTCTTCGACGTCGACGACTACCTCCGGTTGCGTGACCGCGTCGTGGCCTGCGACCCGGAGCAGGGAAACAAGCCGATCATCCCGGAAATCATGCCGATCACCTCACTGCGAACCGTCCGCCGGGCGCTCGCGCTGTCGGGTTCGGCGATGCCGGTCGCCATCGACGACCGCTTCACCAAGGCGGCGGGCACCGGACCGGACGAGGACCGCGCTGCGGTTCGCGAGGTCGGAATCGAACTGGCGACGACAATCGGCGAGCGCCTGATAGCCGAGGGTGTTCCGGCGTTGCACTTCATCACGCTGAACTTCGCGCGCGCCACCAGAGAAGTTCTCACCAATCTCGGTCTGGCCGTCGCGCGGGTCTAGATCGGCCTGCTCTTCCAGGTGTTTCGTCCGAGTCTGTGACGACGAACCGACTCCAGCGTCAGCGCCAGATACAGCGAGACGGAGACGGGGTGGGCTGCCGACGATGCCACGATGCCCACAAGACTCGTCCCCGGACCGACGCGTGCGCTCGACTCGGTCCGCGCCGAGATCAATCGTGCGATCACGGCAGCGGCGTACCCCGCGACGCCGTAGCGGCGCGTCGTGCCCGAGGCGAACAAGGCCGTCACCGGTGGGAGCACGTAGACCGCGGCCAAGAGGGTCGACGCCGTCACCGAGCCAGGGACTCCGCCGAATGCGCTCCACAACCAACGCGTGTACCCATCCCGCAACGCGGGCCAGCCGTCGTACATCCGGCAGCGCACGAGCCCGGCGCCGGAGACCAACACGGTTCTGTGCCCGCGGCGTCGAAGCGCACGGGCAATGTCCAGGTCTTCGGTGAGGCTTGCCGCGACCGCGGCGTGACCGCCGATATCGCGGTAGGCCGAGGCGTCGAACATCATGAACTGACCACACGAGACCACCGTCGACGGGCGTGTGGATCGGTTGGCGAGATGCACCGGAAGTGTTGCCATCCATGAGAACCCGAGTAGCGGTTGAATCAAGCGCTCGGCTGCGCCGACGGCGATCTGCTCGGGCCACGGGCAGAGCAGCGCCGCCTTCATCGAGACAGCGGCGTTCGCGGCGGCGGCCAGCGCCGTCGGAGTCAGTCGAACGTCCGCGTCCACGAACACGATGAGGTCCGCGCCGTCGGCCGACGCGCGCTCGGCCAGTCGGTGGCACGCGGCGGCCTTACCCGTCCATCCTTCGGGTGGGGTGCGGCGGCTGCGTTCCACCGAGAATCTCGGGTCCGCCGCCGCAGCGTGGAGCGCCCGTTCGAATGTGTCGTCCGACGAATCGTCGTCGAGCACATGTACTCGGAGGTTCGGGCAATGCGTCTGGGCACGCAGATCGTGGAGTAACGCCGGCAGTCGCTCGGCTTCGTTGCGTGCCGGAATGCAGACGGCGACGGACTCGGAGATGTCGGATCGCGGACGAGCGGGACGGGGGAGTCCGATCGCGTTCGCCAGCGAGATCGAGGCCGCCACGGCGGACAGGGAAGCACTCGCCGCCGCGGCGGCACGCAGCAGTCTGGAACTACCGCTCACGCAGCCGGATCGGAGCCGACGCCGGCCGAAGATCGGTCGCGACGACGGACCGGTGGGTTGCGAGCCACCCAGGCCATCGCGCCGACGATCGCGGCAACTCCGACGGTGACACCGCCGACTATGCCGGCCCAGCCCGCGAAGCTACGAGTGTTCGGATCCGGGTAGTTGACCTCGGCGCGCAACGTGGTGACTTCGCCCGCCGGCAACTTCCAGGTGATGATGTTGTCGCCGTCGCGGGTGCCGTTGGTGGTCCCGATGCGCGCGGGGAAAGCGATCGTGAACTGAACGTCGGTGCCCTGCACCGGTACGGTTTGCAGGTCTGCCTTGCCGTCGAGAGTCACGGTGTCACCGGATCGACGCAAGGCCAATTGATAGCTGCCGGTTGCCTGTTCGGACATCGAGCCCAGAGTTTGAACGTCGCCGAACGAGAGGTCGCTGAAGCGGGCTTCCGTGCCCACATAGCCGTCCTGCCGGTACTCCGAGATACGAATCTTGTCGGCAAGAGTCGACGGCGCCGTCAAGGTGGGGCCGGTGTCGGATTCGGAGGTCGGAATGGTGGCCGCCACTATCTGGCCCGACACTCTGTCGTCGGCCGAGACTCCGATCGACACCTGGGCTCGCAAGCAGCCGGTCAGCAGGGGCGCCACCAACAATGCCAATCCGAGCGCGGACAGAACTCGGCGACGGGTACGGGATCTGCCTTCACGGAATGTCGACTGCACAGCGACATCGTGCCAGACGGAGCGCCGCAGCGGCGTCAGGGTGTGGTCCGCAGGCGGTGAGGTGTCGGATCGGCACCCCTCGGCCTCGCGACGAGGGCGCGCACCAGGGGCACTCCCACGACACCCATCGCCGCGAATCCATATATCGCCGAGAACCGGAACTCCTCACCGTCGAGCAGAACGGCGTGTGCCAGTGCGGAACCGAGCCATGTCCACAGGAACATCACCAGGGGAGCAGAATCGGTCACTGCCGAATCGAGTGCTCGGACCCACCCGCTCGAACGTTCGACGACGACGGCCATGACCAGCGCGACGAGGAACCATCCGAGGTAGTTGCTGACGGGGATGGAAGGCACGCCCGGCAAGCCGGAGATCGGCGACGTCCATGTCCAGTGGCCGTCGGTGACCATCTGAGTGTCCAGGTACAGATCCCAGCCCACCATGCCGACGGCGGTGCCGACGACGCGGAGCATGGCCACCCGCTGCCGAGGTATGTCCGAGGCGTCGAGGGCACGAGTGACCGCGCACCAGACGGGGTAGAAGCCCGCGGTCCAGGCAAGCGGTACCACGGCGGGGACGCCGAACACGTCGGGCCCGAGTCGGTCGGCAGCGTAGAAGTAGCTTCCGAACGGAAAGCCGGTCGCCGTGCCGACGATCTCGGCGACGAGTCCGAGACCCGCCGTTCCGAGGAACAGGCTCAGTGCCCACCGGGGTCCGCGGGAGACCACGGCGTGAGTCATGGCGGCGGCGGCAAGGAGCGCCACCACCGCGATCGTCACCGCGTCCCGGGTGGGTCCGGTGACGAGCGGATACAGGATCTGCGCGCCGATGGCGCCCGACACCAACGCCCATACGACCCGGTTCATCGACGCTTGCCGCCTATCCAGCGCCGAACCCGGCCCATACGATCGTCGGCCAGCGCGATTCTGGCTGCACTGCGTCCGCTGGCTGCCGATACGCCTCCACCTGGATGCGTCGACGCTCCGGTCAGGTACAGGCCGGGACTGCCAGGCACACGATGCTTGGCAAGTTGCGGGATCGGACGCCACATCATCATCTGATCGAGCGACATCTCGACGTGCATGATGTTGCCTCCGATCATGCCGAGCTCACGCTCGATGTCGACCGGTGATTGGACATGGCGGTGGAGTATCGAGGACCGAAAGCCCGGTGCGTGCGATTCGAGTTGGTCGACCACGCGTTCCGCCTCCGATTCCGCGATGTCGGCAGGACTGCGTGAGGTGTCGGACTCTCTCCAGCGACGATCTCCCGAGAGTGAATACGGGTGCCACTGGGACCAGAGCGAAATCTGATGCTCGCCGGCAGGCGCGACGGACGGATCGATCCCGGTGAACGACATTCCGAGAACAGCAGGAGCAGCGGGAAGCTCGCCTCCCATGGCGCTGCCGTGTGCGAGTCGCAGGTGGCGACGGTCTCGGACCAGCAGTTGCAGCCCCGAGGTCGCATCGCCAGGCAACTCGGCGCTCGTGAACCGGGGGAGTGCCGTGGTGGCGAGACGAACTGCCATTCCGATGCCAGGTCCCACGCGAATTCCCTTGCGCCACGATTCGATTCGGTCCGGGTCGTGCCCGCCTGCAGCGAGAAGGTCGAGAGTGGTGAGTACATGGCACCCGGCGACGACTATTCGGCTGATGACCGAGCGTCCGGATTCCGTCGTGGTGATCCAGTTCTCGCCTCGGGGAGCCACCGCGGCGACCGGCTCACCCAGCGTGACGACACCGCCCGTGGACTGCAACCGGGAAAGCAACGCTTCGGTGAGAGCTCCGCTGCCGCCGATCGCTCTGCCGGGAGGGAGAGTGTGCATCAACGCGGCGAAACCGACCATGGGGGCCGTGCCCGGCTCGGACATCGGCGGACCCGACTGGGCTCCGAACCATGCCAGGGCAGCCTTGAGACGCTCGGAAGAGAATGTCTCGTCGAGCAACGCGTCGCCGGTGGTGAGAAACTCCCGCGACAACGCGCTGCCGCCATCCGGGGCGTCGAGACCCCAGAAGGAACGCAGCAGCGATGGGCCTGTGGGCGGTGAGGAAAACGCGCGCATCGTGCGGGCGCTTCGAGGACCCCAGACGCCGACGAACCGTCGATAAGCGGCTGCATCGGCTGATCCGCAGGCACGCGCAATCGACTCGCACGTCCGCTCGAGGTCGCGGTGGAAGACCAACGCCGGTTCGTCGGTTCCCGGTTCGCCCGGCGCGAATGCCCAGGGGTCGCACTCGGCGTAACGCAGACCATGATCGGCGAGGCCGAGTTCTTCGATGACACCTGTGTGGCGAACCATGATGTGCGCCGACGAGCCTCGGTCCACCCGATGCCCCGGAAAGCGCTCGATCGAGGAAACTCCGCCCCCTGCAATGGAATCTCGCTCGAGAACCTCGACCGAGAGGCCTGCGTCCGACAGATAGCAGGCCGAGGTCAGAGCATTGTGGCCGGAGCCGACCACCACAGCATCGATCACTTCACCAGGCTATAGGTCACCCGAGTCGGCCGCCGACGTCGCGTCAGTCGAACGGGAGTGCGTGGCCGAGCACGGCGAACGGTCGACGGTCTCCTGCGAACGTGAAGTCGCGAAGTACGTCCTCGAACCCGAGCCGTCGGTACAGACGCCACGCTCGGTTGGACTCGTCCTGCACCTCCGGTGTGGACAGCAGAACGTTGCGTTCCTCGCGGCCCTGCAGCAGTCTGCGGGTCAATGCTGTGCCGAGACCGTGCCCCTGGGCACTGGGCGAGACGTGCAGTTCGGTGAGTTCGAAGTAGTCGTCGAGAACCGAATCGACGTACTCGGGACTGCTGCCCGTTCTCCGTAATCCGTCGCGCACCTGCTGATGCCACCACTGGTGCCGAGCGCCGCGATATCCGTAGGCCACGGCGACGAGAGGTGCTTCGGGTGTCGGCAGCACTGCTCCGACACCGCGCCACCCCGGGCGCAGAACGTGTTCGGACCACATCGGCGCGCGGTGATACTCGGTGCCCTGTGGGTATCCCATCGCCTCGACGTATATCGACAGCGCCTCCGGGAGGCGACGGCGGATTTCCTGGGCGGACAGATCGACCAGGTAGGGGGTCGGTTCTGCATCGTTGGCGACTGTTCTCAACCTTTCCTTGACTACTTGTCGGTGTGCACAGCTATATTGAATATGTCGAACGGATGTTCGATGTCGGTGATCCGGCGAAGACCTCGAGGGAAGCGAGGCTCGCCGGGTTCCGACCTTAGAGCTTCATCGAGGTCCGGGCGTGTCGGAACTGCGGTCACGATCGGCGAATCGAACGGGAGGTGTTCGAGTATGGCCACAAAAGTTCTCCGTGCCGATGTGCGTCCGCCGGTGTCGCCGCGAGCCAGGATTCTTCTCGGTCGGGCAGATGCGCTGCTGTCGGGAGCAATCGGCACCGGAAATGCGGTTGATCAATTTCTGGACTGCTACATGGCGGCACTGCGCGGGGCTGCTGCCGTTCTCGAAGCGGCTCCGGTGTCGACTACCCGGGCCCGGTCGAGAAGCGCCTGGGTTCTGATGGCAAAGGCCGCACCCGAACTCGGGTCGTGGTCCGAGTACTTCTCGGCGTTCTCCTCCACCCGCGCTTCGTTGCAAGCCGGAGTGTCCAGATCGATCGACGACGGTTCCGCCGACGAGTTCTATCGTCAGGTCGGTCGGTTCCTACACGTCGTCGAGGAATTCATCGGGGTGGATTCGAGACTTGATCGCGTCGGGGTGTCGTCACGGTCGATTTCTGCTTGAGCCGACTCGTCGGTTCGGTCAGTGGTCGGGGCGCCCGAAATCTCGCCGAATATGACGGTCGAGCCTGCATGTGGCGCCGAAACGCCTTCCGACACGACTCCTGCGCAACCGAGTTCGGTGTCCGATTCGGACCCTTGTACTGGGAAACTTCGAACATTCTCAGGAACACATCGACCGAGTAGGTGGTAAGCAGGCGATTCTGCTCGTATTATCGGTAGCAGGTAGCCGCCAAGGTCAGCTTCCCGTCGTTTCGCAACCGAAATGACTTTCAATATCTGTGCAGGGGGAGGTACCGTGCCACTCTCCGAGCACGAGCAGCGCATGCTCGATCAAATCGAGAGCGCTCTCTACGCCGAGGATCCCAAATTCGCGTCTCACGTCAGAAGCGGACGTATGCGAACGGCATCGAGCAAGCGCCGTTTCCAAGCGGTCGCTCTTTTCGTGTTGGGGCTAGTTCTTCTCGTGGCCGGTTTGGCATTGCCATTCAAACCGGCCGGCTTCCCGGTGATCAGCCTCCTCGGCTTCGTTCTGATGTTCGGTGCAGGTGTTCTGTTTTTGCTCGGTGGATCCCGGAAGGGCGCCGCGGCGTCCGGCGGTACGGCGGGCACTACTGACTCCGGACCGAAGAATTCAGGGCCGAAGCCGAAACCCGGTCGCAAGGCCGGTGGGTTCACGTCCCGTATGGAGGATCGGTTTCGACGGCGGTTCGAACAAGAGTGATCGCGGGACGCATCCGCGCGGCATGCATGTCGCGCTCGATTCGTCCAGCGATTGACAAGTCACACCGGATACTCGTGTAGTACCGGATAGACAACGACATACCGGATACAGAAGCGAGGAGTGGCGACGACCGAAAGGTCGTCGCCACTCCTCGCTTCGTGCTGTCGACGCTTCGTGCTGTCGACGCTTCGTGCTGTCCGATGCTGCGTGGGCGTCCGATGTATTCGGCGCCTGCGATCCAGGAGCCGATGGGGTTCTCCGGCCGAGGATCGAGGATCGGCGCCCCACTCCGCTCCACATTCATCGCAGCGGCCCCCTTGATCCCCACTTTCACCCACAGTCCGAGCTGCGCGGCAGTGCCTGCTGTCGTAAGGCCTCGCGAGCTGGCGTTTCTCCAGGGGAGTCGAGTGCTGCGCTCACCCGGCCGCTGAGATCGGACCGTCGGGTCGAAATTTCCTCCACAATCCTCCACCCAGTTCACCTGGTCTTTTGTGGCGGATTACAAAGAAATGTGGCATCTGGGGATTGAATGTGGGTGAAAGTGGGGTAAAGTGGTGGAAGCGGAGAGCAAGTGGGGAGGTGTCGAGTGTTTCTCGGTACCTACACGCCCAAGCTCGACGACAAAGGCCGGCTCACGTTGCCGGCGAAGTTTCGCGAAGCCCTGGAGGACGGAGTGATGGTGAGCAAAGGGCAGGACCACAGCCTCGCCATCTACACCCGCGAAGCGTTTGCCGACAAGGTCAGGAAGCTGACCGAGGCGTCTCGCTCCAATCCGGTTGCTCGTTCGTACATCAGGCAACTCGGTGCAGGTACCGACGAGCAGAAGCTCGACGGCCAGGGCCGAATCGTTCTGAGTTCTGCCCATCGGAACTACGCGAATCTCGACCGAAATGTCGTGGTGAACGGATCGATCGAGTTCATCGAAATTTGGAACGAAGATGCGTGGGCTCGTTACTCGGCCGAGAGCGAGCAAAGCTTCTCCGATGCCATCGACGAGTCTTTGGAAGGAATTCTGTAGCCGCCTTCGATCACCGCCGAGTGCCGCGAGGCCTCTGCCCGATCAGAACCCTGACGTTCTTCCCCAACGCCAGGTTTCGTAGATCAGGACCCTGACGTTCTTCCCCAACGCCAGGTTCCCTATCGGACAGGGACCTCGAGGCATTCGGCAACCACTATCGATCTATGTGCCCCGAGCAATGTCGGGAGCACAGAGCCATTACCGGGAGGAAAGATTGTGGAAGGCGAAACGCCATCGCACGTCCCGGACGATTCGGCGACAGCGGGTTCTTCGAACGCCACTGATGGCGACAGTGTGAATTCCTCAAAGCCGAAACATATTCCGGTGCGCCTCGATCGCGCCGACGAACTTCTGGGCCCCGCGATCGTTGCGGCGAGCGCCCGCGGTGAAACGCCGGTGATGATCGACGCAACCCTCGGCCTCGGTGGTCACTCCGAACACTTTCTTCGTACGTATCCCGAACTGCATCTCGTCGGTCTCGATCGAGATACCGACGCTCTGAAGCGGGCAGGCGCAAGGTTGGCGGAATTCGTCGATCGAACCACGTTGGTACACACGACCTACGACGGAATCGACGCGGCGCTCGAGCAAGCGGGCTTGCCCGAGATCGGTTCGGTCCACGCAATTCTGTTCGACCTCGGCGTGTCCTCCATGCAACTCGACGAAGCCGATCGAGGATTCGCCTACTCCATCGATGCTCCACTCGACATGCGGATGGACCCGACCGTCGGCATCACTGCGGCCGACGTTCTCAACACCTACTCGCACGGCGATATTGCCCGAGTACTCAGTACCTACGGCGAGGAACGCTTTGCCGGCCGAATCGCCTCGGCGGTGCTGCGGCAACGTGATTCGGAGCCGTTCACCACCAGTGCGCGTCTCGTGGAACTGCTCTACGCCGCCATTCCAGCGGCAACCAGGCGGACGGGAGGCCATCCCGCAAAGCGGACGTTTCAAGCTCTGAGGGTCGAGGTCAACGGTGAGTTGGACTCAATGGAGAAGGCCGTTCCTGCTGGGCTCGACGCGTTGGCCGTGGGTGGACGGGTCGTGTTCATGTCGTATCAGTCGCTCGAAGATCGCGTCGTGAAGAAAGAGCTGACGCCGAGAGTCAAATCACGCAGTCCGGAGGGCCTTCCCATCGAGCTTCCCGGCATGGGTCCTGAGTTCCGGTTGCTGACGAGGGGCGCCGAGCGCGCATCCGAACAAGAAATAGAAGAGAACCCGCGTTCGGCTCCCGTGCGTCTGCGCGCGGCCGAACGGATTGCGAGGAGATCGGCATGACCATTACCGTGGGTTCGCCGCGTACGAGACGTCGGTCTCGTTCCACCTCATCGGACTCGTCAGCGGGTCGGTCGGGTGCCGCACTGCGCGCATACGAGCGCAGGCAACAGAGGGCGACCTCGCACGGAGCCGAGGGGGTGTCGAGCAGTCACTCGGCGGCTCGGACTGCGCTGTCCGGGGCGTCGATCACTGCGAAGATTCCGTTCGTTGCTCTGATCATCGGATTGTTGTCGTTGGGGCTCGGGCTCACACTTCTCCTCACCACGAGGTCGGCAGGAGACTCGTACGTCCTCAGCGACGCAAAAGCGGTCAACGAGCGATTGGTACAAGAACAGGCGTCGCTGCAGCGCGACGTCGAGTTGGCAGATTCTGCGCCGGAACTCGCGCGCAAGGCCGCGGATCAGGGCATGATTCCAGCTGCCAATGCTGCGCGTCTTCTCGTCGCTCCCGACGGATCGGCTCAGGTGATCGGCACGCCCGCGCCCGCACAGGGAACACCGGTGGCACCGCTCGACCCGCCTGCGACGAGCGGAACGTCGCAGTCCTTGGATTCGGAGTCTCGCAATCCTTCTCAGGTGCGTAACGAGACACAGACTTCGGCCCAGGCCGGCTCGACCCCGAGTCGTTCCGCGAGCACGGTGCCGTCCGCCGGCTCCGTCCCACCGGCCAATTCAACCCCATCAGCCACATCCGCCACGCCGAACTCATCGAATAACGCACGAACAGAAGCCCTCGGTGAACAATTGGTTCCCATGAGTACCCCGTCGGCAAGTCCTTCGGGTAGTCGGCAGTGACACGGCCGACCACCGGAGCGTCACGTCGTAAGCCGTTGCCGAGAAATAGTTCTGGGGGATACTCGCGCGATTCCGCACCACGCAGGCATTCGCCGCGTACCCCGGATCCGCGCAGGACTGAAACGGCGCCTCGGCGTCAGGCTCCACGGCAGTCGAGCAAGTTCGACGCCTCGTCCTTCACGTTCCGAAGTGGTTTCGGCCGCTTCGTGATGTTCGGCGTTCTGGTCGTCGTTGCGCTGCAGCTGTTGTGGATAATGGGTGTGAACGGTCATCAACTGTCCGCGGAAGCCGCATCGCAACGCACCACCACGCTCGTGGATCCTGCATCGCGTGGATCGATCCTGGACCGCAACGGTAAGCCGATCGCGTTCACGATGGAAGCGAAAGCTCTTACTTTTCAGCCTGTTCGGGTTCGCCAAGAACTCGACGACGCGCGTGCGAAAGACCCGACCAAGCCGTCGACGGACGACCGGCTCGCCGCTATCGCTGCCGGAATCCACGACGAGCTCGGTGACATCGCGAACGAGAAGGACATCCTCACCAAGCTGAAGAGCAGCGACACGTTCACGTATTTGGTTCGCGGAGTCGATTCGACGATCGCGACGAAGATCAGCGAAGACTTCGAAGAAGTAGGCCTCGAACGCCAGGACATCCGTGAGTACCCGGGCGGGTCGCTCGCGGCGAACATGGTTGGCGCAACCGGCTGGGACGGACACGGTCTGCTCGGTCTGGAAGATTCGATGGACTCGATGTTGGCAGGCACCGACGGTTCACAGACCTACGATCGAGGCTCCGACGGTGCAGTGATCCCCGGTAGCTGGCGCGACAAGCAGACGGCGGTGAACGGATCAGGAGTCGAACTCACCATCGACGCCGATCTCCAGTACTACGTCCAACAGCAGGTACAGCTGGCGAAAGATCTTTCCGGCGCCAAGGATGCGTCGGTATTCGTTCAGGATGCGCACTCCGGGGAAGTCCTGGCGATGTCGAACGACAACACCTTCAACCCTGGAATCGGAGTCGGCAACAACGAGCAGAACAAGGAGATGGGAAATCTCGCTGTCTCGACGCCGTTCGAACCAGGCTCGGTGAACAAGATCGTCACGGCTGCGGCAGCAATCGAGTACGGTCTCACCACTCCGGAGGAGGTTCTGCAGGTTCCGGGAAGTATTTTCATGTCCGGGGTGTCGGTGAAAGATGCCTGGGATCACGGCGTCGCGCCGTACACGACCACCGGAGTCTTCGGGAAGTCGTCGAACGTCGGCACGTTGATGCTCGCTCAACGCGTCGGTGAAGATCGCTTCGCGGACATGCTTTCTCGGTTCGGGCTCGGACAACGCACCGATGTCGGACTGCCCGGCGAGAGTGCAGGCAGCGTCCCGAGTCGCGACCAGTGGTCGGGTGGCACGTTCGCCAACTTGCCTATCGGGCAGGGCTTGTCGATGACGTTGATGCAGATGACGGCGATGTATCAGGCGATCGCGAACGACGGTGTTCGAGTTCCGCCGCGAATCGTCAAGTCCACCATCGATCCTGACGGCAACAAGACCGAGACCGAGCAGCCGGACGGGGTGTATGTCGTCAGTCCGCAGACCGCGTCCACGGTGCGCAACATGTTCCGAGCCATCACGCAGGACGACACCGGAAATCAGCGCGGAACCGGTGTGGCCGCCGGGATTCCGGGATACCAGATCAGCGGCAAGACAGGCACTGCCCAGCAGGTGGATCCCGCGTGCAAGTGCTACAGCAACTCGAACTACTGGATCACGTTCGCGGGCATCGCACCCGCGGACGATCCCCGGTACGTGATCGGGATCATGCTCGACGCACCTACACGCAGCGCCGACGGATCGGGAGGACAGTCTGCGGCTCCGTTGTTCCACAACATCGCGAACTGGATGTTGCAACGCGATTCGGTACCACTGTCGGCGGATCCGGGTCCCAAGTTGGTTCTGCAGGCCGATTGACGCGGCCACTCGCTCCGGCGGGAGGTCGACGAGGCGTCTCTTGTGGTTCGGGCTGCCTGCTGTCGGCCACTTCGGCGTAATGCCGGGTCGGGCGAGTGCAGACGATTCCCTCGCCGGTAACCTGACACGTCGACCCCGAACGGAAAGCTCCGTTGTAGGAAGACCGACAGGTCCGCTCGCACACCGCGTGCCACCGACCGCTTTCGCCGCCCGCAGAAAGGAGCACAGTGTCTGTGCCAGCAGCGCCGCAGCCTGCTTCGTCAGCCTCTCGCCCTTCGTCACCACCGCACACGCCGATCGAGATCCTGGCGGCAGCGGTGGGTGCGGTCGTCGTGCCGGCCGAGGTCGGTGAGCACCAGCTCGTGTCGGGTGTCGACCTTCGTGCCCAGGCGATTCTCGGCGGCGACCTGTTTGCTGCTCTGCCCGGATCATCGGCACACGGAGCGGCATTCGCTGCTCAGGCGATCGAGCGGGGCGCCTCGGCGATTCTCACCGATCCCGCTGGATTGGAACGCATCCGCACCGAGTTCGTTCTTCTGCCGGTTCCGGTGCTCGTTCACGATCGCCCGCGAGACGTGCTCGGTCGACTTTCGGCCCATGTGTACGGCAATCCATCGGAGAAGATGACGGTCATCGGCATCACCGGGACGTCAGGGAAGACCACTACGTCCTACCTTCTCGATGCGGCCCTGACTGCTGCGGGCCGTCGTACCGGACTGATCGGGACGATCGAGACAAAGATAGACGGCACTCGCGTGCCCAGTGCGTTGACCACCCCCGAGGCTCCTCAGCTGCACGCACTGTTCGCGCTGATGGTCGAGCGTGGATTGGACACCGTGGTGATGGAGGTGTCGAGCCATGCATTGACGTTGGGAAGGGTCGACGGCACCGTCTTCGCTGTCGGCGCGTTCACCAACCTGTCGCAGGACCACCTGGATTTTCACGACACCCTCGAAGACTATTTTCTGGCCAAGAGCAGGCTCTTCGCTGCGGATTCGCGGGTGCGAACACACTCTGCTGTGGTCTGCGTCGACGACGTCTGGGGCAAGCGGATGGCGGGAATCGCTGCTGCGGCCGGATCGAAGGTTGTCACGGTGTCGGTCACCGATGATTCGGATTGGACAGTCGAGGACTGGGAGAAAGATCCCGCAGGTACCCAGACGTTCACCCTGATCACCCCGGAGGGAGAGCGCCGCGAGGCGTCGATCCGGCTGCCGGGCCGCTACAACGTGGCCAATGCCGTACTCGCCGCCGCAACCTGCGCCGCTGCCGAAGTCGATGTCGAACGCGCAATTCTCGGCATGGCCGAGGTGGACGTTCCCGGCCGCGTACAGCGGATCTCCCGCGGCCAGAACTTTCTGGCCGTCGTCGATTACGCCCACAAGCCGGCTGCCGTCGAGGCCGTCATCGACACACTGCGCGAGCAGACCGAAGGTCGCATCGCCGTGGTACTCGGCGCGGGAGGGGACCGCGATCGGGCCAAGCGTGCACTCATGGGCGCCGCAGGCGCCCGAGGCGCCGACCTCCTGGTGATCACCGACGACAACCCTCGATCCGAAGACCCGGCGGTCATCAGAGAGTCGGTGTTGGCCGGCGCCCTCGGCGTCGATTCCGAGCTTCGCGGTGAGGTCAGAAACGTCGCGGGTAGAGGTCAGGCCATCGCCGACGCAGTGTCGTGGGCGCGGGACGGAGACGTCGTGCTCGTCGCAGGCAAAGGTCACGAGACCGGTCAGGACATCGGTGGCGTGAAGCATCCGTTCGACGACAGGGTGATCCTCGCGGATGCCATCGATCGCCGGATCGGTCGAACCGAGAACGAGGAGGCGCGCTCGTGAAGGCGATGACCATCGGACAGATTGCCGAGATCGTCGGGGGTGTCCTCCACGACGTGGACGATCCGAACCGCGTCGTCGACGGCACGGTGGAGTTCGATTCCAGGAAGATCGGACCGGGCAGCCTCTTTCTCGCCCTCCCGGGGGCGCGGGTGGACGGTCACGCTCATGCCGCCGCGGCAATCGAGGCAGGCGCAGCGGTCGTACTTGCAGCACGACCGGTGGGCGTGGCGGCCATCGTGGTGGAACCGATTCCTCACGACGGCCACGCGATGGCGCTCGAACACGACGTCGACGGCTCGGGTGCAGCGGTTCTTGCCGCGCTGAGCGCTCTTTCTCGGGCCTCCGTCGAGGAGTTGACGGCGATGTCCGATCTGACCGTCGTCGGCGTCACCGGATCGTCGGGCAAGACCTCGACCAAGGATTTGCTGGCGGCGGTGCTGAGGCCTCTGGGAGCAGTCGTCGCGCCGCCCGGATCGTTCAACAACGAACTTGGACATCCCTGGACGGCACTGCGCGCGGACGAGACCTCGAAATTCCTCGTCCTCGAACTGTCGGCGCGAGGAGTCGGCCACGTCGCGGCCCTTGCACACGCGGCACCGCCCCGCATCGGCGTCGTACTGAACGTCGGAACGGCGCACCTGGGTGAGTTCGGGTCACGCGAGCGGATAGCCATCGCGAAAGGTGAGCTGGTCGAAGCACTTCCGGACGCCGAACACGGGGGAGTTGCGGTGCTCAACGCCGACGACCGCCTCGTTGCCGCCATGCGATCGCGTACCTCGGCGAGGGTGGTCACCGTCGGGTTGTCGCCCGACGCCGACATCAGAGCGCGCGACGTCGTGCTCGACGCCGATGCCAGGCCGCGCTTCACGATGGTGACCCCGGTGGGGGAGATCGACATCGCGCTCGCCGTGCACGGCGAACATCAGGTCGGCAACGCTCTTGCCGCTGCGGCGGTTGCACTCGAATGCGGCGCCGGCTTGACGGTGATCGCCGATGCGCTCGCCGGTTCCTCGGCTGCGTCCGTTCGGCGGATGGATGTCAGGACCAGACCCGACGGCGTGACCGTCGTCAACGATTCCTACAACGCCAACCCCGATTCCATGCGCGCGGCGCTGAAGGCGCTCGTCTCGATGTCGAGGCCGAAGGACGGTGCGCGCCGACGTACCTGGGCGGTATTGGGTGAAATGGCCGAGCTCGGCGCAGAGTCGATCATCGAACACGATGCAATCGGACGGCTTGCCGTGCGCCTGGACGTCAGTCGGCTCGTCATCGTGGAATCGGGTCGGTCGACGAGGGCCATGCATCAGGGCGCCGTCATGGAAGGTTCATGGGGTGAGGAGTCGATGCTCGTCGACGATCACGCTGCGGCGATAGCGATCCTGCGCGAGCAGGTGGAACCCGGTGACATCGTTTTGGTCAAGGCGTCGCAGTCCATTGCGCTGTGGACGGTGGCCGATGCGCTGCTCGGCGATGTGCAGATCGACCCCGCCCCGGTGGATGATGACGCGGTAACCGATGTGCAGACAGAAGCAGGGAGTTCTTCGACAGTGGACGGGGCCAAGACGATGACACCGGAGGCAACGCAGTGAGACAGATCCTCTTCGCCGGAGGTATCGCGCTCGCTGTGGCGATTCTGCTCACGCCAGTGCTGATCAAGTCGTTCTCGAAGCAGGGTTTCGGGCAGGAGATTCGCGTCGAGGGCCCGGCGAGTCATCAGTCGAAGCGCGGTACCCCGACCATGGGCGGCGTCGCAATCCTGGCGGGGCTGTGGGCCGGATACTGGGGCTCGCACCTGATCGGTGTCGGCTACGACGCGGATGGTCCGTCGGCGTCCGCGCTGCTCGTGCTCGGTCTGACGACCGTCCTCGGAATCGTCGGCTTCCTCGACGACTTCATCAAGATTCGCAAGCAGCGGAACCTCGGTCTGAACAAGACCGCGAAATTGGTCGGTCAATTGGTCGCTGCGCTGCTGTTCGGTGTGTTGGCGCTGCAGTTCAAAGGCGCGGGCGGTCTGACCCCTGCCAGCCAGCAGCTGTCCTACGTCCGCGATATCGCCACCGTCAGCCTCGGCCCGATCGTCTTCGTCGTCTGGTGCTACTTCCTGGTCACCGCGTGGTCGAACGCGGTGAACCTGACCGACGGCCTCGACGGTCTCGCGGCGGGGTCGATGACGCTGGTACTCGGTGCTTACACGGTGATCACTTTCTGGCAGTACCGCCAGGCGTGCTCCACCAATCCCGGCCCCGGCTGCTACGACGTCCGTGATCCGCTCGACCTGGCACTCATCTGCGCATCGGCGGCAGGTGCGTGTATCGGATTTCTCTGGTGGAACGCCGCGCCGGCGAAGATTTTCATGGGCGACACCGGTTCCCTCGCTCTCGGCGGGCTGATCGCCGGTCTGTCCATCGTCACGCGCACCGAACTGATCATGGTCGTCATCGCGGCTCTGTTCGTCGCCGAAGCTGCATCGGTCGTCATTCAGGTCGCCGTGTTCCGGTCGAGTCGACGGCGCGTGTTTCGCATGGCACCGTTCCATCACCACTTCGAACTCGCAGGCTGGGCAGAGACCACGGTGATCATCCGGTTCTGGCTGTTGGCGGCTATCGCCTCGGCAGTGGGACTGGCGTTGTTCTACAGCGAGTACCTCGCTGCAGTCGGCGGGTAGCACGCCGTGCCCGACAACCAAGTGCCCGACGATCTCGGCCGGCTCGGCGGCAAGACCGTCCTCGTCGCCGGCGGTCGTGTTTCCGGGCTCGCGACGGTGGGTCCACTGCGCGATCTGGGGGCCGATGTCCTCGTCGCCGATTCCGACCCTGCAGCATTGGACAACGCACGTGAGCTCGGTGCACGCGGCGTTCTCCAGGAGGATCTGCTCGCTTCCGACGACGCGCTCGGCTCGGTCGAGTTGGTGGTGACCAGCCCGGGCTTCCGTCCGGACTCTCCGGTTCTGGCTGCCGCGGCCGCGCGAGGGATTCCGGTATGGGGCGACATCGAACTTGCGTGGCGAATCGATCGCGCCGGTCTGTACGGCCCGCCGGCGCAGTGGCTCGTGGTCACCGGTACCAACGGAAAGACCACGACGACGTCGATGCTCTTCTCGATTCTCGAATCTGCCGGGCTCGACGCCGCGGCCTGCGGAAACATCGGTCTCCCGGTCCTGGATGCACTTCGGCAGACTCCTCGCCCGTCGGTTCTCGCCGTGGAGTTGTCGTCTTTTCAGCTGTTCTGGGCGCCCTCGGTACGCCCGGCCGCAGGCGTCGTCCTCAATATCGCGGAGGACCACCTCGACTGGCACGGCGGAATGGACGGTTACACCGAGGCGAAGGCACGAGCGCTCACCGGCGATGTGGCAGTGGTCGGACTCGACGACGAGAGATCCGCAGCATTGGCGCGAACCTCGACGGCGGAGCGTGTCTTCGGCTTTCGACTGGCGGAGCCGTCTACCGGCGAACTCGGGGTTGTCGAGGGAATTCTGGTCGACAATGCGTTCGGCGACGCTGTGCCGTTGCTTCCAGCCGATGAGATAGTCCCGGTCGGGCCGGCGGGACGAATGGATGCGTTGGCGGCAGCCGCCCTGGCTCGTGCCATCGGCGTCTCGCCCGACGCGGTTGCCGATGGGCTCCGGTCGTACCAGGTCGGTCCACACCGTGCGGCGATCGTTCGGACGTTGAACGGGGTGACGTTCGTCGACGATTCGAAGGCCACCAACCCGCATGCCGCGCGGTCGTCGCTGCTTGCTCACGATCGGGTGGTCTGGATCGCAGGCGGACTTCTGAAGGGAGCATCGATCGACGAACTGGTCGCCGAAGTGGCTCCTCGACTCGCAGCCGCGGTCGTCATCGGCCGTGATGGGGCGAAGATCGCACAGGCTTTGGCGCGACACGCCCCGAATGTTCCCGTCGTGACGTTCCCCGCGGGAGACGATGCTGGTGTGACTCCTGTGACTGAAGATGCTGATGTAGTGATGCGTTCAGCTGTCCGCGAAGCTGCACGCCGCGCTCGCGGCGGGGACACGGTCCTGCTGGCACCTGCAGCGGCCTCGCTCGACATGTTCGTCGATTACGGACACCGA
Organism: Rhodococcus sp. (in: high G+C Gram-positive bacteria); assembly: GCF_023264675.1. Lineage (GTDB taxonomy): Bacteria > Actinomycetota > Actinomycetes > Mycobacteriales > Mycobacteriaceae > Rhodococcoides. The sequence goes on from NZ_JAHFVG010000012.1 coordinate 102,212, forward strand.
GGCCGCAGCTTCACCTCGGCTGTGCAGGCGCTGGAGCCTTCGGAGATCGGTACGAGCGGCGGTCGAGTTTCGTGAACAAGGCAGGCGTCGCCGCCCGCGACACCGACGCCACTACTGCGTCCGCCGACCGACGAACCAGGGGCGGAGCGCCGTCGGCGCGTACCCGTGTCGGGGTGTGGCTTGGACGGCCTCTGGCGTCGTTCCACCTGATCGTGACCATCGCGGCGCTGTTGACTCTGCTCGGTTTGGTGATGGTGCTGTCGTCGTCGGCTGCCGAGGCATACGCCACGGACGGGTCGGCCTACACCTTGTTCACCCAGCAGTTGATCGGTGTCGGACTTGGCGTGATTGCCTTCTTCTTCGCCCTTCGTGCGTCGGTACGGATGCTCCGCAAGCTCTCGTTCCCGCTGTTCTGCCTGTCGGTCGTCATGCTGATGATGGTCTTGATTCCCGGCGTCGGCTCCGAGGGCGCCGACGGTGCACGTCGTTGGTTCAACATCGCCGGAGTCTCGTTCCAGCCGTCGGAGCTCGCCAAAGTGACGCTCGTGCTCTGGGGCGCACATCTGCTGGCGTCGAGACGCAGCGAACACGCGAGTCTGAAATCGTTGTTGATCCCTCTCGTGCCGGCGGCATTGTTGATGGCAGGCCTGGTGGTGTTGCAGCCCAACCTCAGCACCGCGATCGCGATCGGCATCATCCTGGTCTCCCTGCTGTGGTTCGCCGGGCTCAATGCTCGGTTGTTCGTCGTCATCGTCGGTGGTGGTCTCGCCGCGGCGACAGTGCTTGCGTTCACCGCCGGATACCGCTCCAACCGCATCAAGGCCTGGCTCAACCCGGGTGACGATCCCCAGGGACTCGGCTACCAGTCCAACCAGGCGAAATTCTCGCTGGCCGACGGTGGTCCGTTCGGCGTCGGGCTCGGCCAGAGCCGTGCCAAGTGGAGCTATCTTCCCAACGCGCACAACGACTTCATCTTCGCCATCATCGGTGAAGAACTCGGCTTCATCGGATGCATGGCCGTGCTCGGTTTGTTCGCTCTGTTCGTCTACACGGGACTTCGTATCGCGATGCGATCGGTCGATCCGTTCCTGCGCCTGTTGGCCGCAGGCTCGACGACGTGGATCTTCGCTCAGGCGATGATCAATATCGGCTACGTGGTGGGTTTGCTCCCGGTGACCGGCCTGCAACTACCGCTCGTGTCCTACGGCGGATCTTCGACCGCGATCACGTTGTTGATGTTCGGCATCATCGCCAACGCCGCGAGACACGAACCCGAAGCAATCGCTGCACTGCATGCAGGTCAGCGATCGCGGTTCGATCGCGTGCTGCGGTTGCCGATGCCTGCCTCGTTCTCGCCGCTTCGGGCCGCTGCAGCCCGTTCGAAGTCGACACGCCCCGCACTCGACCACGACGACCGCAGGCGGCTCGAGTCCCGGGATTCTCGGCCGAGTCGACGTAGCGATCGTTCCGCACCCGAGGCAGGTCGGCGTGCCGTCGACGCCCGGCGTTCCAGTGCTGGTGAGCGGGCTCCCGACCCGCGGCGTCGCGCAGCGAGGCAACCCGGTGCTCAGCGTCCGCATCCCGATGGGCGAGGATATCGACGGTGAATGCACCGACAACACCGTTTTCCATCGTGGTGGCCGGTGGTGGCACCGCAGGCCACATCGAACCTGCGTTAGCTGTCGCCGATGCCCTTCGTGCACTGGACGCCGACATCCGAATCACTGCCCTCGGTACCGAGCGGGGGCTGGAGACAACGCTTGTGCCGGCTCGTGGTTACCGGCTCGCACTGATTCCCCCCGTGCCGCTGCCGCGCAAACCGACGCTCGACCTGCTGCGTCTGCCTGCGAAAGTGGTCCGCTCGGTGCGCCGAACTCGCGCCGTGCTGGCGGAGGTCGACGCCGATGTGCTCGTCGGTTTCGGTGGTTACGTCGCACTCCCGGCGTACTTGGCTGCGCGCCGGGGACTTCGGCGGCGAGCGATCCCGATCGTCGTGCACGAGGCGAATGCCAGCGCAGGTATCGCGAACAAGGTCGGGGCCAGGTTCGCCACGCGCGTGCTCGCCGCCGTGGCCGGGTCCGGAGTGAAGGTGCGTGGCCGCGACGACGCCGAGATAATCGGAATTCCGGTGCGGCCGACGATCACCGGCCTCGACCGCGCCGCCACACGCGCGAGCGCGCGTGAACACTTCGGACTCCCACCGGACGGTCCGGTCCTGCTCGTCTTCGGCGGCTCGCAAGGGGCACGGTCGTTGAACGAGGCGGTGTCGGCGGCGGCATCCGAACTTGCCGCCGCTGGCGTGTCGGTGTTGCATGCGCACGGGCCCAAGAACACCGTGGATGTCGCATCGAGAAATCCCGCGGCACCCTACGTCGCCGTGCCGTACCTGAGCCGGATGGATCTCGCGTACGCAGCGGCCGATCTGGCAGTGTGCCGGTCCGGTGCCATGACGGTGGCGGAAGTGTCGGCCACCGGGCTTCCCGCGGTCTACGTCCCGCTCCCGCACGGCAACGGCGAGCAGGAGCTGAACGCACGCCCCGTCGTCGAGGCCGGAGGAGGCATACTCGTGGCGGATGCTGCGCTGACTTCCAGCTACGTCGCGTCCGACATCGTCGATCTCGTCACCGATTCGGATCGGTTGGCCACCATGTCGATCGCCGCGTCGAGCGCGGGTCACCGCGATGCTGCTACCGCAGTTGCCAGAATCGTGCTCGACGTCGCGTCGAGCAGACGACACGAGGTGTCACCAAGGTGACGAGTGAAAGGACGGACATGTCCGAGCTTCCCGCAGAGCTCACCAGAGTGCACATGGTCGGTATCGGCGGGGCAGGAATGTCCGGAATCGCACGAATCCTGCTTGCGCGCGGCGGGCAGGTGTCCGGTTCCGACGCCAAGGAGAGCCGGGGCGTCCTCGCGCTTCGTGCCCGCGGCGCCGAGGTGCGCGTCGGCCACGATGCGTCGGCACTCGACATGTTGCCCGGCGGACCGACGGTGGTGGTCACCACCCATGCAGCGATTCCCAAGACCAATCCGGAGCTGGTCGAAGCAGGTCGACGAGGTATTCCGGTCGTGCTGCGACCTGCGGTTCTCGCATCGTTGATGGAGGGTTATCGGACGCTGCTGGTCTCCGGCACACACGGCAAGACGTCGACGACGTCGATGCTGATCGTGGCGTTGCAGCATTGCGGGTTCGATCCGTCCTTCGCGGTGGGCGGTGAGCTCAACGAGGCAGGAACGAACGCTCATCACGGCAGCGGTGACGTGTTCGTCGCCGAGGCGGACGAGAGCGACGGGTCACTTCTGCAGTACAAGCCCGACATCGTGATCGTCACCAACATCGAGGCCGATCACCTCGACTACTTCGGCACCACCGAGGCGTACGTCCAGGTGTTCGACGATTTCGCGGCGCTGCTGCCCTCCGGCGGCGTGCTGGTCGCGTGTATGGACGACCCAGGATCGGCAGCGCTCGCGCAGCGTGTGCACGCCCGGAAACTGCCGGGGGTGCGCGTTCTCGGTTACGGCTCGGCCGACACCGATGCCGGTGACGTCGAGATGGCAGTGCGGTTGCTGCAGTGGGAACCGGACGGTGTCGGCGGAGTCGCACAGTTGTCGGTGCAGGGCGAAGATACGCCGCGGACTCTTCGGCTCGGCGTGCCCGGCAAGCATTCGGCCCTCAATGCGCTTGCTGCGTTCACGGCGGGGGTTCACGCCGGGGCCGATCTTCCGGACATGCTTGCTGGTCTGGCTGGATTCGGCGGTGTCCATCGCCGCTTCCAACTCCGTGGCCGCGAACACGGCGTTCGGGTTTTCGACGATTACGCGCATCACCCGACGGAGGTGCGCGCTGTCCTCGGGGCCGCGCAGCAGTTGGTCGCCGGCGTGGCCGGGGAGGGCGAACGCGGCCGAGTCGTGGTGGTTTTTCAGCCGCACCTGTATTCGCGGACCGAGAATTTCGCCGTGGAGTTCGGCGAAGCTCTGAGCCTTGCCGACGAAGTGGTGGTGTTGGACGTCTACGGCGCCCGCGAAGAACCGCTTCCCGGTGTGACCGGAGCATTGGTGGCCGCGGCTGTCACCAAGCCGGTCAACTATCAGCCGGATCTGTCACTCGTCGCGAAACAGGTTGCGTCGCTTGCCGCGCCCGGTGACGTCGTGATCACGATGGGCGCAGGTGACGTGACAATGCTCGCTGTGCCGATTCTCGATGCTCTGCGTTCTCGGACGGATTTCAGAACCGGACGTGACGCCGCTGCGCAGCGGCGTATCGACGAGAGCGGAATCGGACAGAGCCAGGCGTCGAAGTGACCCGACGGTCGCAGCGATCGGACCGTTCTCGTGGCACGGAAGCAGTCGAGCGCGGAGGCCGCACGCGCGCCGACGACGGCAGGCGCGCCGACGATGCGGATGCGGCCGATCGGTCGTCCGACCCGGCAAGGGCCGAACGGGAACGCAAACGCGAGGCGCGAGAAGAAGAGCGGCGACGGGTGGCGAGATCCCGCCGTCGTGTGATCCTGATCGCATCGGCAGTTGTCGCGCTCGTCGTCGCGGGAGTCTGCGCCGTCTATTTCACACCGATGCTCTCGGTGCGCAGCATCGACGTCGATGGAGCGGTATCGGTGTCGGAGGAGCAAATCGTCGCCGAGCTCGATGTACCGATCGGGGAACGGCTCGTCAGCGTCGACGCCGGTGCCGCGGCCCAGCGAGTCGCGGCGATTCCGGCGCTGGCTTCGGTTCGCGTGCAACGGATGTACCCCTCGACGGTGCGGGTCACCGTGACCGAACGAATTCCGGTCGTGTTCGTCGACGAGGCGGACGGGACGCACCTGTTGGATACGACGGGTGTCGATTTTGCCGTGGCACCCCCGGCTCCCGGCGTCGTGCGATTGGTGACGGAGTCGCCGGGCTTGGGCGATCCACCCACCGAAAGTGCGCTCGCCGTGCTGGATTCGATGCCGCCGACACTGCGAGGGCAGGTCGGTGAGATACGCGCGAGTTCGGTGTCGGACGTGTCGCTGCTGCTGCTCGACGGGCGCACCCTCGTGTGGGGGAACCGAGACAACTCCGAGCGCAAATCGGCTGTGGCTCTTGCGCTATTGTCACAACCGGGACAGATTCTCGACGTGTCGAGCCCTGATCTCCCCACTACCAAGTAGACGCTCGACGTCGGCGGCGAAGCGGGTGACGCACATTCGCGGGCGCACCGACGTCTACAAATTATTTCGGTGTCGTCGGCGCGCCTAATGGCGGATCGACGCCCCGGTGAATAGCGTTCCGAGCGTCGAGTACTTGACATAACTCTAAGCCTGTGGTTTAGGTTGAGGGTTTTCTCGAGACTCGGCAGACCAGACATCAACCCACGGAAGGCGAGAGCCAATGACGCCCCCGCACAACTACCTCGCCGTAATCAAGGTCGTCGGCATCGGCGGCGGCGGCGTTAACGCGGTCAACCGCATGATCGAGCAGGGACTCAAGGGAGTCGAGTTCATCGCGGTCAACACCGATGCTCAAGCACTTCTCATGAGCGACGCCGACGTCAAACTCGACGTCGGCCGAGAACTCACCCGCGGCCTCGGCGCAGGCGCCGATCCGGAGGTCGGCAGGCGAGCAGCCGACGATCACAAGGACGAGATCGAAGAGGTGCTCAAGGGCGCCGACATGGTCTTCGTGACCGCAGGTGAAGGCGGCGGTACCGGCACCGGTGGTGCTCCGGTGGTCGCCAACATCGCGCGTAAGCTGGGCGCGCTCACCGTCGGCGTCGTCACGCGACCGTTCTCGTTCGAGGGCAAACGTCGTGGTGGCCAGGCCGACACCGGCATCCAGCAGTTGCGTGAGTCCTGCGACACGCTGATCGTCATCCCGAACGATCGTCTTCTGCAGCTCGGCGACGCCGCCGTGAGTCTGATGGATGCGTTCCGGAGCGCCGACGAGGTCCTCCTCAACGGTGTTCAGGGAATCACGGACCTCATCACCACTCCCGGCCTGATCAACGTCGACTTCGCCGACGTCAAGGGTGTCATGTCCGGAGCCGGAAGCGCCCTCATGGGAATCGGGTCCTCGCGCGGCGAGGGTCGCGCCATCAAGGCTGCCGAGTCCGCGATCAACTCGCCGCTTCTCGAGGCGTCGATGGAAGGCGCACGCGGAGTTCTGTTGTCCATCGCCGGAGGCTCCGACCTCGGATTGTTCGAGATCAACGAGGCGGCATCGCTGGTTCAGGAAGCTGCACACATCGACGCCAACATCATCTTCGGCACCGTGATCGACGATTCACTCGGCGACGAGGTGCGCGTGACCGTCATCGCCGCCGGTTTCGACGGCGGTACTCCGACGCGTCGTCCGGTAGAGGCTGCGCCGTCCACATCGCGCAGCCCGATCGGATCGGCTCGCTCCGGTGAAGTGTCCTCACGGTCCTCGGACTCGAGCGAGTCGGGTTCGGTGTTCCGCGATCCGGTCGGCGCTGGTGCGGGAAGCAGTCTTCCTCCGCTGCAGTCGTCCGGTTCCAATGGACACTCGACGAGCAACAGGCCGTCCGGTGATCACGGGAACAGCGGCAGGCGCGTGCCGGTGTCCGACGAAGACGGCGACGACGATGTCGACGTACCTTCGTTCATGCGTCGCTGACTCCACGTGTCGGGAAAGAACTTCAAGGTTCGACGAATCACCACCACCCGTGCAGGCGGGGTCTCGGTAGCGCCTTACGACACCTTCAACCTCGGCGATCATGTCGGGGACGAGCCCGCGGCGGTCGCTGCCAATCGGGAGCGACTCGGCCGCGAGCTCGGTGTCGGCGCCGAGCGTCTGGTGTGGATGGAGCAGGTGCACGGCCGGACGGTGACCGTCGTGGACGGTCCGCAGTCCGAGCCGGTCCCGGTGACCGACGCTGTGGTGACCACGGCGACGGACTTGGCGCTCGTCGTGCTTTCGGCGGACTGTGTTCCGGTTCTGCTGTCCGACGAAGAAGCCGGAGTGATCGCCGCCGTTCACGCGGGCCGTGTGGGCGCGCGGATCGGCATCATTCCCCGGGTGCTCGATGCAATGGTTGCCCAGGGCGCCACACTGAGCCGAGTCGGGGCATTTCTCGGCCCGGCCGCGAGCGGCAGGCAGTACGAGGTGCCTGCGCACATGCGCGCGGACGTCGAGCGACATCTGCCCGGTAGTGCGAGCACCACCGTCAGGAAGACGCCGGGACTCGATATCCGCGCAGGCATCAAGCGTCAACTTCTCGAAGCGGGAGTCAGCGGCGTCGCCACCGATCCTCGGTGCACTATCGAAGATCGTACGTTGTTCAGCCACCGACGCGGTGCGCCGACCGGAAGGTTGGCCAGCGTGATCTGGATGGACACCAGGCCTGCTTGACTGATCACATGACTGCGCATTCCGAACGAGCTCCAGAAGACAGAACTGCCGAGATCACGCATGCCTTCGGTGCCGTGCGTGACCGTCTCGGTGCCGCCTGTACGTCGGCGGGACGAAGCGAGAGCGACGTGAAGCTCCTGCCGGTGACGAAGTTCTTCCCGGCTTCCGACGTCGCGATTCTCTACGGTCTCGGGTGCAGGGATTTCGGCGAGTCACGTGAGCAGGAGGCGTCGGCGAAGGTCGATGAGCTCGCCTCGTCCGTCGAGGGTGCTACGCCGCAGTGGCACATGATCGGGCATCTGCAGCGGAACAAAGCGAAGTCGGTTGCTCGGTGGGCGAGTTCGATTCATTCGGTGGACAGCATCCGACTGGTCGACGCCTTGCAGAAGGCGGTGACGACAGCGGTGGACGACGGTGCCAGAACGGAGCCCCTCGATGTGCTCATCCAGATCAGCATCGACGGCGACGTGCACCGCGGGGGAGTGGAGCGCGACGATCTGGCGGCCCTGGCCGATCGGGTCGCCTCGTCGGCGAACCTTCGATTGGCCGGTGTGATGGCCGTCCCGCCGATCGATGCGGATCCCGACGAGGCATTCGCCGACCTTGCACAGTTGCATCGGGGCCTCGTCGAACAACATCCAGGTGCCACCGAACTGTCGGCGGGCATGACGTCGGATCTCGAAGCCGCAGTGCGACACGGATCGACCTGCGTGCGTGTCGGTACCGCAATACTCGGTTCTCGGCCGATAACCTCGCCAGTACAGACCACGGATCACATCAGTCACAACTGACACTTTGTGATCCTGGAGCAACAGCAGCAAGCACACCCGCCCGGGAGTGTAGCCCGTGAGATCAGGTTCTTCGCGGGAGTGTTGCCCGCGGAACGACCAGCGTGACGGAAGGCAGATCGATGAGCACCCTGCACAAGTTCAAGGCGTACTTCGGCATGGTTCCGCTCGCGGACTACGAAGACGACTACCTCGACGAACCCGATTCCCATCGGTCTGCGCGGGGTCGTGACCCGTACGGCGATATCGAAGATCGAAACGATCGTGAATTCGCCAAGCCGTCCTTTTCCTCGCGTAGGCCGTCCCGGGCGGATGTGGACGACATCGACGACGAATACGACGACTACGACGCCCCTCGGTCTGCGCCCACGCTGGCACCGATCGGCGGACGATCGTCCCGGCCGGCGTCGATGGCGGGACGCGGCGCCCCTACGCGCGGAAATCTCGCCGTGGACACGCGAATGGACGTCCGTGCGGAGACTCGGCGCAGCCCGGTGGTCGACGACGGTGGTCCGCTGTCCAAGATCACGACATTGCGCCCGCGTGACTACAGCGAGGCACGCACCATCGGTGAGCGTTTCCGCGACGGCACGCCGGTGATCATGGACCTGGTGGATATGAGCAATGCGGATGCCAAGCGACTCGTCGATTTCGCTGCAGGCCTCGCGTTTGCTCTGCGTGGATCGTTCGACAAGGTCGCGACAAAGGTGTTTCTGCTCTCACCTGCCGATATCGACGTGTCGCCTCAGGAACGCAGGCGTATCGCCGAAACCGGCTTCTACAGTCAGCAATGAGCAAGAACTGCCCGACACGACTCCGGCGGCTCGATTGGGTTACCAGGTGCCCTGACCTGGTCGCTTTGATCGAGCCGCTTTTTTCGGGCACAGTATGACCTGTGGCCTTGTTCGCGGTGCTCTACCTCATACTGTTCATTTTCTGGATTCTTCTCATCGGCCGCATCATCGTCGAATTCATCAGAACGTTCGCGCGAGATTGGCGGCCGTCGGGAATTGTGGTGGTATTGCTCGAAGCGATATTCACGGTGACCGATCCGCCCGTCAAGCTGCTCCGACGCCTGATTCCACCCGTGAATCTGGGTGGGATTCGACTGGATTTGTCGATCATGGTTCTGCTGTTCGGAGTATTCATTCTCATGACCGTGGTGTCGGGTCTGGGATCGTAAGTGTAGGAATTTCGCAAGAAGACTTCGGGGACGCGCGCGACCAGCGCGACCGATGTGACAGAATGGACGCCAGTTACAGTTTGATTGTTCCGGCCAGTGCGGAATGGGATAGAACTGAATGCTTGCTCTACCGCCTCAAGACGCGTGAAGGGATCCTTCCATGCCGCTGACTCCAGCTGATGTGCACAATGTCGCGTTCAGTAAGCCGCCGATCGGCAAGCGCGGCTACAACGAAGACGAGGTGGATGCTTTCCTCGATCTCGTCGAGCAAGAGTTGTCGCGATTGATCGAAGAAAACGCTGACCTCCGTCAGCGTGTTGGCGAGCTCGACCAGGAGCTTTCCGAGTCCAAGAGCGCAGTTCGCCAGGGCGCTCCGCAGCAGGCGCCGGTCCAGCAGAAGGCTCCCGAGCCTGCGCGGCCGGTGGAACCACCGAAGCCGGCGCCGGTAGTGGCTCCGGTAGCCGCACCTGTGGCAGCGGTGTCGCAGAGCGGCGACTCCAACATGCAGGCCGCGAAGATCCTCGGCCTTGCCCAGGAGATGGCCGACAGGCTCACCAACGATGCCAAGACGGAGTCCGAGCAGTTGCTCGGAAACGCACGCACCAACGCGGAGCGTCTCGTCACGGATGCTCGTACTCGTTCCGAGGCGATGGTGACCGACGCTCGTCAGAAGTCCGAGTCGCTGTTGTCCGATGCGCAGACTCGTTCGGAAACGCAGCTTCGGCAGGCGAAGGAAAAGGCGGATGCCCTCCAGGCCGACGCCGAGCGCAAGCACACCGAGATCATGGCCACCATCAACGAGCAGCGCTCGGTGCTGGAGGGTCGGATCGAGCAGCTCAAGACATTCGAGCGCGAGTACCGTGTACGCCTCAAGTCGTACCTGGAATCGCAGCTGGAAGAGTTGGAGAACCGGTCTTCGGCTTTGCCGGTGGACAACGGTTCGGACAGCTTCAATCAGGACAATCAGTCCTCCGGCTACAGCCAGTCCTATGCCAAGGGCAACAACTGAGTCTCGTCCGCCTCGTGCACAGCGCGTGACGTCTCACCTCGGATCTGACGGTGGTTGTCGGGGCTGTTGCCCCGGCGGCCGCCCGGAACGAGGGGTGTCGTGCTTGTTCTGACGCTGTGCGCGGCGGGAGTAGGGTTCGCGCTGCTGGTCATTGCCCTGATGACCGGGTCGGTGATCTGGGCGTGGGGTTGCATCGGAGTCTGTGTCGTCGGTGCGGTTCTTCTCCTTGCTGGTGCGCTGCTGGGTCGTAAATCACCTCCCGAGCAATGATCCGATCGACAATGCGGTTACTGTTGTCGCAGTTTCTGTTGTTCCAGGCAGTGTGTGTAGTTGAGAAGTCGATAGGGCGCTGATCCGGCTATCACCGGGGAGTCTTCGGAAGAACGGCGTGCGCGTGCACGTCCAGTAGACCCGAACGGGTAGGCCCGTCACAGCCGACAAGTGAAGTGGCATCTTCGTCCGCGAGACGGTCGCAGATGCAAACGGGGTGGTACCGCGGTGCCCGGCGTCCCACACGCCGTTCGTCGTCCCCGTGCCGATATATCGAACCGTCTCTCGTGAGGGGGCGGTCGGCACGGAGGAGCACGCATCATGAACGATCGTTCGAGCACCCAGGACTCGTACCCCCGAGTCGACATATCGGGTACCAAAGCTGGGAGCGTGTCGTTTCCGGATCTCGAGAAGAAGGTTCTCGAGGCCTGGGAAGCCGACGGAACCTTCCGCGCCAGTGTGGAGAACCGGGAGGGTGCCGAGGAGTTCGTCTTCTACGACGGCCCGCCGTTCGCCAACGGCTTGCCCCATTACGGTCACCTGTTGACGGGCTACGTCAAGGACCTCGTTCCTCGCTTCCAGACGATGCGTGGCAAGAAGGTAGAACGCCGCTTCGGTTGGGACTGTCATGGACTTCCCGCCGAGCTCGAAGCCGAGAAGCAGCTCGGGATCAAGGACAAGTCCGAGATCGACGAGATGGGCTTGGCCAAGTTCAACTCGTACTGCAAGCAGTCGGTTCTGCAGTACACCGACGAATGGCGTGATTACGTCACCCGCCAAGCGCGCTGGGTCGACTTCGACAACGACTACAAGACACTCGACGTCGACTTCATGGAGTCCGTCATGTGGGCGTTCAAGACGCTGCACGACAAGGGCTTGATCTATCAGGGTTTCCGGGTGCTGCCGTACAGCTGGTACGAGCAGACTCCGCTGTCCAATCAGGAAACGCGGCTCGACGACGCCTACAAGATGCGTCAGGATCCGGCCGTCACGGTCACGATGCCGTTGACCGCTCCCGGGTCGCCGCTGGACGGTGCGAGTGCACTGATCTGGACGACGACGCCGTGGACCCTGCCGTCGAACCTGGCGATGGCAGTGCATCCCGAGGTTCGCTATGTCCAGGTGCGCGGCGCCGACGGTGAGCGTTACGTGCTGGCAGCCGAGCGGCTCGCTCATTACGCACGTGAACTCGGCGAGGATCCCGAGGTGCTGTCCGAGCACACGGGCGCCGAGCTCGTCGGACTGACCTACGCTCCGCCGTACGATTTCTTTCTGGGCCATGCCAATTCTCATCGCGTGCTGCAGGCCGATTACGTCACCACCGATTCGGGTACCGGGATCGTCCACCTTGCACCGGCTTTCGGTGAGGAGGATATGGACGTCGCGACGGCGAACGGCATCGAGGTGGTTCAGCCGCTCGATCCGGGCGGCAAGTTCACCTCGCTCGTTCCCCCCTACGAGGGCTTGATGGTCTTCGACGCGAATCCGGTCATCATCAAGGATCTCAAGGCCTCCGGGCGTTTGCTGCGGCACGAGACCATCGAGCACTCGTATCCGCACAGTTGGCGGAGCGGTCAGCCGCTGATCTACATGGCGGTGCCGTCGTGGTTCGTCGCGGTCACCAAGTTCCGTGATCGCATGGTCGAGCTCAACCAGGAGATCACCTGGGTGCCCGAGCACATCAAGGACGGTCAGTTCGGTAAGTGGCTCGAAGGTGCGCGCGATTGGAACATCAGCCGTAATCGCTACTGGGGCAGCCCGATCCCCGTGTGGACGTCGGACAACCCGGAGTATCCGCGGCTCGATGTGTATGGCAGTCTCGACGAGCTCGAGCGTGACTTCGGTGTGCGTCCGGATGATCTTCACCGTCCGTACATCGATGACCTGACGCGTCCTAACCCGGACGATCCGACGGGCAAGTCGACGATGCGCCGGGTGCCGGAGGTGCTCGACTGCTGGTTCGAGTCCGGGTCGATGCCGTACGCGCAGGTGCATTTCCCGTTCGAGAACGAGGAATGGTTCAACGGAACGGACACGACGGCGGGGCATAATCCGGGCGATTTCATCGTCGAGTACAACGGTCAGACTCGGGGTTGGTTCTACACGCTGCACGTGCTCGCTACCGCGCTTTTCGATCGGCCTGCATTCAAAACCGTTGCAGCGCATGGCATCGTGCTCGGCGACGACGGACTGAAGATGAGCAAGTCCAAGGGCAACTACCCGGACGTCAAGGAGGTGTTCGACCGCGACGGCAGTGATGCGATGCGGTGGTTCCTGATGTCCTCGCCGATCCTTCGGGGCGGCAACCTCATCGTGACCGAGCAGGGTATCCGCGAGGGTGTGCGCCAAGCGTTGCTTCCGATCTGGAATGCGTGGAGCTTCCTGCAGCTGTATGCGGGCAAGCCGGGGCAGTGGCGTACCGATTCCCCGAACGTGCTCGATCGCTATGTGTTGGCGAAGCTGTCGGCCACGCGTGATGCGATCACCGATGCGCTCGAGAACAACGACATCGCCGGTGCCTGCGACGAGCTGCGCACCTTCTGTGACGCCCTCACCAACTGGTATGTGCGGCGGTCGCGTTCGCGCTTCTGGAGCGAGGACACCGATGCCATCGACACACTGCACACCGTGCTCGAGGTTCTCACGCGGATTGCGGCTCCGCTGCTTCCTCTCGTCAGCGAGGTCGTGTGGCGGGGACTGACCGGTGGTCGTTCCGTGCACCTGACGGATTGGCCTGCGGCGGGGGATCTGCCGTCCGATCCCGAGCTCGTCGATGCGATGGACGAGGTTCGGACGGTGTGTTCGACCGTGCTCGGTCTGCGCAAGGCACAGAACCTTCGGGTCCGGTTGCCGTTGCCCGAGGTGACCGTCGCCGCCGAGAACGCCGAGCGGCTGCGTCCGTACGCGGACATCATCGCCGACGAGGTCAATGTGAAGAAAGTCGACCTCACCGACGATGTTGCGGTCCACGGCAAGTTCGAACTGGTGGTGAATGCGCGGGCGGCTGGGCCTCGGATCGGCAAGGACGTGCAGAAGGTCATCAAGGCTGTGAAGGCAGGGGAGTGGAGCGAGGACGAGAGCGGCACGGTGAGCGCGGCCGGTATCGATCTGTTGCCCACGGAGTACACCCGCAAATTGGTTGCTGCCGAGCCTGATTCGACGGCGGCACTGCCGGGGAACGCCGGGCTGGTGGTGCTCGATTCGCAGGTGACGGCCGAGCTGGAAGCCGAGGGCTGGGCGAAGGACCGTATTCGTGAGTTGCAGGATGCACGGCGAACTCTCGGGCTCGAGGTGTCCGACCGCATCGACATCGTCGTCGCGGTTCCGGCAGAGCGCCAGGAATGGTTCGATGCCCATCGTGATCTGATCGCGGGTGAGGTGCTGGCGTTGTCGTTGACCGACGGCGACCCCGGCGCGGATGCGATCGCGCTCGGCGAGGGAGTCAGCGTCCTGATCAGCCGGGCGAGGTGACGCCTCGGCGTGTCCACGAGGACTCCGTTCGCGAGCTGCTGGCGACCGCTCGCGACGGGGTCGTGCCCATCGTGGTTGTCGGTGACCCGGTTCTTCGCGTTCCTGCCGAGCCGATGACCGACCAGCTGGAGAGCCGAACGCTCGACCGGCTCGTCGAGGTGATGCGGGCGACGATGCACGATGCGCCCGGGGTGGGGCTGGCCGCACCGCAGATCGGCATTCCGCTGCGCATCGCCGTCGTGGAGGACATGTACGACGTCGGTGCCGAGGTTGCCGTAGCGCGGATGCGCACTGCTCTTCCCTTTCGGGTCGTCGTGAATCCCGAGTACACCGAACTCGGCGCCGCGCGTCGCTCGTTCTACGAGGGATGTCTGAGTGTTCCCGGATACCAAGCGGTGGTTTCACGGGCGGAGCGGGTGCGGTTGCAGTGCACCGATCTGGCCGGAGCTGTCGTCGACGAGGAATTCGTCGGTTGGCCGGCGAGAATCTTCGCGCACGAGACAGATCATCTCGACGGGACCGTCTACATCGACAAAGCCGTCACACGCTCGCTCGCGGCCAACGACGTCTACGCGGACCGATGGGCCGATCCGTCGCCCGATCGCGCGGCCACAGCACTCGGTTTCGACGTCGGTCACGGCTGATATGTCGGGGCACAGGAGTATTTTCCGGTTGTGATCGACTCGCGCAGTAGGCGATGGGTGTTGCATCTGGACATGGATGCGTTCTTCGCATCGGTCGAGCAGCTGACACGTCCGACGCTGCGAGGCCGACCCGTGTTGGTCGGGGGAGCGGGCGGGCGCGGTGTCGTCGCCGGCTGCAGTTACGAGGCGAGGGTGTTCGGGGCGCGGTCGGCGATGCCGATGCATCAGGCCAGACGGCTCGTCGGCGCCGGTGCGGTGGTGCTTCCGCCGCGCGGCGCGCTCTATCAGGTGCTCAGTCGGCAGGTCTTCGACGGGCTCCGGGCCAGGATGCCGATCCTCGAGCAACTGTCGATGGACGAGGCTTTCGGGGAACCCGCCGAGCTCGCCGGAGCGACGGCTGCCGAGGTGCTGGAGTTCTGCGAGATGCTGCGCACCCTGGTGAGACGCGAGACCGGGTTGGTTGCCTCGCTCGGGGCGGGTTCAGGAAAGCAGATTGCCAAGATCGCCTCGGGCTTGGCGAAACCGGACGGAGTCACCGTCGTCACCCCACAGGAGCAGACGGCGCTGATGGCGGCGCTCCCGGTTCGAAAACTGTGGGGCATCGGCCCGGTGGCGGACGAGAAGCTTCGACGCCTCGGTATCGACACCATCGGAAAGTTCGTGGCGACACCAGAATCCGAGGTGGCGTCCATTCTGGGCGGCAGCATCGGCCCTAGCCTGCACAAGCTTGCGCGCGGTATCGACGACCGCGAAGTGGCCGAGCGAGCGGAGGCGAAGCAGGTCAGCGCCGAGACCACGTTCGCGCACGACATCGTCACGCTGCCCCAGCTACGCCTTGCCGTGGATGCAAGTGCCGATGCGGCGCATCGGCGGCTACTGAAGGATGGGCGCGGCGCGCGAACCGTGGTGTTGAAACTCCGTAAGTCGGACATGAGCATCCTCACTCGATCGGTGACACTCCCGTACGCCACCGTCGACAAGCAGACCATCGTCGCCGCCGCGCAGCGTCAAGCACTCGATCCGGTGGACATCGGGCCGATCCGGTTGGTCGGTGTAGGGCTGGCCGGGCTGTCCACCGTGCAGCAGGGATCGTTGTTTCCGGAACTCGATCATGACGCCGCGCCGGAGGCAGACGGGGAGGTCGAGGTCGGCCATTCGACGCCCGAGCAGGTGGAAGAGCGCCCGAGGTGGCATCCCGGCATGGATGTAAGGCATCCTGAATACGGACACGGATGGATTCAGGGGGCGGGACATTCCGTGGTGACGGTTCGTTTCGAGACGCGGTCATCAGGACCGGGTCGTGCAAGGACCTTCGCCGAGGGTGACGAGTTGCTCGTTGTGGCAGATCCGATCGACAGCCTGCAATGACAGTGATTCCTACTCGTGAGTAGCCAGGTTGCTTTCGGCGGTTGTTCTCAGATGGCATAGTGGAACAGCCGACAGGGACGACTGTGTGTCGACCTGAAGTACGTGACCGAAGACAGCAAGTGACCGAGAGTATTTTTACCGAAGGGACAAAGCAGTTGAAGCTTCGTAACACCCGTAAGGCCATGGTTGCAGGCGTCGCGATCGCCGCAGCGCTGACGATGACAGCCTGCAGCTCCGATGACAGCAGCGACACCCCGACCACGACTTCGTCGTCGGCAGCCTCGTCTGCATCTGCCGCACCCGAGGCATCGGGCGATTACCCGGCCGTGCCGACTCCCGAAGAGCTCAATGCAGAGCTGACGCGCGGCCTCGATCCGGCTGTCCCGCTGGAAGAGAAGACCGAGCTCATCCAGGGTTCCGAGGCCGATCCCGATCTCATCAACCAGGTCGCTGCCGCTGCTGTGCAGAACGGCGCTCAGATCGAGGTCACCAGCGTCGACGATCTCGGTGACGGCACGCTCAATGCCGGCACGACCATCACCTTGAACGGCCAGGCCAACCCGGGCAGCTTCACCTTCGTCGCCGAGAACGGCAAGTGGAAGCTCTCGAAGGAGAATGCATGTGGTCTGGTTCAGCTCGCGCAGCTGACCTCGCCTGCGTGCGCGTAATTTTCCAGCGCATCGCCTGAACGGCGGTGCCGGTGTTTCCCTCGACGGGATCTCCGGCACCGCCGTTCGTCGTTTCACAGGCCGGTGTTCGCCCCACGAATCTTTTCGGCCGCCGACGTGGCCAGTGCGGTGAACGACGCCGGATCGACCCCGTCCTGACTCGTGACCACGAATTGGACCACTGTGTGGTCGACGATCGCGACCACAGCGTCCGATACCAGAGTGAAGCCCTCGCTCGAGGTCTCGAGCCGGATCGATGTCGAGGCATCGCCGATTCGGTCCTGCTCCCGGCCGCCGACGCGGTAGTTCACGGCAACGCCGTCGGCGTCGGTCCCCGAATACTGCCCACACGCCGCGAAAGTCGCTTGCAGCCTGCTGAACGCGGTGGCAGCTCCGGAATCGGTGTACCCGGCGGCGTCCTCGTCGATCGAGGAGAAGTTCGGTCCCGAGTATCGAACCGCTGCGTTCGAGACTGCGCCGGGCGACTGCTGGGAAATGGGAGCAAGCACGTCCGCGCAGGCACTCGGGTCGGTTCCGGACCGATCCGGGTTGTCGTAGTCGGGTGCGGGATCGAGGCCGAGGTCGCGAACCGGGTCGGGGATCGCCGCGTAGCCGTCGGGCAGATCTCCGACGAGGAGCATCGCGGACATGAGCACGGCCGAGTCGGTGATCGGTCTGCCGAGCAGAGGATCGGGAGCGGAAACCACGGGTCCCGGTGCGGCCTGCGGGGCAGCAGAAGCCGGCTCGTCCTGGTCCGAACTACATCCGACGAGACTGATCGTCGCTGCCGTCGCCATCAGCGCGAGAGCTGCTCGTCTCACTGGCTGATCCACTGCAACGTGTCGCTGATGTCCTGGTGCAGGACCGTCGTGCCCTCGGGGTCGCTGTACTGCTGGCTGCCTGCCACGGTCACGTTCCCGGAGACCGGGAGCGGTTTCGTCAGATCGATCTCCAGGGTGCCCGTTCCGGTCATCGTGTACGAGTCGATTGCGAGTTGCCCTGCATCGTCGGGCAGCGCCAACGTGGTCGACTCGGGTGTCTGGTCGATACGAATGTCGACGGTGACGCGGTCGCCGTCCTTGGCGCGAAGCGTCGCGGTGGTGGTCTGATCGATCGTCAGGCCACTGACCACCTGCTGCTGCACGGTCCACACCGCGCCGACACCGACGTCTCCGTCCGGGAAGGAAATCGAGCGGTACACAGCCTGATTCAACGCCTGTTCGATGGCCGATCGCGCCGAGTCCTGTGCATCGTCGGCCGGCGTGATCTGCAGAGCCGTGACGGCCCCGGTTTCGGTGAACGTCAGTCCGGCGTGTGAACCGTCCGCAGGCGCGAGTGCGTCGGTCAGCCGCTGATCTGCCGACGTCGCGGTGCCGATGCGGAGGTCGACCACCCGATCGTCACCGGAGGTCGGAGCCTCGGCAGTCAACGGAAGTGTCAGCTCGGGAGTCGAGAAGTCCTGCACGGCCTGATCGTCGATCTGTTGCGTGACCGTCGAGCGTGTGACGAGATCGACGGACTGTTCACCCGACAGAGACTGACCGAGCGTCGCTCGTGGTTCTGCCCCTGGATTCACCAACGTCGTCGTGACAGGAGTGACCGGAAGCGAGACTGCCGCCGTGGTGCTCGATGAGTCGGAGCCTTCTGCCGGATCGTCCGTCGACGACCCGCAGGCGGAGAGGAGGACGGCGACTGCGGCAGCCGCGGAGAGGACGCGCAGACCGCGCTTCGAGGTTTCGGATGTCGAGATCACGGCACCCAGGCTACGTATCCCGCTCGGGTTCGAAGTTTCGGCGACGGATCCGGATGTGAACGACCCACGGTCGATGGGACATGATAGAGCGGTGAGTGACGACCGCCCGACCGATCAGAACACCCCCGAGAACCATGAAGCCCCCGACGTGTCCACCGAGGAACCTACGTCGAGCGAACCCGCGACCAGGCAACCTGTAGGCGCGTCGAACCAGGTCAAACCCCTTCGCACTCGGCTGCTCGTGGTGATCGCCCTCGTGATTCTGGCGTTCGACCTCGTCACCAAGATCGCCGTCGTGAAGTGGATCCAGCCGGGCAAGCCCGTGGAGCTCATCGGTGACGTCGTCACTCTTCGTCTCGTCCGCAATCCGGGGGCAGCGTTCTCGATGGCCACCGGGATGACGTGGTTGCTCACCATCGTCGCGGTGTGTGTGGTCATCGGAGTGATCCGAATCGGCCGAACTCTGCGTTCGCCGTGGTGGGCACTCGGGCTCGGCCTCGTCCTCGGCGGTGCGCTCGGAAACCTGATCGACCGTTTCTTCCGAGCACCGGGACCGCTGCAGGGCCACGTCGTGGATTTCGTCTCCGTCGGTTGGTGGCCGGTGTTCAACGTCGCGGACTCGTCGATCGTCTGCGGCGCGATTCTGCTGGTGGTGTTGAGCTTGTTCGGGTTCGAACCGAACGGGGAGCGCACCCACGACAAGAAGGCCGACGCGCACGTGAAGTCCGAGGGTGACGCATGAGGGAATCACGGTCGATGCCGGTGCCTGACGGGCTGGACGGAATGAGAGTCGACGCGGGTGTGTCTCGGTTGCTCGGTCTATCGCGCACCGTCGTCGCCACCATGGCGGAAGAAGGATCGGTGGCCGTCGACGGTGCCGCGGTCGGGAAGTCGGACCGGTTGTCGGCGGGAACGTGGCTCGAAGTAGAGCTACCCGAACCTGCTCGAGAACTCACCATCGAGGCCGAACCCGTCGACGGTATGGAGATTCTCTATGCGGACGACGACGTCGTTGCGGTGGACAAACCGGTCGGTGTCGCTGCCCATGCGAGCGTCGGGTGGACCGGACCGACGGTCATCGGTGGACTCGCGGCCGCCGGATTCCGAATCTCGACATCGGGGGCGCACGAGCGCCAGGGGATCGTCCATCGACTCGACGTCGGCACATCCGGTGTCATGGTGGTTGCGACGTCGGAGCGGGCCTACACGCTGCTCAAACGCGCTTTCAAGCAGAGAACCATCGACAAGCGCTATCACGCACTCGTGCAAGGACATCCGGATCCGAGCAGTGGAACCATCGATGCCCCGATCGCGAGACACGGGAGCAACGACTGGAAGTTCGCCGTGCGTGCCGACGGCAAGGAGAGCGTCACGCACTACGACACCATCGAGGCGTTCCAGGCTGCGAGTCTGCTCGACGTTCATCTCGAAACCGGTCGTACACATCAGATCCGAGTGCACTTCTCGGCACTGCGGCACCCGTGCTGCGGTGACCTGACGTACGGCGCCGACCCTCGGCTGGCCGAGCGACTCGGACTCGAACGGCAATGGTTGCACGCGAAATCCCTTGGTTTCGCGCACCCGTCGGACGGTCGTTGGGTCGAGATCGTGAGCCAGTATCCAGCCGACCTGGAACATGCGCTCGAGGTGCTTCGCTCGGCATGACCTGGTTGCGGGGAGCGATCGAGGCGTGTGCGCTCGTCGTTGCAGCGCTGCTGCTGTGCCTTGTCGTCGGCATCGCCAACCCGCTGCCACGTCCCGTCGTGAGCACCGACTCGCTCGGCCCGGACAACGGCGAGACCGTTGCCGACTACGTCGACCGGGCGAGCGCCTCCCTGAGCGGCCTCCCCGCCGACGACGATCAGCACTGGGCATTGGTGTCCTTCACCGATTCGGCGTCCGTGGATCAGGCAGTGCAGGTCGGCGGCGGTGAACGGATCGCCGAGGTTCTGGTGCGTGTGCCGTTGGATCGGGTACAGACGCCGGTGATCACGATCGCGGTGTCGGGGAGCCGAGAATCGATCCTCGGCTCCGAGGACGCAGCCGCGACGACGCTGCAGGGGTCGATGGGCCAGTGGGATCGCCAGTCCCAGATCGATGCGGCGTCGGCTCCGCGTCTCGCGGCAGGTTGTGACTGCGTGGTCGGTCTGATCGTGCACGCCGACCCGGGCGCACTCCGCGCGATGCAGGCGACCACGGGAGTGCGGGCGGTCGAAGCACTACCCATCGGCGCCACGGCAGGGAAATTCGCCGTTCGGGCGTTGCTGCCCGACTACGTCGACGTCGTCGGCCCGCTTCCCGACGACGGCCCCGTTCCGCCACCCTGACGCCCACGCGATGCACCTGACCGTGATTTGAATGGTTCCGCTCGCGTGATGTCGCTCGGACGTGCATAGTTGCTGCAATTCGCGCATCGGGAGGCCGGAATGAAGCGGTTCGTGGCGAGCGGTGTTCTGATGCTTCTCGCCGCTCTCGGGCTCCTGTGGCCTGTGGCCGTGTCCTACCTACCGACCGATTCGAACGGATCCGGCTCCGATCCTGTATCGATCGTCGATTACTCGGCGAGGTACGACATCGCCGCCGACGGGCACCTCGACGCCGTCGAGACCATCACTGCGCGGTTCCCGTCGGGGCGTCACGGGATCTTCCGCTACTGGGACGTTCGCAACGCCTCGGACCCGTACGTCCGTCAGCAGCCGCACGTGTCCTCGGTCACGCTCGACGGTGCGGCCGTACCGGTCGAGTGCTCCACCGAACGTGCCGAGCGTTACGTCGTCGCGAAGATCGGAGACCCTGATGTCTACGTGAGTCCGGGCATCCACGTCTACGAGATCGCCTACACGATCGAGGGGGTGCTCGATCCGCCCTCGGACAGTGGACACTTCGCCTCCGAGGCCGGTGATCCCTCGGTGGCGGCCGGATCGGAATTCCGGTGGAACGTGGTGGCGCCGGGTTGGGAGATGGACATCGCCCGGGCGAACATCGTCGTCTTTCTTCCCGCAGCAGTGGGTCGAATCGAGTGTTCGGCCGACGCCACGGGGACTTTGCCGTGCCAGATCGGGCAGCCGGAGCCCGACGTCGTTCAGTTCACGGCTGCCGACCTCGGCCCACACCAACCGATGACAGCCAAGATCGGGGTCGATATCGCGGCACCCGCGCGTCAGAGCCTGCCGTGGCCTGGTTCCTTCGATCAGGTTTTCGGCCGATCCACCGGCGCGGCCGTTCTCGTCGGAGTGCTCTCGCTTCTGGCATGCGCCGCCGGTGTCGTATGGAGCAGAGCGGCGCACGAACCGCCCCCTGGATTCCCGGTGATGTACGCACCTCCCGAAGGTCTGGGTCCGGTTCAGGCGAATTTCATCTGTTCGGAGTCTCACCGCTCGTCGACACTGTCGGCATCGTTTCTGCACATGGCGCAGCAGGGTCTGGTGACATTGCGTGCGGGCGGAGCGAAGGACTGGCGGATAATCGGTGCCGCCCCCGCGTCGTCCTGGAACGCGTCGGATTCGGTGACGTACGCGCTCGGTGCGGCGCTGGGGATCACCGCGGTCGGCGCGGAATTCGCGGCAGACGGGTCGGCAGGCGCGGGGGAGACGCTGAAAGCCGCCAAATCGACCGCCGAGGGCGAGTGCCGTGCGTGGGCTCGGCGTGAACATCTGGTGATCTCGTCGAAGTTCGAGTACTTCGGATCGTTTCTGGTCGTCGCGTCGTTCGTGCTCGCCATCGTCGGGTTTCTCGGATTGCTCGCGCCCACGATGGCGGGGCTACCGTTCGCGGGTTTCGTGATCGGCGGCTACGGCCTGATGCGGGCGGGAACCGGGTCCAGGCGAACACACCGAGGCCGTGAGGTCTGGTCGCGGGCGGGTGGATTCCGGCGGCTCCTCGCGACGCCGTCGAGCGTCGATCGGTTCGACTTCTCCGCCCATACCGACATGTACATCGCGTTCGTTCCCTATGCCGTCGGTTACGGAGTCGCCGATGCGTGGGCGAAGAAGTTCCGCGAGGCAACCGGTACCGAGCCACCGACTCCGCACTGGTATCCGGTCGCGACATCGACCGGCCACGGGTTCTTCGGTTCGTCGTCCGGGGGTGGATTCGACAGCTTCGACTCGGCGCTGTCCTCGTCGATCAGCTCGTACGAGGCGACGCAGTCTTCGTCCTCGGGCGGCGGAGGTGGCGGCGGAGGAGGAGGCGGTGGTGGTGGTGGTGGTTCCTGGTGAGACTGGTCTACAACCGAAACGGAGGGTGCGGGCATGGTCGTGACACTTGTGGTGATCGTCGTGGTGGTTCTGCTCATCGGCGTGTTCGTCGTCGGATTCAACAAGCTCAGATCGGCCGACGTGGGCACTCAGGAGGCGCTCGGCGGAATCGATGTACAACTGACTCGTCGGGCAGACCTGGTTCCCAATCTCGTGACCACCGTGAAGGGGTATGCCGCACACGAGAAATCGGTGTTCGAGCGGGTGACCGAGGCACGAGCGAGCGTGTCCAAGGCAACGGCGTCGCCCAGTGTCGAAGCCAAATCGTCGGCGGACGCGCAACTGGACAAGGCAGTCTTCGACGTCCTGGCCGTTGCGGAGAACTACCCGGACCTGAAGGCCTCGGCGAATTTCCTCGACCTTCAGCGTCAATTGGGGGAGACCGAGAACCAACTCGCGTTCGCGCGGCAGTACTACAACGACGCGGTTGCGACGTTGAACACACTGGTTCGGACGCTTCCCTGGCTGCTGTTCGCCGGCGTTGCTCGCGTCGGCGAACGGACGTTCTATCAGGCACCTGCGGGTCAGTCGCAGGGCCCTCCGACGGTCGCTTTCTGAGCCGAATGGCGAGGCGATGCACGGTCGTCGCGGAATGCACAGACACGCGGAGACAGGACACACCGGGGACTGCGGTCGAAGTCGTACCTAGGTAATAGAGTGGGTTCACTCCCGCCGGCGCACCACTCGGCTGCTGTACACACTCGCTTTGCCGCTCGACCATCAGGAGAGAACCTTCGTGGCTGACTCGTTCGTTCATCTGCACAACCACACCGAGTACTCGATGCTCGACGGAGCGGCCAAGATCGGCGCGATGTTCGCCGAGGCGAGCAGGTTGGAGATGACAGCCGTCGGCATGACCGATCACGGCAACATGTACGGCGCGAGCGAGTTCTACAACGAGGCCAAGAAGGCCGGAATCAAGCCGATCATCGGTATCGAGGCGTACATCGCTCCCGAGTCGCGGTTCAACAAGAAGCGCGTTCTGTGGGGAGATCGAAGCCAAAAATCGGACGACGTATCCGGTAGCGGCGCCTACACCCACATGACGATGGTCGCCGAGAACGCCACCGGTGTCCGAAATCTGTTCAAACTGTCCTCACTCGCCTCGATCGAAGGCCAGCTCGGCAAGTGGGCACGAATGGACGAGGAGATCATCGCCACTCATGCCGAGGGCATCATCGCCACGACGGGCTGCCCGTCGGGTGAGGTCCAGACTCGCCTTCGTCTCGGCCAGGATCGCGAGGCACTGGAAGCTGCCGCGAAGTGGCGTGAGATCTGGGGACCGGAGAATTTCTTCCTCGAATTGATGGACCACGGGTTGTCCATCGAGCGTCGCGTGCGCGAGGGATTGCTCGAGATCGGCAAGAAGCTCTCGATCCCGCCGCTCGCGACCAACGACTGCCACTACGTCACCAAGGAAGCGGCCGTAAACCACGAAGCGCTGCTGTGTATCCAAACAGGCAAGACCCTCAGCGACCCCACCAGGTTCAAATTCGACGGTGACGGCTACTACCTCAAGTCTGCCGCCGAGATGCGCGAACTCTGGGACGACCAGGTTCCCGGCGCCTGCGACAGCACCCTTCTCATCGCCGAGCGCGTGCAGCCGTACGACGACGTCTGGGCACACCGCGACCGGATGCCGATCTTCCCCGTTCCCGAGGGTGACACCCAGGGATCGTTCCTTGCGAAGGAGGTCGATCGAGGCCTCGAATGGCGTTTCCCCGACGGTGTTCCGCAGAACTACCGTGACCGTGCGAAGTACGAGATCAGTGTCATCCTGGAAATGGGCTTTCCGGCATACTTCCTGGTCGTCGGCGACCTCATCACCTACGCACGTTCGGTCGGTATCCGCGTCGGACCCGGCCGTGGTTCCGCCGCAGGCTCTCTCGTCGCCTACGCGATGGGAATCACCAACATCGACCCGCTGCCACACGGACTGCTGTTCGAGCGATTCCTCAACCCCGAGCGTGTGTCGATGCCCGATATCGATATCGACTTCGATGATCGCCGCCGCGGCGAAATGGTGCGATACGCCACCGAGAAGTGGGGTACCGACCGCGTCGCCCAGGTCATCACCTTCGGCACCATCAAGACCAAAGCTGCCATCAAGGACTCCGCACGAGTGCAGTTCGGTCAGCCCGGGTTTGCCATCGCCGACCAGATCACCAAGGCGCTGCCGCCGCCCATCATGGCCAAGGACATCTCGGTCGCCGGGATCACCGACCCAGCGCACGAGCGGTACAAGGAAGCCACCGAGGTTCGTGCGCTCATCGACTCGAACCCCGACGTCGCCACCATCTACAAGACCGCACGTGGGCTAGAGGGTCTGATCCGAAACGCAGGCGTACACGCCTGCGCGGTCATCATGTCCTCCGAACCGCTCACCGACGCCATTCCGGTGTGGAAGCGTGCTCAGGACGGCGCCATCATCACTGGCTGGGACTACCCGTCTTGTGAGGCCATCGGCCTGCTCAAGATGGACTTCCTCGGTCTTCGAAACCTCACCGTCATCGGTGACGCCATCGACAACATCAAGAGCAACCGCGGTATCGACCTGGACCTCGACACACTCGGTCTCGACGATCCGGCGACCTACGAATTGCTCGCTCGCGGAGACACTCTCGGCGTGTTCCAGCTCGACGGCAGTGCCATGCGAGACCTGCTTCGCCGGATGCAGCCGACAGGATTCGAGGACATCGTCGCCGTGTTGGCGCTGTATCGCCCGGGTCCGATGGGAATGAACGCGCACAACGACTACGCCGACCGTAAGAACGGTAGGCAAGAGGTCAAGCCGATTCACCCCGAGCTGGAAGTGCCGCTCGCGGAAATTCTCAAGGACACGTACGGCCTGATCGTGTATCAGGAGCAGATCATGCAGATCGCGCAGAAGGTCGCCGGGTACTCGCTCGGGCAGGCCGACATTCTGCGACGCGCCATGGGTAAGAAGAAGCTCTCGGTGCTGGAAGAGGCCTACGCCGGATTCCGTGAAGGAATGCTCGCGAACAGTTTCTCCGAACCGGCCATCAAGGCACTGTGGGACACCATCCTCCCGTTCGCCGGTTACGCGTTCAACAAGTCGCACGCCGCCGGCTACGGTCTGGTGTCGTACTGGACCGGGTACCTCAAGGCCAACTACCCGGGCGAATACATGGCGGGCCTCCTCACCAGTGTCGGCGACGACAAGGACAAATCTGCGATCTACCTCGCGGACTGCCGCAAGCTCGGAATCACCGTGCTGCCACCGGATGTCAACGAGTCCGAGCTGAACTTCGCGTCGGTGGGCAAGGACATTCGCTTCGGCCTTGGTGCAGTGCGGAACGTCGGAACCAACGTCGTGGCGTCGATCATCCGGGCGCGCGAAGAGAAGAGCAAGTACACCGACTTCTCGGACTATCTGAACAAGATCGACGCGGTGGCGTGCAGCAAGAAAGTCACCGAGTCTCTCATCAAGTCCGGCGCCTTTGACTCGCTCGACCATCCGCGTAAGGGCCTGATGCTCATCCACGCCGATGCGATCGATGCGGTGATGGGCACGAAGAAGGCCGAGGCCATCGGGCAATTCGACCTGTTCGGTGGCGAGGATGCCGACGAGTCCATCTCCGCGGTGTTCAATGTTCGTGTGCCGGACGAAGAATGGGAATCCAAGCACCGTTTGGCGCTCGAGCGCGAGATGCTCGGCCTGTATGTGTCCGGTCATCCGCTGCTTGGCGTCGAGCACATGCTTGCAGCGCAGTCGGATACCAACATCCCGGCGATTCTCGAAGGCGATGTCAAGGACGGCACTCAGGTCACCATCGGCGGCATTCTTGCTTCGGTCAACCGCCGAATCAACAAGAACGGTTTGACGTGGGCGTCCGCCCAACTCGAAGATCTCGTCGGTGGCATCGAGGTGCTGTTCTTCCCGCAGTCGTACTCGGTGTTCGGTGCCGATGTCACCGAGGATTCGGTGGTTCTGGTCAAGGGGCGCGTCTCGGTGCGCGACGACCGAATTTCGCTCATCGCCAACGACCTTGCGGTCCCTGATCTCTCCGCTGTGGGCGTCGCGCGGCCTCTGGCGGTCAGCTTGCCCACGCGACTGTGCACCGCCGACAAGGTCGGTGCGCTGAAGAAGGTGTTGATGAGCCATCCCGGCACGTCCGATGTGCACCTGCGGTTGGTCAGCGGCGACAAGGTCACTGCCATGAAGCTGGACGACAGTCTGCGCGTGACGCCGACATCGGCGCTGATGGGTGATCTGAAAGCACTACTCGGCCCGGGGTGCCTGACGGGCTGACCCGATTGGCCTGCTGGCCTCGGTTCGATCTACGGACGCGCCTGATCTATGGGTGCGTCCGTTTCAGCTGTTGCCTTGGCTCAGGAGCGCAGTGCCGTACGGCGCTCGACGAGCATGAGCGTCCACCATGCGACAACCGTCGACGCTGCGCTGGTGAGTACCGCCACCTGCAGCGACGACGTGAGTGCCAATGCACCGAGGAAGACCATGATTCCGAGGACGAGGGCTTCGACCTTGTACACGGGCCACGCGGTTCCCGCGATATCGACGGACTGTGCGGTCGGTCGACGGCGTGCGGGTGCGCTGCGGACTGCGTAGGTCATCGAATGCTCCGTTCGGTGGTGCTGCTTGCAGTCTTCAGGGTATACGCATCCATGGATTCGGTCCACCGAACTTATTCTTTCGATGATCCAGCTGCGGCTCCCGTGCCCGCCCGTTCCCGCAAACGCACGTGCGTTTGTGTGGGGTTGTGGGGTGTGCTCGCCCGTTCTCGCCAACGCACGTGCGTTTGTGTGGGGTCGTGGGATGTGTCCGCCCGTTCTCGCCAACGCACGTGCGTTTGTGTGGGGTCGTGGGGTGTGTCCGCCCGTTCTCGCCAACGCACGTGCGTTTGTGTGGGTCGTGGGGTGTGCTCGCCCGTTCTCGCCAACGCACGTGCGTGTGCGTGGGGTCGTGGGGTGTGTCCGCCCGTTCTCGCCAACGCACGTGCGTTTGCGTGGGGTCGTGGGGTGTGCCCGCCCGTTCCCGCAAACGCACGTGCGTTTGCGTGGAGGTGAGATCGGGCGGAGGCGCGATCGGGACGCCGATGCGAGGCAGCTCACTGGCATCACCGTTCCTCGAGGTGTTGACTGGTTGTCATGCCATTGACTGGAGAATACGAACCGAGCACATCCGACTGGGCCCGCAAGCAGGCCGAACTCCTGGAGGGTTCCGGCGGTACCGAGGGCATCGAACTCAACGGGATGCCGGTAATCCTGCTGACGACCAAGGGCAACAAGTCCGGCAAGCTTCGCAAGACACCGCTGATGCGGGTGGAACACAACGGTGAGTACGCCGCGGTGGCGTCGCTCGGTGGCGCACCGAAGAACCCGGTCTGGTACTACAACGTGAAGGCCGAGCCGTTGGTGGAGTTGCAGGACGGGACTGACCTAGCGGACTACATCGCACGGGAAGTAACCGGCGACGAGAAGTCCGTGTGGTGGGAACGCGCCGTGAAGGCTTTTCCTGACTATGCCGACTACCAGACGAAGACCGACCGCGAGATCCCTGTGTTCGTATTGACGAAAGCCTGAAGGGGACAACTGAATTGAGTGTCAAGAACGTTGCCGAACAAATAGTCGACCAACTGATCGACGCGGGTGTCGAAAGGATCTATGGCATCGTCGGTGACAGCCTCAACCCCATCGTCGACGCCGTCAGGCGCAGCGGTGGCGCGAAAGCGGGCGGGATCGACTGGATTCATGTTCGCCACGAGGAGGCCGCGGCGTTTGCCGCTGCGGCCGAGGCGCAACTCACCGGCAAGCTGGCAGTGTGCGCCGGCTCCTGCGGCCCGGGGAACTTGCATCTCATCAACGGTCTGTACGACGCCAATCGCTCGGGTGCGCCGGTTCTGGCGATTGCCTCGCACATCCCGAGCGCGCAGATCGGTGCCGGCTTCTTTCAGGAGACGCACCCCGATCGGCTGTTCATCGAATGCTCGGTATACGCCGAACTGATCAGCACGCCCGAACAGTCACCGCGGGTGGTGCATTCGGCCGTGCAGCACGCGATTGCCAAGTCCGGTGTTTCGGTGATCACCCTGCCCGGTGATATCGCCGATCAGCCGGTCGGCGGCGCAGCGCCCGCCTATGTGAGGACTGCACGACCTACTCTGGTGCCGGCAGCGGAGGATGTCGCAACACTTGCCGCTGCGGTGAACCAGGCCGAGACGATCGCGATCTTTGCGGGCGCTGGTGTGCGTGACGCTCGTGCCGAACTCTTGGAGCTCGCCGAGGTGCTCGGTGCGCCGATCGGACACTCGTTGCGCGGCAAGGAGTACGTGCAGTACGACAATCCGTTCGACATCGGTATGACCGGTCTTCTCGGATACGGGGCAGCGCACGCAGGCATTCACGACGCAGATCTGCTGCTGCTCATCGGAACGGACTTTCCGTACAGCCAGTTTCTGCCGGACAAGGTACGAACCGCGCAGATCGACAATGCGGCCGAGAAGCTCGGCAGGAGAACCAGTCTCGACCTCGCCGTCCACGGTGATGCCAAGAGCACGTTGGCGGCACTGCTTCCGCTCGTGGAGCGAAAGTCCGATCGCCGGTTCCTGGAGCGCACACTCGAACAGCACAACAAGCTGATGACCAAGGTGGTGGGCGCTTACACCAAACCCGTCAAGCAGCGCACGCCGATTCACCCGGAGTACGCCGCATCCATCCTCGACGACCTCGCCGCCGAGGATGCGATCTTCACCACCGACACGGGAATGTGCAACGTGTGGACGGCCAGGTATCTGAATCCGAACGGCTCGCGTCGGTTCATATCTTCGGCGCTACACGGTTCGATGGCCAATGCACTTCCGCACGCGATCGGTGCACAGGTGGCATTCCCGACCCGTCAGGTGGTGTCGATGTCCGGCGACGGCGGACTGTCGATGTTGCTGGGTGAGCTCGTGACGGTTGCGATGTATCGGCTACCGGTCAAGGTGGTCGTGTTCAACAATTCGACGCTCGGCATGGTCAAGCTGGAGATGTTGGTGGACGGTATCCCCGACTTCGGCGTCGACGTACCGGCTACCGACTATGCGGCCGTCGCCGCCGCGCTCGGGATCTTCTCCAGGCGTATCGAGGATCCGAGCGAGATCGAATCCGGCATCCGGTCGGCACTCGAGCACGACGGGCCCGCGCTCGTGGACATCGTGACGGACCCGAACGCGCTGTCGTTGCCACCGACCATCACCGGTGAGCAAGTGAAGGGATTCGCGCTCGCGATGTCGCGGATGGTCATGAACGGGGGAGTCGGCGAGGCTGTGCAGATGGCGAAGTCGAATCTCCGCAACATGCCGTTGCCGTCACAGTTGGATCCGCGAGGGTAGTCCCGGGTAAAAGCGTGATCTGCGCTGGTGGCAGCATGGACGGGTGTCCAACTCGCCTGATGTAGCTCCTCGCACCACCGAACCGTTCGCTGTGACCGCGGACGACATCGATGTGGCTGCGAAGCGAATTTCGGGCGTGGTTGCGGCGACGCCGTTGCAGTTCTGCGAACGCCTCTCCGCTGCCACCGGCGCGAACGTCTATCTCAAGCGTGAGGATCTACAGATCGTTCGGTCGTACAAGATCCGCGGCGCCTACAATCTGATGGCTCAGCTGAGTCCGCAGGAACTCGCCGCGGGTGTCGTGACGGCGAGCGCTGGAAACCATGCACAGGGTGTTGCCTTCGCGTGCCGGACGATGCAGGTGCGGGGCCGGATCTACGTGCCGGCGAACACTCCGAAACAGAAGCGCGACCGCATCCGCGTCCACGGTGGCGATTTTGTCGAGTTGATTCTCGTCGGCGACACGTTCGACGCTGCGGCTGCGGCGGCGGCCGAGGATGTCGATCGTACCGGCGCAACGATGGTCCCACCGTTCGACGACGCGCGCACCGTCGCCGGACAGGGGACGATCGCCGCCGAGATCGTCGAACAACTCGGTTCGGCGCCCGACACGGTGGTGATGCCGGTCGGCGGCGGCGGCTGTATCGCCGGTATCTCGACGTATCTGCGCGAGCGTTCGTCGGCGACGGCGCTGGTCGGCGTCGAGCCCTCCGGCGCGGCGTCGATGACTGCCGCGCTTGTCGCAGGCGGTCCAGTCACGCTGAGCGATATCGATCCGTTCGTCGACGGTGCAGCCGTCCGGCGCATCGGCGACGTCCCGTACGCGGCACTGCGAGCAATGGGGGCCGAAGTGGTCTCGCACGCTTCGCTACCGTT
This sequence comes from Rhodococcus sp. (in: high G+C Gram-positive bacteria), assembly GCF_023264675.1. Classification (GTDB taxonomy): domain Bacteria; phylum Actinomycetota; class Actinomycetes; order Mycobacteriales; family Mycobacteriaceae; genus Rhodococcoides. The sequence continues at coordinate 133,203 of NZ_JAHFVG010000012.1, forward strand.
GGTCGCCGTGCCGTCGTTTCCGGCGAGCGGACCGGGGCCGTTCCTGATGACTCAGATCGACGAAGGCGCCATCTGCACAGCGATGCTCGAGCTCTACCAGAACGAGGGCGTCATCGCCGAGCCGGCGGGCGCGCTCAGTGTCGCGGCGCTCGGCCACATCACCGTCGCACCGGGAAGCACCGTCGTCTGCTTGATCTCGGGCGGGAACAACGACGTGTCACGGTACGGCGAGATTCTGGAGCGTTCGCTCGTCCATCTCGGTCTCAAGCACTACTTTCTGGTCGACTTTCCTCAGGAGCCCGGCGCGCTGCGCCGTTTCCTCGACGACGTTCTGGGGCCCGATGACGACATCACGCTGTTCGAGTACGTCAAGCGGAACAATCGCGAAACAGGGGCGGCACTGGTCGGCATCGAACTGGGCGTTGCGACGGGCCTCAGTTCACTGCTGGAACGGATGCGTGCGTCGCATCTACGGGTCGAGCAGTTGGAGCCGGGATCCCCGGCATACCGCTATTTGACGTGATCTGTCCCGAGCAGGCGTTCGACGACGCGTTGATGCAATTCGGGGTCGACGGCCGGTAGGTCGAGCAGCGCGCCGAGGTAGATACCGTCTCCGACCAAACGGACGATTTCCGCGGTGACGGGGTCGCTGATCTCGGCGCGTAGTCCTTCGTCCCACAGCCGCATCACCTCGGTGACGGCCTGCTGGATTTCGCCGGTGTTGCCATCGACGCTTCGCAACACCGCGAGTGTCGATCGATAGAGAGCGGTCTCCTTGTCCGAGATGGACGCGGGTGGTTGGAGATACCAGTGGGCGACGGTTGTTCCGCCTTCGGCCGCGAGCTGACGCTGGGCGTCGGATCGATCTCCTAGTCGACGGACCATCGCCGCGATCATCGTGTCCTTGGTGTTGAAGTGGTACAGCAGACCACCCTTGGAGACTCCGGCCTCCGCCGCGACGTTCTCGAGCGTCACTTTGGTCAAGCCTTGCTCGAGAAGCATTTCTTCGAGTGCGTCGAGAATTCGATCTCGGGTGTCGGTCGACATGGGAGCCACCCTACCGAAAAGAACTTTACCGGCTGGACGGTTCACTGCTAACCTCGATCACTGTACCGGCTGGACGGTTCAGTCGCCGGGGAGAGTTCGAGGAGAAGTTGTGAGTGAGATCCGCATGCCGAGCATGCATGCCGTGGCCGAGCAACGGGCGACGCCGAAAGACTGGCTGGGCCTGGTGGTGTTGGCCTTCGCAGTGCTGCTCATCGCAGTCGACGGTACGGTCCTCGACCTGGCGCTCCCGTTCATCAGCTCCGACCTGGCACCCAGTAGCAATCAGCTGCTGTGGATCATCGACGTCTACTCGTTCGTGCTCGCCGGCCTGCTCATCACGATGGGCACCCTCGGTGACCGAGTCGGCCGCCGCAAACTCCTGCTGATCGGTGCCGCAGGGTTCGGCCTCGCCTCGGTTCTCGCAGCGTTCGCGGGTAGTCCGGAGATGCTGATCGCCGCCCGCGTGCTGCAGGGCGTTTCCGGTGCGACCTTGATGCCGGCAACGCTCGGTCTGATCAGGACGATGTTCACCGACCCGCGTCAGCGTGTCATGGCTATCGGGCTCTGGGGCGCGATGGCGGGCGGTGGGGCCGCGGCCGGGCCACTGGTCGGCGGTTGGTTGCTCGAGCACTTCTGGTGGGGATCGGTGTTTCTCATCAACATTCCGGTCATGTCGGCGCTGATTGCGTTCGGCCCGTTGGTGATTCCGGAGTCCAAGGATCCCAACCCTGGCAAGTTCGATCTGCTGAGCTCCGCCCTGTCGATGCTGGCGCTCGTGCCGTTGGTCTATGCGGTGAAGGAGACGGCTGCTCACGGGCTCAGCGTGGTGAACCTGGTAGCCGCGGCGCTCGGCATCGCGGCAGGCGGGGCGTTCGTCCGGCGGCAACGACGCCTTGCCGATCCGATGATCGATCTGAAGCTGTTCGCGAACCCGGCGTTCTCGACGGCGGTGTTCACCAACTTCCTGTCCGTCTTCGCGTTGGCCGGAGTGCTGTTCTTCGGCGCGCAGTATCTTCAGTTGGTGCTGGGCAACACTCCGCTCGAGGCCGGGCTTCTGTTGCTGCCGGGTACGGCCGCGAGCATCGTCACATCGTTGGTCGCTGCATATCTCATCAGATTCTTCTCGACCGGAACCGTACTGGGAGCGGGACTGGCGGCGGCAGCCCTCGGCGCGGCACTGCTGTTCGGGCTGAAGGTCGACAGCGGCCCGACGCTGTTCATCCTCGGCTTCGTCTTGGTGGGTTCCGGTGCAGGGATTGCATTGACGCTCACGTCGAACCTGGTCATCAGCGCCGTCGAACCGGACCGTGCGGGCGCAGCATCAGCAGTGTCGGAGACTGCGTACGAGCTGGGAATTGCACTGGGTGTTGCAGTGCTGGGCACTGTTGTCATGTCGGTCTTCCGGCGCGGCCTCGACGTATCGAATCTCGCGGGCGACCAGGCGTCGGCGGCGAGCGAGACTCTCGGCGGTGCGGTCTCGGTGGCGCACGACCTACCCGCCGAATTCGGTGCAGCGCTGACCGATTCGGCTCATGCTGCCTTCGTGAACGGGATGCACGCGGCATCCGCGGCCACTGCGCTTGTCATGGCAGTGACCGCAGTCATCGTCGTCGTGCGGCTGCGCCGTCGGTAAGTGACTCGGCTGCGCCGTCAGAGTGTCTCGGCTGCGCGGCCGAGCGGCGCGAGAACGGCAAACGAATGGCCGGGAATCCTGGTGGCAGAACCTGTCTCGTCCGCGGTCGGCGGCTCCCACGCCAGGAGTGGGGTGCCGCCTACCGGCACGGTCACCTCGTTCTCGGACAGGTTGCACACCACGCGCAGTGATCCGCGGTGCACCACGATCCAGCGCTCGTCCTCGTCGTAATCGACGGTGAGGTTCGCGAGCCATGGATCGGTCAGTTCGGCGTAGTGCTTACGGAGACCGAGCAGGCCCCGGTAGACGTCGAGAAGCCGCGCGTGATCGCCTGCGCCGAGTTCGGACCAATCGAGCTTGGATCGCGTGAACGTCTCCGGGTCCTGTGGATCAGGGATGTCCTTGCTGTCCCAGCCGTGCTCGGCGAACTCGGCTTTGCGGCCGTCCGCCGTTGCTTTGCCGAGTTCGGGTTCAGGATGGGAGGTGAAGAACTGGAACGGCGTCGATGCACCCCATTCTTCACCCATGAACAACATCGGTGTGTAGGGCGATGCGAGTACCAGTGCCGCCTTGACGGCGAGTTGGCCTGGAGTGAGGTAGAAGCCGGGGCGATCACCGATCGCACGATTGCCCACCTGGTCGTGGGTGGTCGTGTAGGTCACGAACGAGCTTGCAGGGATCGTCCGTGTGTCGACCGGACGTCCGTGTCTGCGTCCGCGGAAGGTCGAGTAGGTGCCGGCGTGAAAGAAGCCGTGCCGCAGGGTGTTCGCGAGCCCCTGCAGTGACCCGAAATCGCCGTAGTACCCTTGCCTCTCACCGGAAACCGCCGCGTGAATTGCGTGGTGGATGTCATCGTCCCACTGGGCATCAAGACCGTAGCCACCACCGGATCTGGCCGTGACGAGGCTCGCGTCGTTGAGGTCGCTCTCCGCGATCAGAGTCAACGGCTTACCGAGATGTGCCGCGAGACGGCGAGTGTCGATCGCCAGTTCTTCCAGGAGATGCACCGCTGTGTGATCGACGATGGCATGTACGGCGTCGAGGCGGAGTCCGTCGATGTGGAACTCGGAGAACCAGCGCAAAGCGTTCTCGATGGCGTACCGCCGCACTGCTCCCGAGTCCGCTTCGGCGTAATTGATGGCTTGACCCCACGTGTTCGCGCCTTGCGCCATGTACGGACCGAAACGCTCCAGATAGTTGCCCGACGGTCCGAGGTGGTTGTAGACGACGTCGAGGATGACACCGAGGCCGCGGCGGTGGCACGCGTCGACGAGTCTCTGTAAACCGTCGGGACCGCCGTACGCCTCGTGCACGGTGTACCAGAGCACTCCGTCGTATCCCCAGTTGTGCTCGCCGTTGAACCCGTTGACCGGCATCACCTCCACGAACGTCACGCCGAGGTCGACCAGGTGATCGAGCTTGTCGATCGCGGCGTCGAATGTGCCTGCGGCAGTGAACGTTCCGATGTGAAGCTCGTAGATGACGCCGCCGGGCAATTGTCTACCGGTCCACGATGCATCGGTCCAGACCGACTCGTCGAGCGAGTGCAGTTGAGACGGTTCGTGAACACCGTCGGGTTGCCGAGGCGATCTCGGATCGGGGATGACGGCTTCGTCCTCGTCGAGCACGAAGCCGTACCGGCTGTCCGCTGTCGCCTCGGCGTCGAGATGCCACCAGCCGCCGTCGCCCTTCTCCATCGGATGGAGATCCCCGTCGACATACAGGCGAACGGAACTCGGTGTCGGAGCCCAAACTTCGAAGCGGTGGGTCATACGTCGTTCTCTCCTGAATTCTCGTCGGCTGGGCGATCTCGTACCAACAGGGCCACGGGAAGAGCGCCGAACACGGTCTCGGTGGAAACCTCGCCCGAGTACACGGAATCGGTCAGCCGATCACGCCATAGTCCTTCGGGGAGTACCACCGATGTCGATCCCCAACCCTGAGATGCCAAGGTGAGGGAGTGCCGCGTGGCGAGGGCGATCACATCGGCCGCACCGGACACCGGACCGCGTGAGAAGCCGATCACGTGTGAGGCAGCGGGACCATTCGCGTACAGCGGTGCGTAGGTTCCGCCCACGAAACTGTCGGTCCGTTCTCGTCGCAGTTGCAGTGCCGCCCTGACGACACGAAACTTTGCCGCGCCGTCGATGTCGATCGTGGGGATCGACGTTTCGGCGAGGCGTCGACGACGTACCGTGTAGTCGACCGGACGGCGGTTGTCGGGGTCGACGAGCGAGTCCTCCCACAGTTCGGTGCCCTGATAGACATCGGGGATTCCTGGCCCGGCGAGGTGGAGAAGCTTCTGCGCCAACGCGTCGCTCCGTCCGTGAGGGTCGAGACGTGCGACCAGCATTGTGACGGAGTCGGCGATCGATCCGGTCGAGATCGAATCGAGCCAGTCGTGTATCGAGGCTTCGAACGTCTCGTCCACATCGCTCCATCCCGTCCGAAGTCCGGCTTCGCGGATGGCCTTCTCTGCATAGGCATGGATACGAGTGCGCAGATCGTCGGTGATGTTTCCGTCGACCGGCCAGACACCGAACAGGTTCTGCCACAGGAACAGCCCGGTAGCACCGTCCGGGCTCGGATTGAGCAATTCCCAATCGGCGATGCACCGTGCCCACAATTCCGGGGTCTGCGACAGCACCCCGATACGGGCACGGACGTCTTCGCCTCGCTTGGTGTCGTGGGTCGACAATGTGGTCATGGCGGCCGGCCAGCGGCGCGCACGGTCGGAGTTCGCGAGGTGGAATTGCGCTGGAGTGACGCCGAATTCCGCAGGATCGCCGCCGACTTCCTGGAGGGACACCAAACGAGTGGCACGGTAGAAGAGGCAATCTTCGACGCCCTTTGCAGTGACTGCCCCGGTGACCTGTTCGAAGCGCACCGCAGATTCGCCGCCTGCCGTCAACGCCGTGGCGATGGCGTCGAGCACCGGTTCCAGGTCGGGTCGATCCGCCGTGAGCGATCCGATAGCCGTGCCGACGGCACCGGCGAGTGGTGCGTAGTCGGAACGGTAGTACGGCATCCGTGCCACCAGCGCGACGAGTCCGGCCGCGATGGATTCGACGTCGATCGCACTACCGGACTCACCGACGATCGCCCGAGACAAGCGTCGCACCTCGGGTGAGAGGTCGGCCTGTGCCACAGCGGTTTTGAGCTCGCGTTCGTTCGAGTGCAACCACGCCGAGTCGCCTCTCGCACCGGTACGGCTCTGCGAGAGCTCGCCGAGAGAGATCGCGCCCGCGGGGTCGAGGAGGACCCCGCCGATATCGGCGAGCGCGTCGTAACCGGTGGTTCCGTCCACCGGAAGTGATTCGTCCAGCGGTTCACCTCGGGCCAGGATCTTCTCGATCACCAACCAGCGGTCGGGTCCGATCAGCTCGCGTAGCTCGGCCAGATAGCCTGCCGGATCGGCCAGACCGTCCGGATGGTCGACTCGAAGTCCGTCGACGAGGTCGTCGGTCATCCAGCTCGACACCTGACTGTGTGAGGCGGTGAAGACGTCGAAATCCTCCTGCCTCAGCCCCGCAAGGCCGTTGACGGAGAAGAATCGGCGATACCCGACAAGTCCTGCTTTCCAGCTGACCAGTCGGTACGCCTGCGCCGCGTGGACCGCCTCGGCATCTCCATGATCTGTGCCGTCGGCGATGGGAAAGCGGTGCTCGTAGTACGCGAGAAGCGGTACGTCCTCGGAGCGATCGATGGTCAGTTCGGCTACGTCGGCCTCGGATCCGAGAACCGGGAGTGCGATCTTGCCGTCGGCACCGTTGTTCTCGGACCAGTCGATGTCGAAGAAGGCAGCGAACTCGGAGGCCTGTCCTTTGCCCAATACGTCCCACCACCAGCGGTTCTGGCGAGGATCGTCGACTCCGACATGGTTGGGCACGATGTCGACGATCGCGCCCATGCCCCGGGAATGCAGTTCCGCGACCAGAGATTCGAATGCTTCTCGGCCGCCGAGGGCGGGGGAGACCGTAGTGGGGTCGACGACGTCGTAGCCGTGCGTCGATCCCTCCGTGGCCGTCAGGATCGGCGACAGATAGGCGTGCGTGACGCCGAGGTCGTCGAGATAGTCGACGATCCCTCGGGCGTCGGCGAGCGTGAAGCCGTCCCCCCGCAGTTGCAGTCGATAGGTGCTGGCGGGGATCGGCATAGGTCAGTCCGTCTTTCGTAGAACCAGGAGTGACCGGGCGGCCACCTTGACCGGTGTACCCGCTTCGATGACATTCTCACTCGAGCCGGTGGGGACCGCTGTGTCGAGGGCGACCGTCCATTCCTTGGCGTACTCGCCGTCCGGTGTCTGGAACTCGATCGTTTCGTGGTGCGCGTTGAAGCACAACAGGAACGAGTCGTCGACGACGCGCTCGCCGCGCTGATTGGGTTCGGGAATGCCGTCGCCGTTGAGGAATGCGGTGAGGCTCTTACCGAACCCGCTGTCCCAGTCCTCGGGCGTCATTTCCTCGCCGGCAGGGGTGAGCCACGCGATGTCGCGGGCCTGCTCGCCGGTGCGGATCGGCCTGCCCTCGAAGAATCGTCTGCGGCGAAACACCGGATGGTTGTTTCGCAATGCGATCGCGGCCTTGGTGAACTCGATGAGATCGGCGTTCGTCTCGGCGAGCGACCAATCCATCCAGGCGAGTTCGGAGTCCTGGCAGTACACGTTGTTGTTGCCTTGCTGGGTACGTCCGAGTTCGTCGCCGTGCGCGATCATCGGTGTTCCCTGGCTCAGCAGCAGAGTGGCCATGATGTTGCGGATCTGGCGGCCTCGCAATTCGAGGATCTCGGGATCGTCGGTCGGGCCCTCGACGCCGCAGTTCCACGACCGGTTGTGGCTTTCGCCGTCGTTGTTGTCCTCGCCGTTCGCGTCGTTGTGCTTCTCGTTGTACGAGACGAGGTCGTGCAGCGTGAAGCCGTCGTGAGCGATGACGAAGTTGATGCTGGCGCCCGGACGTCGGCCGGTTGCCTCGTACAGGTCGGAGGAGCCGGTGAGGCGTGAAGCGAATTCGCCGAGCGTGGCAGGCTCACCGCGCCAGTAGTCCCGAACGGTGTCGCGGTACTTACCGTTCCACTCCGTCCACAGTCCGGGGAAATTGCCCACCTGGTAGCCGCCCTCACCGATATCCCATGGCTCGGCGATGAGTTTGACCTGACTCACGATCGGATCCTGCTGCACCAGGTCGAAGAACGCGCTGAGGCGATCGACGTCGTGGAGTTCGCGTGCCAGCGTCGATGCCAGGTCGAAGCGAAAACCGTCGACGTGCATTTCGGTGACCCAGTAACGAAGCGAATCCATGATCAGCTGGAGTGTGTGCGGGTGACGGGCGTTCAGGCTGTTGCCGGTGCCCGTGTAGTCCATGTAGTGCGCGGAGTCGCCGTCGACCACGCGATAGTAGGCAGCGTTGTCGATGCCGCGGAAGCTGATCGTCGGTCCCATGTGGTTGCCCTCGGCCGTGTGGTTGTAGACGACGTCGAGGATCACCTCGATGCCTGCGGCGTGGAAGGCGCGAACCATGGCCTTGAACTCGGTGACCGCAGCACCGGCGGTCGGGTTGGAAGAGTAGTCGGCGTGGGGGGCCAGGAATCCGAAGGTGTTGTATCCCCAGTAGTTCCGTAGTCCCTGGTCGAGCAGCGTCTGGTCCTGCATGAACTGGTGTACCGGCATCAACTCGATCGCGGTGATGCCGAGGTTCAGCAGGTGATCGATGATGGCGGGGTGCGCGAGACCTGCATACGTGCCGCGCAAGGATTCCGGTACGTCGGGATGCTGGATCGTCATGCCCTTGACGTGTGCCTCGTAGATCACCGTCTCGTGGTACGGACGCTTGGGCGCTCGGTCCGCTTGCCAATCGAAGAACGGGTTGATGACGACTGTCGTCATCGTGTGACCCAGTGAGTCGTGCTGCGGAAAATCGTTCCGCGCCGACTCGTCGTGCGCGATCGGACTCGGCTCGACGATCGTCTCGTCCGGATCTTCGAGATCCTCGTCGTCCTCGAATGGACGGACCGTGTCCGCCTCGTCCTCGATCTCCGGTGTCGTGTCCTCGGGTGTGTCGAGGCTGTAGGAGAACAGTGATCTGTCTCCGTCGAAGTCACCTTCGAATGCCTTGCCGTACGGATCGAGCAGCAACTTGCTGGGATCGCAGCGATGCCCGGACGCCGGGTCCCATGGTCCGTGCACGCGATAGCCGTACTTCTGGCCGGGGATCACCGACGGAAGGTAGGCGTGCCAGACATAGCCGTCCGACTCCTCGAATCGGATGCGTGTTTCGGTACCGTCGTCGGCGATGAGGCAGAGATCCACGGCTTCGGCGACCTCGGAGAACAACGCGAAATTGGTGCCTGCTCCGTCGTAGGTGGCTCCCAGCGGGTAGGCCGATCCTGGCCAGACTTCGATCGCGGGCGATACGACAGGTGCTTCTACAGACATGGATCAAACCCTACTGTGGCCGGGTGGAACCGGCTCACCACCAACCGGTCGCCGATGAGATCTGGCGGCCCAACTCCGTGGTCAGCGTGCGCATGTAGGTGGCAGTGAGGTGATGTTCGTCGCGGTAGATCACCACGTTCCCTTCGACGGCGCGGCACACCGGGCCGTCGCATACCGCGTTGGTCAGATCGAGTGGCAGGACGGTCGGGAGCCGGAACGAAGCGGCCAGCGCAGGATTGAGTGCATCGAGCGCACGATCCTTGCGCATCCCACAGGACGTCGCCGTGCCGCCGTCGGCCAGGCAGTCGATTGCGCGGTACTCGACACCGTCACGTTCGAGCCACGGGGTGTCGCGCATCGCAAGTATCGGTATGTCTGCCGAGGTCAGCTCGTTCCACACCTGGACGTACCAGTCGGGGGTGTAGTCGCCCGGCCCGTCTTCCCGCGGACGCGTTGCGGTGGTGAAGACGTAGTCGGGATGCAGGTCTTCGATCCTGTCGAGCGTGGTGCGAGTCCAGTCGAGACAGTCCGGATATTCGCTGTCGCCCAGCATCGGCATCGCTCCGAGCGTGAGTGGACAGCCCATCTTCAGAAACGTCACGACGCGGAAGTTCTGGTCTCGGCCGAGGGTGTCGAGCGCGGTCACCCAATGTTCGGCGTGGGAGCTGCCGGCGAGCACGATCGTCCTCGTCGCGGACAGGTCGCCGTACTCGCAGCTGAGGGCATCGCGCGTCTCGAAGTCGGCGATGCAGCCCTCGATGGTCGTGATCGGAAGGTCTTCGGGGGCCGAGAACAACGCAGGGGTGACCTCGGCGTCGTCGGCAACTATCCCGTCGGTGAGTTTCAATGCGCCGGGATGGGTGACGGGGTCGACGGCGTCGCCTGCCTGGAGGTCGGCGATCGACCGTTGTATGTAGTAGCTCCATCCGAAGGATCCCGCAACGAGAGTCGCCGCCAAGACTGCAGCCGTCGCCGTGATCGCAATTCGCGGAGCCGACTTCGGCGGCGCTTGCAACGGTTTCTCGATCACGCGCACCGTCAGCATCGCGAGGAGAACGGACGCCGCGACGATGCAGGCGCCGGTGGCGATGTCCGCGGTCGGTTCACCGGTGTAGGCCAGGGTGAAAATCAATATCGGCCAGTGCCAGAGGTACAGCGGAAAAGCGATGGAACCGAGCCAGAGGCCGAACCGGGTGCCGAGCAGGTGCGCGACGGGAGTGTTCGGGCCGGCAACGACCAGTGCGAGGGTGGCGAGCACGGGAAACAATGCCAGGGGCCCGGGGAACTCGTCGACGCCGTCGAAGATGAATCCGCAGGAGACGACGGCTGCCAAGCCGACTACCGCGAGCGTTGTTCGGGCGATTTTCGACAGCCTTGATTGCGATGAGGATTCGGACGCCGGGATCCGTGAGGCGAACAGTGCGGCTACTGCAGCGCCGAGCAGGATCTCCCACAGCCGCGCGCCGGTGTCGTAGTAGTTCCACGATTGCAGTCTCGCGGTGCCGTCGGCGGCATAGACGAACGACAGCACTGCTGCTCCGGCGAACAGAACCAGGTACACACGTGGGTTCGGACCGGCTCGGTGAGCGCCGCGCGAGCGACGAAGCACCCATGCGAGGCCGAATACGACTGCGACGGCGATTGCATAGAACTGAAACTGAACGGCGACGGACCACAGATGCTGCAGCGGGCTCACGTTCGGATCAGCGGCCAGGTAATCCTGGGATGTCCAGGCGAGCTCCCAGTTGGCGTAGAAGAAGACGCCGGAAATCAATTGATTGCCGATGTCGACCCACCGGGTCCGCGGCAACAGTAGGAGTGTGGCCACTGCAACGCCGACCAGAACGAGAACGAGTGGCGGGCCGAGTCGGCGAAGTACTCGCCCCAGGCGCGCGAACGGATCGATAGATCCCCCGGATCGGGCAGTTCGGATGAGCGACGCAGTGAAGAAGAAACCCGTGAGGGTGAGGAAGACGTCGACCCCGCCCGATACTCGGCCCATCCAGATATGGAAGACGACGACGAGTGCGATTGCCACGCCGCGCAATCCGTTGAGATCGTGCCTGACGGCTGGACGCGATACGAGCGGCTCGACCTGCTCGGCAACGCCTGCTGGTTGGTACTGGGCGTGCATAAGAGGGTGAAAGCTCCAGCGGTCGGCGATTATCGGGGACTCGGTGCAGTAACTCGTCCGAACGATACTGTGCCTGGACGTCCGGTGAACAATCAACCAACAGTCGCCGCTGGTAAAGCGCGTGGTGCGCCGACGTGTGGAACGAGCGCGTGGGAAGCCGCGCGGCGGGCGACAGCGATTGTGCACCCGAATCCGGCACAGGTTTCTCGGCAGCCTCCGAGCCCTTCGCGGATTGATGGCTTGCGCACCTATCAGGCGTGTGCAAGTATTTATCACGCGCCTGCAACTAAAGGCATACGCCAGGTATCGGCGAACGCATCGATCGAGGGGAAACTGACATGCCATTGGGTTTGCTTGCACTTGCCATCGGAGGGTTCGGGATAGGACTCACCGAGTTCGTGATCATGGGTCTCCTTCCGGACGTCGCCGCCGATTTCGGCGTGAGCGAGGCGGTCGCCGGGTGGCTCATCACCGGATACGCGCTCAGCGTCGTCGTCGGCGCGCTCGTCGTCACGGCGCTCGTCACTCGGTTCCCTCGCAAGAATGTTCTCGTCGCGCTGCTGGGGCTGTTCATCGCCGGAAACTTCTTGTCGGCAATCGCCGGATCCTACGAAGCGATGATGGTGGGCAGAATCGTCGCAGCACTGTGTCACGGCGCGTTCTTCGGAATCGGAGCCGTCGTCGCAGCGTCGATGGTCGCGCCGAACAAAAAGGCCGGTGCGATCGCGATGATGTTCGCCGGCCTCACCGCGGCGAATGTTCTCGGAGTCCCGTTCGGCACGTTTCTCGGCCAGAGTCACGGCTGGCGCTCGACGTTCTGGGCAATCACTGCAATCGGAGTAATCGCACTCGTCGGGATCGTCGCGCTCGTTCCACGAGCCGAGGACGCTGCGCCGACCAGCCTTCGCCGTGAGATGCGGGCCTTCCGTAGTGGGCAAGTGTGGTTTTCGATCGCAGTGACCGTTCTCGGTTACGGAGGAATGTTCGGTGCATTCACCTACATCGCCTACACACTCACCGAGGTCGGTGGGTTCGCGTCGTCGTCGGTCCCATGGCTGCTCGTACTCTTCGGCGTCGGACTGTTCGTCGGAAACTACCTCGGCGGAACGGCCGCCGATCGAAATCTCACAGTCACCTTGCTCTCGTTGCTCTCGGCGCTGACCGTCGTCCTCGTGGCATTCGCATTCTCCGCCGAAAGCCAACTGGCGACTGTCGTTTCGCTGTTCCTCATGGGTGCATTCGGCTTCGCCACCGTCCCTGCTCTGCAAATGCGAGTCATGTCCTTTGCTGCCGAGGCGCCGACAATGGCCTCGGGTGCGAACATCGCCGCCTTCAACCTCGGAAATGCGCTCGGCGCGTGGATCGGCGGATTGACCATCAGCGCGGGCCTGGGTTACACGTCGCCGATCTGGGCCGGAGCAGCCATCACCGTCGCGGCTGTCGTCGTCCTGCTCGTCGCCACAGCGCGCCTGCGCCTCAGCGAACGCGAACCGGTCTCGGTGTGAATCCGCGACAGTGCGTCCTCGCTTGCTATAGTTCCGCATTTCGGGGGAGGCGTGGATGACTGTGATTCGGTCGATGTTCGTGCTGGTGATCGTGGCGATGGTGGCTGGATTGCCGGGCGCAATCGCCGCCGCCGACCCATCGACCGTGTGGCTGTGCAAGCCCGGCGCGACACCCGATCCGTGCGAGGGAAGTCAGGCGACCACCGACGTGGCGTCGGGAACCGTCCAGGATCAGACGCAGCCGGGTGGGCCTCCCGTCGACTGCTTCTACGTCTATCCGACCGTGTCGTTTCAACCCGGCCCGAACGCGAGCGATACTGCCGGAATCGAACAGCAGGTCATCGCCCAGCAACAAGCGCAGCGGTTCTCCTCGCACTGCCGAGTGTTCGCGCCGGTATACCGTCAGAGCACGCTGCTCGGACTGGCCACCTCACCCGGTGATGCCCGCTCCGATGCGCTGGGGACTGCCTACGGCGATATCGAACGCGCGTGGGACGACTACATGTCTCACTACAACGGTGGCCGGGGCGTTGTGCTCATCGGGCATTCACAGGGCAGCTATCTGTTGAGAGCACTGATTCGTCATCACATCGATGCGGCGCCCGCGGCGCGGCGCAGTATCGTCTCGGCACTGCTGCTCGGCGGCAACGTCCTGGTGAAGCGCGGCCAGACCGTCGGCGGTGACTTCGAGAACATTCCCGCGTGCACCGCCGAGGATCAGATCGGTTGTGTCATCGCGTTTTCCACGTTCAACGATGTCCCGCCTGCGGACTCACGATTCGGGCGTTCCCCGGAGTCGGACACATACGGCGAGCGACTCGACCTCCCCTGGGGCCCCGACTACGACGTGCTCTGCACCAACCCGGCTTCACTCGGCGCCAACGACCGCCGCCCGATCGACTCGGTCCTTCGCACCCTGGTAGAAGTGCCGGGCGCGCACCCGGTCGTTGCCGATGCGAACGCGCTCGTTGCGTCGACGCCGTTCGTGGTTCCTGCCGAGCACTACAGCGCGCGGTGCGAAATGGATGGCGGTGCACATGTTCTCCGGATCGACGGCGCCGATGCAGCGTCGCTGCGTCCGCTGCCCACGGCGCAGTGGGGTCTTCATCTGTCGGATGTGAACATCGCCCTCGGAACACTCACCGACATCGTCGACAAACAGATTCGGACGTACCTCACGCAGCGTTAGATATCGGTTCGACTGCGCAGTTCCAGACCGATTTGTTCTGCATCGAGTCGTGTAAGAGGGCGCTGCAGCGATTCGGCGCTGTACAGGCCGTCGTCGCGCGCATCCAACAGTGCGGTTCGCTGCGCGGCGATCACGTCCAGTCTTGATGCTCCGTCGCCGACTTGGACGGCGTCGAGTAACTTCGCGATCTGTTGGTACTCGGAGTGATCTTCCTTCTCGTCGATCGTGGTGTCGGGCGTGACCCACCCGACGACACGTTTCAACGTTCCACCCTGAATCAGCAGCGAACCTGCGGCGACGAGGAAAGCAATGAAGATCAGCAGGGAGCGAGAAGGAGTATCGTCCGGAAGTGTTTGTGCCGCAGCGAGTGTGACAGCGCCGCGCATGCCCGCCCAGACCACGACCGTGCCGTCTCGCCAGTCCAGTGGGGCATCGAGGAAGTAGTCGATGTCGGCCAGACCCCGTCGGATTCTGGTCCGGATGCGCTCGATCTGATTCTCGGACGGTCGACGGCGGCCTCGGCCACCGGTTCCGTCCGGGTTGTCGAGTCGTTGCGCCGCGTCGGACAGGCGGGGCTTCATCCGTTCACCGCGTGCCGCTCGCCTGCGCAACCACCGAATCAGGGGAGCGACGAATGCACCGCGGACCACGATCGTGATCACCAGAGCACTTGCTGCGATCAACCCGGCACGGCCGATTCCCTCGTGATCGTCGACGACGTCGGCGATGATCGTCGCGAGTTCGAGGCCCATCGTCAAGAACACCGCACCTTCGAGGACGAGTTCGACGGCTCGCCAGTTCTGGGTGTCGGAAAGACGGTGGCGCGGAGAGAGCCTGCGCGCTGCGCCGTGACCGGTCACGAGACCGGCAACCACAGCCGCGACCAGTCCCGACGCCCCGAGTTCTTCCGCGGGAATCGATGCGAGGAAGGGGACGGTGAACGAGATGACAGTGTTCACGGTTGAATCGGACACGCGGGAACGAATCCGAAGATTGATCTTGCCCACCGCGAACCCGATCGCGGCGGCGACGGCAACGGCGTAGACGAAATCCCCGAGGACACCCCACAGCGATACGGACGCAGCAGCGCCGGCGACGGCAGTTCGCAGCAGTACCAGCGCCGTGGCGTCGTTGAGCAATCCCTCGCCCTCGAGGATCGATACGACCCGTCGGGACACCGGCAGACCGCGCACGATCGAGGTGGCAACGGCGTCGGTAGGGCTGACGATGGCGCCGAGGGCGATGCCCCACCAGATGTTCAGGTCAGGAACGATCCAGCTGAAGAAGAACCCGAGCGCCACCGCGCTGATGACCACCAGTAGTACGGACAGGCCGCCGATAGCACCGAACTCGCGCCTGAAATCCATCGTCGGCATGGATACCGATGCCGAATACAGAAGCGGAGGAAGAACACCCGCGAGTATCCATTCGGGATCGATCTCGACTTCGGGAACGAAGGGCAGGAGGCTGACGCCGATGCCGATCAGCACGAGCAGCAGTGGCGCTGCGACCCCGATTCGATCGCCGAGCACCGACGCGGCGACGATGGCGAGCAGACCGAGCACCATCACGACCAGAAGTTCCACAGACGTTCCCCTTCACACGACAGATGACCGAAACGAAAAAATGGCCCCGAGCGAGTGGCTCGGGACCATTGTTGTCGAATCTTTAGTTGGCGACAGCCTCGCGGTGCGGCAACTTCCAGCCGGGACGAGCGAAGTGGCACGTGTAGCCGCTCGGGTAGTTCTGCAGGTAGTCCTGGTGCTCGGGCTCTGCCTCCCAGAACGGGCCTGACGGGGTTACCTCGGTGACCACCTTTCCCGGCCACAGACCGGAGGCGTCCACATCGGCGATGGTGTCGAGTGCGACCTTCTTCTGCTCTTCGCTCGTGTAGAAGATCGCGGACCTGTAGCTGACCCCGATGTCGTTTCCCTGGCGGTTCTTCGTCGACGGATCGTGAATTTGAAAGAAGAACTCGAGCAGGTCGCGGTACGAGATCACGGACGGATCGAAGACG